>JAIBBI010000016.1 GCA_019694755.1 Gemmataceae bacterium
TAGACACGTGGAAGATTGGCATCTCCGAGACGGGCGACAAGTACGACCGCGAGTACGACTTCGACATTCTCTGCACCCAATACTGCGGCACGCGGCACAGCCTGATGCGGGGCAAACTCTACGTCCATCCGACCAAAGAAGACTTTCTCGCATGGCTGGCCCAGGCCGAGAAGCTGAGCGATTCCAAGGGCGGCGCGAGCGTCGCCGCCAATCCGTAAGCGAACGATCGGGCGGGGGTACGGCCCCGGCCTATGAAACAACAACTCGCGGCCGGGTCTCACGACACCGGCCGCGGCAGGCGACAGCGGGGCCGACTTCCCCGCGCCGATTTCTGGAACCCGCCCACCGGATACCCAGCGCATGAGTGCAGCCAGTCATACACACGAACAGAGCTTCGTTTCCAAGTACGTCTTCTCGCAGGATCACAAGATCATCGGGATTCAGTTCCTCTTTACCTCGATGATCTTCCTGTTCCTCGGCGGCTTGCTCGCGCTCGGCGTGCGGACGCAACTCGGCTGGCCCGACGCCGAGATCCCCGTGATCGGCAAATGGCTCTTCGGCGGCTCGGCCGGCGGCAAGATGCCACCCGACTATTACAACATGCTCTTCACTATGCACGCCACGGTGATGATCTTCTTCGTCATCATCCCCTGGCTCACCGGTGCGTTCGGCAACTTCACCATCCCGCTGATGATCGGCGCGCCCGACATGGCCTTCCCCGTGCTCAACATGTTGAGCTACTGGTTCATGTGGCCCGCCTTCATCATCATGCTCGTCAGCTTCTTCTGCTTCGGCGGGGCGGCCTCCTCGGGCTGGACCAGCTACCCGACGATCTCGTCGCTCGGCCTCGCGCCGGGCAACGGCACCGCGTCGCACGCCTCACAGGGATCGGGCATGGGCCAGATTCTCTGGCTCACCTCGCTCACCTTCGTCGGCATCTCGTCCATGATGGGCTCGGTGAATTACGTCACCACCATCATCAACATGCGGGCGCCCGGCATGACCTTTTTCCGCATGCCGATGACCGTGTGGGCGATGTTCATTACCGCGATCCTGCAGGCGATGGCACTCCCCGTCCTCACCGTTGCTCTGATTTTCCAACTTCTCGACAAGACCATCGGTACCACGTTCTTCCTGCCGCCCGCCGGTGCGACGATTGGCAACTGGACGAGCGGGCCGGGCGGTGGCCAGACGATTCTCTGGCAACACCTGTTCTGGTTCTACTCCCACCCGGCCGTGTACATCATGATCCTGCCGGCGATGGGCATGGTCTCCGACATTCTCGCCACCTTCGGTCGCAAGCCGCTCTTCGGCTACCGGCCCATGGTGCTCGCGATCGCTGGCATCGCCGGCCTCGGCTTCATCGTGTGGGGCCACCACATGTTCCAAAGCGGCATGGACCCGCGGCTCGGTACCGGTTTCATGCTCGCCACGATCATGATCGCCCTGCCCAGCGCCGTGAAAGTGTTCAACTGGCTCGGCACGACCTGGAACGCCAAGATCGAGTTCACGACGCCGATGCTCAACGCCCTGGCGTTTGTCGGCATGTTCGTGATCGGCGGCCTGTCCGGCATCTTCATGGCGGCCACGCCGGTCGACATGTACTTTCACAACACCTACTTCATCGTCGCCCACATCCACTACGTTCTGTTCATGTCGAGCATCTTCGGCATCTTCGCAGGGGTCTACTACTGGTACCCCAAAATGTTCGGCCGGATGATGAACGAGACTTGGGGCAAGATCCACTTCGCCATCACGTTCGTCTCGGCCAATGCCGCGTTCTATCCGATGCACTTGGTCGGCATGGCCGGTCAACCCCGGCGGTACGCAATGCCGGTCGACGCTCCTTCGATGGAGCACCTGCAGGGGCTGAACACCTGGATCAGCGTGTGGGCGATCATCATGGGCTTTGCCCAGTTCATTTTCGTCGCCAACGTGTTCATCAGCCTGTTCGCCGGTAAGAAGGCGACGCGGAATCCGTGGAAGGCCAACACCCTCGAGTGGGGCACGCCGAGTCCCCCGGGCCACGGCAACTTCGAGAAGGAGCCTCTGGTCGTCCGCGGGCCCTACGAATACTCCGGCCCGGAGTCGCTGCCCGGCGAAGACTACGCCCCGCAAGCTCCGAACCTGGACGTGCCCGAGGCGGTCCCCGCGCACGCCCATTGATGATGTTTCCCCGTCGCGGGGTGATCCGGTTCACCCCGCGGACCCGTGTCCGAGCGCTGCCATCTACCCGAAACTGCGAAGACTGGCCTACGTGACCGCCGCGATCACCTTCGGGTTGCTCGTGCTGGGCACTTTCGTCACCAGTTTTCGCGTCGGCATGGCCGATCCTGTCTGGCCGACGGAGCCATGGCGGCTCGTGGTCATCGACTGGAGCGAGCCGGACGCCGGGTTCATCGTTGAGCATACCCACCGCTTGCTTGGATGGACCACTGGCGCGTTTATGGCTGTCCTCGCGCTCGGCTTGATCGTCACCGAATCCCGCCGCGACCTCCGCTGGGGAGGGCTGGCGTCCGTCGTCCTGCTACTCGGAGCGTTTGGCTGGCTGCACGGCGTCCTCATCGCACAGACTCGGAAAATGCCACCCGGCACGCCGCTCAGCGTTCCACCGGGAGTTGCCGCCGCTTTGGCCCTCGCGGCCCTCGCGGTCTTTGTCTACGCTTGCCTCACCATTGCCGCCCAGTCGAAGGACTGGGGGCTGCGGATTGTCGGCGTGGTACTCCTGATCTGCGTCATGGTGCAAGGGTTGCTCGGCGGCCTCCGCGTCCACCTCAACGCCCTGCTCGGCGGCAGTCTGGCCGCGATCCACGGATCATTCTCGCAGGTCGTCTTCGGGCTGGTCGTGCTCGCAGCCGCAATGCTCTCCAGCCACTCCTCGGTCGATGAGGCGCAGTATCGGTATCCGGAAGACGGAGCGATTGCACGCCCCGTCCGCGGACTGCGCGCATGGGCGTTCCTGGCTCTGATCGCGGTCTATGCTCAAGTTTTTGCCGGGGCCGCGCTTCGGCACCTGACTTCACCGATGGCCGGTCGTCTGCACCTTCTGTTCGCGTTTGTCGCGGCCATCACGCTCGCGGTCACCGCTGTGCGCCTTGCCCGGTCGGGCGGGTCGAAGGCCATCATCGGAATGACGCACGGCCTGCTGACCCTGCAAATCGTCCTCGGTGTGGAATCCTGGTTGGCACGGTTCGGCAACGGGTTCTTCGACGCATCCGTCCGCCGAATTACGGGTGCGGATGCGATCCTGCGGTCCAGCCATGCCGTGTGCGGTTATCTGCTCGTTGCCGTCGCGGTGATCATGGCCGCTCGGGCCTGTCGAACTTTTGTCCGGGAACCCATCGCGGAGGCCGTGGCGTGAGTGTGGCGACGTCGCTGTCCCCGGCCCGGATCGACGTGTCCACCGCACGCGTGGCCGATTACGCGCAACTGGCCCGGCCCCGCATCGCCGTGATGGTACTCATCACCGTCACCTTCGGGGCCATGCTGGCCTCCGTCGACCGCGTGCCACTGGCAATTCTCATTCACGCGCTCCTCAGCACGACGATGGTCACAGCGTCTGCCAGCGCGCTCAATCAGTACATCGAGCGGGAATCCGATACGCTTATGCGGCGAACTCAGAATCGCCCGCTCCCGGCCGGCCGACTCGCCCCGTGGGAAGTGCTCGCGCTCGGTGTCGCTCTTGGAGCGGTCGGGCTGGCGTATCAATTACTCGTGCTGCCCTCGGCCACCGCGGCCGTCACGGCATTTACCTTGCTCTCGTACGTTTTCGCCTACACGCCAAGCAAAACGCGGACCACACTGAACACGCTCATTGGTGCAGTGCCAGGCGCTCTGCCTCCGGTGATCGGCTGGACGGCCGTGACGGGGACGATTGACCGCCCCGCGCTTGCCCTTTTCCTCGTGCTGTTCTTCTGGCAGGTGCCCCACTTCCTCGCCATCGCCTGGATTTACCGCGAGGAGTACGCCCGGGCCGGCCACCAGATGCTACCAGTGACCGATACGGATGGCAGGCTGACCGCCCGCCAGATGGTCGTCTATCTGCTCGCCCTGATCCCGGTGACGCTGCTGGCCGGGCAGGCGCTCGGGGCTTCATGGGGCTACGCGGCCGGCGCGATCGCGCTAGGCCTGTACTTCCTCCGGCCCGCCCTCGCGTTCCGCCGGGAGCCGAGCGTGGCTACCGCCCGGCGGGTGCTCCGCGTGTCCATCGTCTACCTGCCCGCGCTGCTGGCCCTGCTGCTGGGCGCCAAATATCTGTCGATCTGAAGAAGGGTACCGATATGTCCGCGGTTCATCACGAGCCCGAAGCGAGCCTGAAGATGGGCCTGCCGCTGTCCAACGGCAAGCTCGCCATGTGGCTCTTTCTTGTTACCGAAATCATGTTCTTCACCGGGCTGATTGGGGCCTACATCGTCCTCCGGCAATCGACGCCGGACAAGACGATCAGCCTCGGCAACGCCGTGGCCCACGTCCACTGGCCCGCCCCGCACGACGTTCACCTCGTCGAACTCGCCGGTGCAATCAACACTTTCGTACTGATCTGCTCGTCGCTCAGCGTCGTGCTCGCGCACCACGCCCTCGGGCAGAAGCAGGTTCAGAAAGCAGTCCGCTGGATCGGCCTGACGCTGGCCTTGGGCATCGTGTTCATGGGCATCAAGGCGTGGGAGTATAAGGCGAAGTTCGAACACGGGATTCTGCCCGGCCGGATCGGCGACCACCTGGAAAACTCCGACATCGGCTTCCAGTACAAGGACCGGGTCAGGGCCCAACTCAAAGCCCTCGTCGAGACTCCAGAGACCGCCCACCTAAAGAAAGACTCCGACGTATACAAGGCCGCGGAATCGCTGTACAAGGCCTTGGACGGCGTCGACGCCAAGCCGGCCGAAAACATCAAGGGTGTGCCCCCGCTCAACCCGCTCGAAGTCGGTCAACGGGTCAACGAAATCCTGAAGGCTCACCCGACGGAGCACCTCGGCCTGCCGCCCTACATTCCGTACGGCAACATGTGGGCGTCGTGCTACTTCGCCATGACCGGCTTCCACGCCATCCACGTGCTCGTCGGCCTGATCATCTTCGGAATCATCCTGCTCAAGGCGATGGCCGGCACGTTCGGCCCGCAGCACGAATCGTTCGTCGAACTGACCGGCCTGTACTGGCACTTCGTCGACCTCGTGTGGATCTTCCTGTTCCCCCTGCTCTACCTGGTCTGATACCAACGCCCGTGCGGGCTCGATGGGAGAATTCAATGTCGCACGATACTCACGATAACCACGCTCACGGCGCGTCGGTCGGCTCGTACATCGCCGTGTTCATCGCCCTGTGCGTATTCACGGCCGTTTCGTTCGTGGCCAACACGCTCGTCCACAAGGGGACGATGTCGCAACAGACCGCGTTCGCGATCATACTGGGCGTCGCCGTTATCAAGGCGACGCTCGTGGCATTGATCTTCATGCACGTGAAGTGGGACTGGAGCAAGCTGTACTTCATGATCCTGCCGTCGTTCATCCTGGCGCCGTTTCTGATCTTCGCCCTGCTGCCGGACATTGTCCTGTACTGGAAGAGCATGGCCGGCAAATGACGACGGCCCTGCGAACGATGCGCGCAGTCCTGTTCGTCCTGATGGTGGCCATGCTCGGGCTCATGGCCCTGCGCGGCCGGCCGGGCGAACCACTCGACGATTTCGGCGAACTCGGGCGATTCTCCTTCACCTCGTCCACTGGCGCGAAACTCACCGACGGCGATCTGAAAGACAAAGTCGCCGTATACGCCTGCTTCTTCACCTGCTGCACGACGCAATGCCCCGCACTCTCCGGCGCAGTTGCCCGGTTGCAGGGTGAACTGGCCGACCTGCCGGACGTCCGGCTCGTCTCGATCACCGTCGACCCCGAACACGATTCGCCCGAAAAGTTGCGGGCCTATGCTGAGACATTCGGGGCGAAGCCCGACCGCTGGCTGTTCCTCACCGGCGACCGCGCCGACGTCGAGCAGTTCGTCACGAAGCAACTCAAGCAGGGCCTCGACCGCAACACGTCGAAGGATGCCACACCCGGCAACAAGTTCGACCATTCCGACCGCCTGACACTGGTCGACCGGCACGGGCGCGTCCGAGGGTGGTTCCCCGCGACTACGCCCGAAGGGATCGAGCAGCTCAAGAAAGCTGTCCGCCAACTCCACGGGTAACGGATGGATCAGCCGGCGATCAATGCGTGTCTCAACGGCTTGGCGGCAGTGCTGCTCGTCGTCGGCTGGATCGCCGTGCGCGGCCGGCGGATCTGCCTGCACAAGGCGTGCATGATCTCCGCGTTTGCGGTCTCGGCCGTCTTCCTCGCCAGCTATCTGCATTACCATTTCATCGTCCGCGACGGTCGGCCGACGCGGTTTACGACCGAGGGACTGCCGAAGACGATCTACCTGACCGTCCTGCTCAGTCACACCGTCCTCGCTGTCGCGGTGGCCGTGCTGGCCCCGACTTCGCTGTACCTCGGGCTGAGAGATCAGATCGACCGGCACCGGCGGATCGCCCGCTGGACCATGCCGATCTGGATTTACGTCAGCGTGACCGGCGTGGTGGTGTACCTGATGCTCTACCGGATGTACCCGCCCGAATGACCGCTTGCCGAACCGATTCGCGGGCCAGTTCTTAAAACAATTCCGTGAACACGGTCCGCCGCGGGCCGTCTTTTCTGTGTTCCGACCTGAATACGACACTTCCGAACGGGTGAATCCGATGTCCCTGGCCGACGCGCTGCCGAAGCATTACGACCCGAAAGCCGCCCAGGAGAAATACCTGGACCGGTGGGACAATGAGCAGGTCGGGCACGCCGATGTCGACCCTTCGAAGAAGCCGTTCACCATCGTGATCCCGCCGCCCAACGTGACCGGCGCGCTGCATATGGGGCACGCGCTCAACAATACGCTGCAGGACGTCCTGATCCGCTGGCGGCGGATGCAGGGCCGGTCTGCCCTGTACATGCCGGGCACCGACCACGCGGGGATCGCCACGCAGGCCGTGGTGGAGAAGCTCATCTTCTCGCAGGAGAAGAAGACCCGACACGACCTCGGGCGGGAGAAGCTCATCGAGCGGATCTGGGAATGGAAGGCGAAGTACGAGGCCCGCATCCTCGGGCAGCTCAAACGGCTCGGCTGTTCCTGCGACTGGGGGCGCACGCGTTTTACCCTCGACGACGTGTGCTCGAAGGCCGTGCGCGAGACCTTCTTCAAGATGTTCCGCGACGGGTACATCTACCGCGGCAAACGGCTCGTGAACTGGGACACGCAACTCCAGACCAGCGTGGCCGACGACGAGACGTATGTGGAAGACACGCCCGGCGGATTCTGGACGTTCAAGTACCCGCTCGCCGACGCCCCCGACACCTTCATCCGCTTCAGCACCACCCGGCCCGAAACGATGCTCGGCGACACGGCCGTTTGCGTGCACCCCTCCGACGCGCGTTACAAATCACTCATCGGAAAAAAGCTACGCATCCCGCTGAACGGCCGGGAGATCCCGATCATCGCCGACGGCCTGCTCGCCGACCCGGAACTGGGCACCGGCTGCGTGAAGGTGACGCCGGCCCACGACCCGAACGACTACGCCTGCTGGACCCGCAACCCGCACATCGGGATGATCAACATCCTGAACCCCGACGGCACGATCAATGCTGAGGGCGGCGAGTTCGCCGGCCTGGACCGCGCTGCGGCCCGCGAAGCCGTGGTGGCCAAGATGGAGGCACTCGGGTTCTTCGAGGGCCGCGAGGATCGCATGATCCCGCTGAAGTACAGCGACCGCTCGAAGTCGCCGATCGAGCCGTTCCTGAGCGACCAGTGGTTCGTGAAGATGGCCGACCGCGACGACGGCAAGCCGGGCCTCGCCCAGATGGCGATGGATGCAGTGACCGCGGGCAAAGTGAAGATCACCCCGGACCGCTACGCCAAGAGCTACCTCGACTGGCTCACCGAAAAGCGCGACTGGTGCATAAGCCGGCAACTCTACTGGGGACACCGGATACCGGTGTGGCACTTCACGCTCGACCTGTTGCATCACGCCCGAAATGGAATGCACGAGAATGAGAGCGAAACGCGCGTCCACCAGGAGTTTCGAGAAGCTCTCGCAGCCTTTGCAAAGGCCGCGGGGATTGGCGATGAGATTGCGGTGCATTGTGACGAAGGCGCGAAGGCGTTTGTGTGCGCGAAGACACACCGAGCCGAATCCGAGTTGGAACAATTCTGCAAAGTAAACAACAACCGAGTGAACACGGATCAACCACCCGTGTATTACGCGGACAACGACCCGAGGAAGGCACCATCGGATCTCATCTGGGCCATTCGGCACGGCGACTGCATTCGAGATGAAGACGTGCTCGACACCTGGTTCAGTTCCGCGCTCTGGCCGCACAGCACGCTCGGCTGGCCGGAGAAGACGCCGGAGTTGGAGTACTTCTACCCCACCAACGTGCTGATCACCAGCCGGGACATCATCACGCTATGGGTGGCGCGGATGGTGCTCACGGGGCTTTACAACCTCGGCGAGGTGCCGTTCGACGACGTGTACATCCACCCGAAGATTCTCGACGGGTTCGGCGAGTCGATGTCGAAGTCCAAGGGCAATGGTGTGGACCCGCTCGACATCATCGACCGGTACGGCACCGACGCCCTGCGGTTCACGATGGTCCACATGACTACCGAGACGCAGGACGCCCGGCTGCCCGTGGCCAACGTGTGCCCGCACTGCGACGTGCTCGTGCCCGTGAAGCAGGAGCACATGTACATGCGGACGAAAAAGCTCGCCTGCCCGGCGTGTAAGAAGCCGTTCCGCCCGGGCGGGCCCTGGCCGACCGACGACCCCGAGTTGCCCACCGCCAAGCAGGCCAGCGAGAAGTTCGAGCCCGGCCGAAACTTCGCCAACAAGCTCTGGAACGCATCACGGTTCCTGCTGCTGAACCTCGAAGGCTACAGCCCCGCGGCCGTCGACGTGGCGATGCTCCCGGTCGAAGACCGCTGGATTCTCAGCCGACTGGCGGCCGTGACGAACGAAGTGACGGGACACCTCGAAGCGTTCCGCTTCAGCGAGGTGGCTCGCCTGATCTACGACTTCACGTGGAGCGAGTTCTGCGACTGGTACGTGGAGATGTCGAAGGGTCGACTCAAGGACGACGCGGCCCGTCCCACGGCACAGCGCGTGCTCGCGACCGTGCTCGACGGGATCGTGCGACTGGTGCAGCCGGTGATGCCGTTCCTCGCCGAGTCGATCTGGGAAGCTCTCGCCACTGCCGCCCCGGTGCGCGGAATGCCGACGCCAACGGCAGCCGGTCCGAGCGCGGTGACAGCACCTTGGCCGACCTGGCCCGCCGAATGGATCGACAACTCGACGGAAACCCGCATCAGCCGGATGCAGGACCTCGTGCGCTTCGTGCGCGAAGTGCGCAACCGGTATCAAGTAGACCTGAAGGCCGCCCTCGACGTGAGCGTGAAGTGCTCCGCGACCGTGGCGGCGGAGTTGCAGGCGCTCGAGCCGTTCATCCGGAGCCTGGCCGGGATCGGCACCTGCACGTTCGGGCCGGACGCGCCCAAGCCCGCGCAGAAAGCCTCGCACGTGGCGGGCGACTACGAGGCGTTCGTGTCGCTGGTCGGTTTGATCGACCCGGCCAAGGAAGTGGATCGGCTGACGAAGCAGATCGCCGAGAAGACGAAGTTTCTCGCGGCCACGAAGGCAAAGCTCTCCAATGAGAGCTTCGTCAGTCGTGCGCCGGCGGAACTCGTGGCCCAGCAGCGCGAGCAGGTCGCGGTGCTGGAGGCCCAGATTGCCGCCCTGTCGGCGAATCTGGAGGAGCTCCGTTAATCGCCGGGTTCACTTGTCCGGCAGGTCGCGGTTGAGGAAGGTCGCCTTTGTCTTGGCAGCCTCGACGCTGATGAGCTTCATCCGCACAGGCCGGGTCTTGGCGTCGGCCGGGAGCCAGAAGGCGGCCGTGCTCCGCTTCGCATCGTTGTAGTAACGCTGGACCTCGGCTTTCACGCTGCCGTCGACTTGTACCCAGTAGCGGGTGCCCTGGGGCGAGTAGACTCGCACCACAAGGCACTCCTGCTCCGTGGTCGTGCCGTCGGCCTGGGAAACGGCGAACGGCTCGAAGCCCGCGCTCTCGATGACGGCGGCCTTGCCGTCGGCCGGTACGTCGACCAGTTTTTCACCCGGCGGGAGTTCGCGGGTGTCGGCCGGCTCCGGATCGGTCATCGTCGCCCAGACCTCGACGCTGGGCGGCAGGCGATTGCCTCCTTCCAGCGGCCAGCGATCGCAGGCCAGGTCGTAAAGCGGCGCGGGCGCTCCGTAGAGCAGTGTGACCCGCGACCGGCTGGGAATGTCCTTCCGGCCGATGGCCTTGAACTCCCACCATGCGAACTTCGGCCGTTCGAGGCGGACAATGTCCTCGTCCGGGCGGGCGGGCTTTCGGCAATCGAGCGAGAACTTGCCGCGGATGCTCGCGCCGGAGCCCTCGATGAAGTTGTTGACCAGCCCGAGCGCGAACGGCGCTTCGTCGGTCAGCCCCGCGAGCATCCGCAGGCCGGACCGCTCGGCATCGTCGGCCATCAAGAGGCGTGTGAACTTGAGACCGCCCGATCCCTTGCGAATCCGCAGGCCGAGCCGATCGCCGGGGTCGAGCACGATGCGTTGACCGGAGTTTCGACAGCGGACGGTGAACTCGCCGAACTGCGTGAGCGGCGGCTCGGGATACCAGTCGAGCGGTTCCTTCTGACGCTTCGCGAGAAACGCGGAATCCTTGACCTGCGTGGTCCCGCGGAAGAGCCCGACCCGCGGCCGGACGGACGCGGCAAGCAACTCGGCCAGTTCCTGGGCGTTGGCCGCCTCAGTCTTGCCGCTGGGCGTCGGCACCGCATCGATCGATTTGAACTGCGTCTCGGCCGCGGCCCGGTCTTCGCCGAGTTGGAACAGGACCATGCGGACCGATACGCCCCGGTCCTTGTCCACGAACTCCGTGCGGAAGCGGGCGGCGACGGCCTCGTTGTATTCCTTGGTCGGTCGCTCGTTGGTCTTCTGGTCGCAGCCGTCGGTGAGCACGAGCAGTGTTTTGAACCCGGGCGCATTCCGGAAAGCCGGATCGTCGGCCGCGCGGACCATGGTGTCGACCAGCGGCGTCAGATACTTCGCACGCAAATCGCGGACTTTCTCGAAGAGCAGGTTCGCCTTGCGCGGGTCGTTTCTGTCCCAGGCCGTCAACGGCAGAAGTTGCTGGATGTTGTCGTCCGGCGAACCGTCGTGGCTGTAGGCCCAGAGAGTTACGAGAGCCCCTTGCGGCAATTCCGCCTGGAATCGCTGGAGGGCTGCCTTGGCGGCCGTGAACTTCCCGCCCTCGTTCATGCTGCCCGAGCAATCGAACACAATGGCGATGGCGCCGAGGTCGAGGTCGTCGTCGGCTCGGGCACCGAGTTGGGCGGTGAGCGGCGGCGCGGGGCGGTTGATCGTGAGGTCCGGGATCGGCTTGATCGGCAGTTTGGCGATCGCGTTGGATTCCACTTGCCCGCGGTAATAGCCCGAAAGCGCCAGCATCGCGTCGGCCTTCTCGCCGACCTTGTCGAGCGGCTCCGGCGCGGTGAGAGCGACGGCGTCGTCCTGATCGCGGTCGAGCAGCACGGGCTTCGGAGCGGCCGGCGTGCCGAGCGCCAGGCTCGAGGCGTTCAGCTTGGGCACAACCGTCGCAAAGCCGGGATCGAAGTGCGGATCGATCGCCTTCACGACAAACCGCGGCGCGACGCTTCGCTCGGTGGTGAGGACACGCTCTGCCGGGGGCTGGATGCGGAAGACGCCCTGCTCACGGCGTTGGTCGAGCAAGCGAATCGAGTCGTTCGATTCCGGCTCGGGCAGGCATTGGAGGAACTTGCGGGCCAACTTCCCGGAGAACGGCTGGCCGCGCTCGTCGTACCAGTGGTCGAGTTCGGATCGGCGGGCCAGCCGTCGGAATACCTCGTTCCACCGTTCGGCTCGGGCGAGCAGCGCTGGCTCATTGGCCGGTTCCGTTCCAGTCCCGGCCACCAGGCTCAGCCGCTCGCGCCAGGGGAGCGGGAACGGCGTCTTGGCCGCGTCGTCGCTGGCCGCGCGGTCGGTCTCGGCCACGAGCTTGGACCAGATGGCCCCCAGCTTCGAGCCGAGAGTCTTGTCGTCGTGCAGGTCGGCGAACTTGGCATGGGTCGCGTCGCTGAGCCGATCAACCACGGACTCCCCGAGAATGGCGCGGGCATACCGCCCCTGGCAGCGGGCCAGTTCCGATTCGGTGACGGCCTTGCCCTGCGTCGGTGCTTCGGTCCCCTGGGCCAGCTTGAAGCCTATTTCGCGAACGCGGATGACGAGGCGGACGCGATCCTCGGCCTTCAAGAGACCCGGAACCACGAGCGCGTTCTCGGCATGCTGGCGGTACGACTGTGTAGCGGTCTCGGGAGAGTTGAGGAGCGACATGACCGATCCGCGATAGATGTTATGCGACTCCGTGAGCATCCGCGCCGCGTCGTCGGCCAAGGTCTGCAGGTCCGCCAGATCGCCTGGTGTCGCGGCAAGGGGGTCCGTCTTCTCGACGCGGTCCGCCAGCTGGTGGAGGACTCGCCAGTGGTTTTCTGGCTTGGTCAGCAGGATTTCCGGGATCCCGGCCGCCTCGAGCGCGGCCCACGCGGCCATCGCCGGCGCGTCGGCGAAGTTGCGGTCCCGCGCGTCGCACGCGGCGCGGACGGGGCCAGTGGCCTTGCGGATCGCATCGTATCCCGCTTTCGCGATTTCGAGGAGTTTCACAGCGTCGGCCGACTGGGCCGGGTTCGCGAACAGCAGGTCTTCGCCCCGCCGGCGGTCGCGGTCGGCCTTTGTCAGAGCGTCGGTGAGGCCCTTCGGGAAGCGCTCGCTGTAGGGATGGCCCGGGGTGGTCCCGACCATCAGGGCCGCGTCCTCGGCCAGCCGACGGACAGTAATGGCCGACTGAATCACGTCCACCGGCGGGCGTGCGCCGCGCGGCGGCGTGGCATACTTCGCGAGCATCACGGCGAGGTGCGCTTCCATCGGTCGATTGACCGCGCCGTCGTCGGCTTCGGAAAATCGGGCGGCGAGTTCCGTGAGTTGATCGGGCTTCTCGACGATGCGGTCGAGCAGACCGGCGAACAGCTTGAGTCGGGGCACGGATTCATCGCCCGTGGTCGCCAGCCCTTTCAGATTGACGGATAGAGGCTCCTTACTTTGCAGGATCTCGCTCATTTTGACCGGGCTGACGGTCATATCCCGGCCGAGCGCGGCCGGCATGGCGAACCCGGCCGAGAGCGCGGGCAGGCCCGGCGCGGCCCGGGCGGCGTCGAGTTTGGCGGCCGTCGCATCGATCGTGCTGCGGAGCTTGTCGGCCGTGTCGTCATCGCCGGCCCGCATGAATTGTTCGTAGCGGATCAGCAGGTCGCGATAGCGACGCCAGAGGCGAGGCGTGTTCACCCACGGGCCGGGCGTCGTTCCAGCCAGTTCGTCGTGCTTCTGCCAGGCGGCCCGCAGGTCCGCCTCCTTGAGCGGTCGCTTTTGCGGCGGGCCCGCTTCCTTGTAGTTGGGATCGCCATAGGCCAGGACGAACCTTGCCGAGCGATCTTCGGAATTCTCCGGGAGCAGGAACGGCTCCTGGCGGAACGGCCTCAGACTGTCGGCGCGGTTCTTCTGCACCCAGTCGTCGACCTTGGCTCGTACATAAGGCAAGAGGTCTCGCGGGGTGATCGGGCCCGGCTTGCCGCCGATCGCGCCGCCGCTGAGTCCCTCGATCAGGAAATGGGCGAACACGCTCCGGCCGAACTCCTCGCTGACCCACGATCGCTGGTCGGGCCCGCTGGCGCACAACACGAGCAGGTTCGGGTCGTCGGCGATCTGGCCGTCGAGGTTCTTGAGCCCCTGTGCGAAGTCGTTGACGATGATCCCGTGCCGCCAGTCGGTGGGGATGTGGGTCGCGTCGAATACGACGAACTTCTTCTTGTTGATGGGGCGGAGCGATTGTAGCAGCTTGGCGACTTCGAGCCGGCCGGCCTGATCGTCAAACAAGAACGGTTTGCCGGCTTCGTCAGCGCCGCCGGGCTGCGAGATGAACAGGAACAGGGTGTCTTCGGACCGATCGGCCAAGGCGCGGAGCCAGTCGTCTTCGCGGCGACCGGTTGCCACAGGCCAAGGCACACCGCGATCACCGAGGATGGTGGCCCACTTGCGCTCGGCCCGATCACCGGAATTCGCCCACGCAAGGAAATCCCGTGCGCCGCGGTGGCCGTAGATATTGAGAGGCAGGCCGAGGTTGTCGGCGACAGGCCGACTGTCGGCGGAAACGACGACGACACACGTCGGCCGGGTCGGGAGAAGCTGGTAGACGAGCCAAGCGATGCCGGCGAGCACGGCCAATCCGAGCCCGAAGACGATATAGGCCTTAGCCTTGCGTGCCGGGGGACCACTATCGCCCGGCTTCCATGTGTATTGGGCACCCCCACCGGACCGGGGCGGCTGCCCGGGAGCCTTGGAGCGATCATCGCCTTTCCAGGAAGGGCGGGACGGATCCTGCGGCATAAGTCAGGCTCTCCGGAATGGAACGGTCAGAAGGCAATATATGGTCCGCCCGCGCCGCCGGTATGACCGGACGGTATGACAAACACCACCCGGCCGAACTCGGCCGGCTCTGCTGGAGTCCCCCATGCCGGAACCGACACAGACAGGTCGCCCGATCGCCGTGACCACCCCTTTGGGGCCGGACAAAATTCTTATTACCGGCTTCCAGGCCGACGAGGCGATCTCCGAATTGTTCCGGTACACGATCGACGGAATCGCGAAGTCCAATGCCAACATCGCCTTCGATTCGTTGCTCGGGCAATCGATCACGGTGAAGTTTGTGTCGATGGCTTCCAACAGTCCGATTCGGTACTGCAACGGAATCTGCCGGAGCCTGACCTTGGGCGAGAGCGACGGCGAATGGTCCCGCTGGCGCATGGAAGTTGTGCCCAAGGTCTGGACGCTGACCAAGGTCACCCGCAGCCGGATCTTCCAGCAACTGACGGTGATCGACATTCTGAAGAAAGTCCTGACCGGCATCGACACTTCCTACGAGGCTCAGGGCACGTTCCAGCCGCGGGATTACTGCGTGCAATACCGCGAAAGCGATTGGAATTTTGCCAGCCGGCTGATGGAAGAAGAGGGCATCCACTACTTCTTCAAACACTCCGACGGCGCACACAAACTGGTTATCACCGGCCCCGGCAGCAGTCCGGACGTGCCGGCCCCGTCGACGCTGACATATAAGAACGTGGCGCAGGCCCCGACGGCCGACGAGGAGTTCATTTACGAGTGGGGCAAGACGCAAGAATTGACCGCCGGAAAAGTCACACTGTGGGATCACTGTTTCGAATCCCCCAACGAGAACTACGAGAGCAAGGCGAACATCCCGACGACGCTTCAGACGGGCAAAGTCAGTCACAAGCTCAACGTCGGCAACGACTCATTGGAGCTTTACGACTACCCCGGCGAGTTCGCCCAGCGATTTGACGGCGTCGACCCCGGTGGCGCCGAGCGCGCCGCGGATGTCGGCAAGATCGGGACCGACGGCACTCGGACGGTGAAGATCCGGGCCAATGCCGAGTCGGCCCTCGCCGTCATTGGCAAGGGCATCAGCACTTGCCGGCAGATCACGCCGGGCCACAAGTTCACATTGAAGACCCTGTCCGATGACCCGGTCCACAAGGATCTGAAGCCGGACGGAAGCTACATCGTGGTTTCGGTGAGTCACACGGCCGTCGTGCAGGACGATTACCGAAGCTCGGGGCAAGAGGGCTTCTCCTACCAGAACTCGTTCACGGTGATCCCGGCGGCCGCCGTGTACGCCCCGCCCCGCCGCACCGCGAAGCCGGTGGTGGCGGGTTCCCAGACGGGAACAGTCGTCGGGCCGTCCGGCGAGGAGATCTTCACGGACAAGTACGGCCGGATCAAAGTGCAGTTCCACTGGGACCGCGAAGGAAAAAAAAACGCGAGCAGTTCGTGCTGGCTGCGGGTGAGCACGCCGTGGGCCGGCCGGCAGTGGGGCATGTTCCACCTCCCGCGCATCGGGCAGGAAGTCGTGATCGACTTCCTCGAAGGCGACCCGGACCAGCCGATCGTCACCGGCAGCGTTTACAACGCCAATCAGATGCCTGCCTACACACTTCCCGACAACAAGACCCGAAGCTGGATCAAATCCAACAGCTCGATGGGCGGCGAAGGCTACAACGAAATCCGCTTCGAGGATAAGAAGAGCGCCGAGCAGATCTTCATGCACGGGCAGAAGAACCTCGACATCCGCATTCAGAACGATTGCATGGAAGCGATCATGCACGATCGCCACCTGATCGTCGGTATTGAGAAAGACGGGGCCAAGCAGGGCACACAGTTCGAGGAAGTGCTCGTCGACCGCAACCTGAAGCTCCACAAGAACCACACCGAGATTATCGGCGGTGACATGAAATTGCTCGTGGGCACCGTCGACGGCGATGGCAATCAGGACATCGTGATCTCCAAGGACCAGAAGGTCCTGGTCAAAGGCAATGCACACCTGAAGATCAGTACGGCGCAGAACATCGAGGTGACAGGCAAGGCGTCGGCGAAATACAAGGCAGACCATGTCACCCTGGTAGAGGGCTCGCAATCACTCGAGGTCAAAAATGCGTCCAAGGTCAAATACAGTGACAAGGCAAGCTGGACCGTGACCGACGAGATTGCCTGGAAAGGCAATGCCGGCTTCTCGCTGGAAACGGCCGGCGACATCGCCCAAAAAACCGCCGCGAACTTCGCTGTCGAGGCCGCGGCTGCCATGCACCTGAAGGCAAACTCGGGCCTCGTGATCGAATGCTCGGCCGGGATTACGCTGAAGTGTGGCGGAAACTTCGTCTGCATCACGCCGGCCGGCGTCGACATACAGGGTAGCATCACCAAGATTAACTCGGGCGGTGCGCCGTCCAGCGGAGCCGGGTGCAGCCCGAAATCGCCGGAATCTCCGGACGCCCCGGATGCCGCGGCCGACGCGGCCGAGGCAGCGCCGACCCTACCGACGCAGGCCGATAACTCAGTCACCGGTCACAAGTCCTGCAATTGAGGGGAGACCTACCATGCCACCCGCAGCCCGAGTCGGCGATATGCACGTCTGCCCGATGGTCACCGGCGTGGTCCCCCACGTCGGCGGACCAATCCTGCCTCCGGGTGCGCCGACGGTACTCATCGGGATGATGCCGGCCGCCAAGGTCGGCGACATGTGTACCTGCGTCGGCCCACCGGACACCATTGCCAAGGGCTCAGGCACGGTCCTGATCTGCAACATGCCTGCCGCTCGAATCGGCGACCTGACCGCTCACGGCGGGAACATCATCCTTGGGTTCCCACAGGTCGAAATCGGCGGTTAGGAATCGCATGCCGAGTTCGCGTTTGCCGAACAGCCAGAACCCGGCCGGGGCCGTCAACCCTTCGCACCGGCCACCCTCGACCGTACAAAACGGTCCCGACCCCGTCTGCACGTCCGCCGACCCGTGGCTCTGGGACAAGGTCGGCTACGTCGGCGACGCCTGCCGATTGGCCGGGGCGTACACCGGCCCGGCCGTCAGCAAACGCCTCGGCGAAGACTTCGAAGCCGTCGTCCAATCCCTCGTTCCGATGCTGCTGGCCGGATTGGCCGGCGTCCTGACCACTACGCTGATCGGGGCGGGAATCGGGTCGCTAGCTGGGGGCGTCGGAGCGGCCCCGGGGGCATTGGCCGGCTTCCAAGTTGGACTCTGGCTGCTCAACTTCGTCGGCCTCGGGTTCCTTGCCGTCTACATCATCGACAATGTCGGTGAACTAGAGGACTGCCTCAGCCGGGCGGTCGCGCTGGCTTGGAACAGTTGCGGCGATCCGTCCACTCTCGACGCCAGCGCCCGACAGTTCGCCGAGGCCGTCGCTATCTTCTTCAGTTTGCTCGTGCAGGCTGCGATCGTGTTTCTCACGAAGGAGGCGGCCCGAGGCCGACCGGCCGCGGCCCTCGAACGGTTCGCCAAGTCTCGGCTCGCGAAATGGGCCCCGGGGTTCACGACTTGGCTAGCCGAAAACTTTGGTCGGCTGCGCGGCGAACAGTCTCCGCCACGCTGGAGAGTGCTCGAAGAAATGGGCGACCCCGTGAAAGGAAGCTCGTTCCGCGACAGCATGCGGGTCCGTGTCAGGAATCGCGAATTCCTGATCGAGCGCAACAAGCTCAAGCTCGACAAGGAAGGCAAGCCGATCGGCCCCGCTCTGAAGCATATGCCCGATGTCGTCAAACAGGGGTCACAAAACCCGTGGTCGATCGCGGCCCAGACCGACGTGCCCATGCAGGTGATTGCGAACACGCTCGACAACCTGGATGCCCGATTGATGTTCAAGCCGCCGGGCGACTACAAGCTCGTCCGGATTGGTGTCTGGGAAATCAACGTCGATACGACCAATCCGGTCTGGCGCATCTATCACATCGAGGCGAAGGGTCGGCTGTAAGAGTATCTGCCCATCTGTTACTTTTTCTCGAATACGATGACGTGTTGCCAGGGCAGGTCGGCGTGAGTCTTCACATGCTTCAACGGGAACGTGGCCATCTCGCGGATCACTTGCCGCTCGCTCATCTTGTGGACTTCCTTGATCGGCACTTTGTCGTCTTCGGCCCGGTACTCGACGAGTACCACCCGGCCACCGGGCTTCAGCGCCTTCACGATCCCGCTCATCATCTCGTAAGGGTGTGAAAACTCGTGATAGACGTCAACCATGATCGCCAGGTCGACCTGGCCGGCCGGGAGTTTCGGGTCGTCGATCTTGCCGAGGACTCCCTCGACGTGTTTGATCTTTTTCCGGTCCGCCTTCTCTTTGATGATTGCGAGCATCTCCGGTTGGATGTCGATGGCCAGCACTTTGCCAGTCGGACCCACGGCCTTGGCCAGTCGCCAGGTGTGGTAGCCGCTGCCTGCACCGACATCGGCGACCGTCTGCCCGGCTTTCACGGCTAGAAGATCATGGAGCTTGCTCGGGCGTTCCTCTTCTTCCCGCTCGGGCCGGTCGAGCCAGCCCGCCGCTTCGTGGCCCATCACCAGTGCAATCTCCCGGCCACAGTAAAACTTGCCAGTCCCGTTCGGATCGTGGTCGGTCCGGGTTTCGTAAGGCGGCGGGTCGGCCGCGCAGGCCACCAACATGACGCAGAATGCAAGTCGCCCCATTGCAATGCCCGCCCGGAAACTCTCAGTCTGTGCCATGATACGCGGCCCGGCCCGGATTTGCGTGCTATAGTGTTGTCGTCCCGCGGCCTTTTCTCCCGTCGTTCGGGCTTCGTGGGGCGCCCCGTCCAATCCTCCCGTTTGCCTTCCGGCCCCCGAAGCGAGGAATGGACCCATGAAGCGACGACTTCTCTGCCTGCTCACGCTCGAATCGCGTATCGTCCCGGCCGCTCCGACCTCTTGGTCGCCGCGCGGTTCCGGAGGTGGCGGCGCGCTTTACTCGCCCAGCATCGGCTGGACCAACTCCTCCGAATACACCATCGCCTCCGACATGAGCCAACTGTTCCGCAGTACCAACGCGGGCGCCCAATGGTCGGAAGTCAATCACACCGAGATTCAAGGCAATCACTACGCCAAAGTCAATTTCACCAACGATCCGCTCATCCGATTTTGCCTCGACTACACGGTGGTCGGCGGGTTGGATCTCATCCGCCCGAGCAAATCGACCGACGGCGGAGCGACCTGGACGCCTCTCGTGGCCGACCCGACGGGCGGCGGAGCATTCAACCTGTTTGCCGATCCGCAGAATCCGTCGCGTCTCATCGTCAGCGACTACACCACCGTCTGGCTGTCGACCGACGGCGGCGCGAGCTTTGTCCAGAAGTTCTCGACGGCTGACACCAACACCGGGCTGCATCTGGCCGGCGCGTTCTTCGACGGTTCCAACATCTACGTCGGCACTAACAAGGGCCTGTACGTGTCAGCAAACGGCGGATCGAGTTTTGTGCTCTCGACGGCGACCGGTATCCCGGTCGGGCAAGCGATAGTCAGTTTCTCGGCCGGGAAGTCGGCTGGGGTCGCTCGGTTTTTCGCCGTGACCGCGACGGCCGGGAACGTGTATGCCGGGATCACGGGAGCGGACAATTTCGAGTATATCGGCGTATACACTTTGACGGCCGGTGCCGCTGCTTGGACGGCTTCGATGACTGGCGTCTCCCCGGGCACCTACCCCTTCTTCGCCGCCTCGGCCGTCAACGACGCCAATGTCGCATACTTGGCCGGTGGGTCTGATGCCGGCGCACCCGTGGTCTACCGGACCGGCAACGGGGGAGCATCGTGGACGGCCGTGTTCAACACCACGGGCAACCAGAACATCAATACGGGCTGGCAGGGTGCGGGCGGCGATCGCGGCTGGTCTTATGGTGAATACGCACTCGGGCTGGCAGTCGCCCCGCAGGACGGCACACGGGCCATCATCACCGACCTCGGCGGCGCGCACGCCACGACCAACTCCGGTGCGACATGGAACGCGTTGTACGTCCAACCGGCCGACCTCAACCCCGCCGGTAGCAACATCACCCCCGGCGACGCATACCATTCCAGCGGGCTGGACAACACCACGTCCTGGAGCCTCACCTGGGCCAATCAGAGCACGATGATTCTCGGCAATTCCGATGTCCGCGGGCAACGCAGCACGGATGGCGGTCAGTCGTTCGGGTTCGGCTACACCGGCCACACGCTGAATAGCATGTATCGATCGTTTCTGCACACCAACGGGAACCTCTACGCGGCCACGTCTTCCGTCCACGACATGTATCAAAGCACCTATCTGCAGGACTCGCGGATCGACGGCGGCGACGGCGAAGTTCGATTCTCCACCGACGGTGGCGCGAACTGGCAAATGCTCCACGACTTCAACAAGCCCGTGGTCTGGGTCGCGCCCGATCCGACGAATGCCAACAGGCTTTACGCTAGCGTCGTCCACAGCACCGTGGGCGGCATCTATGTGAGCAACAACATCAACCTCGGCGGTGCATCAACGTGGACCAAGCTCGCCAATCCGCCAAGATCAGAAGGGCACCCGTTCAATATCGTCGTGCTAAACGACGGCGGCTCGCCGACGATTGTCGCCAGCTACTCGGGCCGTCGGAATGCTGCCGGGACATTTACGGCCAGTAGCGGTGTATTTGTCAGCACCGACGGCGGCGCAACTTGGGCAGACCGCAGCGCGGCCGGGATGCGCTATTGGACCAAGGACATCGTCATCGACCCGGCCGACGCAACCCGTAGCACATGGTACGCCGGCGTGTTCAGCGGTTGGGGCGGCCCACCCAACGGACTCGGCGGCCTCTACAAAACGACCGATCGCGGCGTGAACTGGACGCGGATCAACTCCCTCGACCGCGTCACTTCGCTGACCATCGACCCGACCAACACCGATCAGGCATACCTGACGACAGAGACCGACGGACTGTGGTACACGACCAACCTTCATGCCGGCAGCCCGACATTTGCTCGGGTCGATTCCTACCCGTTCCGCCAACCGGAGCGGGTTTTCTTCAACCCGTACAACGCGGCCGAAGTCTGGGTCACGAGTTTCGGCGGCGGTTTGATGGTCGGGAGTACCTCTCCGACCCCGACTGGGACGCAGGTCAACGATGGGAGTACCCAACGTTCGCGGGTCACGAGTTTGGCCGTGTCATTCGGCTCTGCGGTCACCTTGCCGGCGAACGCATTTACAATCACCGGTCCGTCGGGCAGCGTCGCATACACGCAAATCGTCAGCGGCGCGACCGCGACGCTGACCTTTGCGTCACTCGCCGACGGGCTATACACGCTAAACATGCCGGCGACGGGGTACTCGTTTGGATTCCATCGTCTGTTCGGTGATTCCGACGGGAACCGCACGGTCGATGCCGCCGACCTGCTGGCATTCCGCCTGGCATTTCTGGGCACGTCGGCGACATTCGATTTCGACGGCGATGGTCAGGTCGGGGCGAACGATTTCCTCGCGTTCCGCCTTCGATTCCTGACCTCCGTGTGACAGGAATACTGCGCAAAAAGAAAACCGCCGGGCGAACAAGCCCGGCGGTTTGGTTTTGTGATGGTTCGCCGATCAGCGCTTCGAGAATTGGAAGCCGCGGCGGGCACCCTTGAAGCCGAAGTGCTTGCGTTCCTTCATTCGGCTGTCGCGGGTGAGATACCCGGAGTCGCGGAGTCGCTTCGACAGGCTGCCTTCGCCGGGCTTGGCCGGTGCGGCTTCTTCCCCTTCGGCAACGGTCGGGGCCGGCTCAGGGGCGTCGAGCGTCAGGTTGAACATCGACTTGATCGCGCGGGCCATGCCCTGGCAGATTGCGCCGGCCTGGCCGGTGATCCCGCCGCCCTCGACTTTGATCAGGACGTCGAGTTTGTTCCGCATGTCGGCCAGCAGGAGCGGGCCGACCACGGCGCCGCGGTCCTTCTCTTCCGTGAAGTACTGTTCGAGTGCCCGACCGTTGATGCTGATGATCCCGGTCCCTTCGCACATCCGAATCCGGGCCACCGACGTCTTTCGTCGGCCGGTCGCCAGGGTGTAATTCTTCTTCGTGGCAGTGGCCATGAGTAACCTCGAGGGCGTCAGACGGATTTGGGCAGCGGCTGAGGCTGCTGGGCCTGATGCGGGTGGCTGTCGCCCGCGTACACTTTCAGCTTGGAAATCTGGGCCGCGGCGAGCCGGTTCTTCGGCATCATCCGCTTGACCGCAGTTTCAATGATGAACTCGGGCTTACGGTCGCGGTATTCCTTCGCCGAGGTGATTTTCAAGCCACCAGGGTACTTCGAGTACGCGGCGTAAGTCTTGGTATCCCATTTGTTACCGGTGAATTTCACCTTCTCGCAATTGATGACGACGATGAAATCGCCGGTATCAATGTAAGGGGTGTAATCGGGCCGGTGCTTGCCCCGGAGGATCGTGGCAATCTGGACCGCCAACCGGCCGACGACCATATCGGTGGCGTCAATCAGCCACCATTTAGGTTGCACGGCCTCTTTTTTCACAAGCGTCGTCGACACGGAAACAACCTCCCGCTCAAAGCGGGTCGATGGAACACAGCGCAGAGCGAATATCCTACAAAGAGGAGCGGCCGGCGTCCACAAACCTGTGGATTCCCCGGCAATTCTCTAAGTGATTGACCTGCCACCCTTTGAGGGTTCCATCCAGATGGATTCGACCTATAACCGGCACCCGTTGGGCCTTCCCGCCGGGAGCGTCCGCGGCCTGCTGGCAGTCATGATCGTCGGGCTCTTCGTTGCCGTCATTCTGATGCCGTCGACGCAAGCCGTTACTGTGCCGCTGTTTGCATACCCGCTGCTGGCCCTTTTACCGGTCTTTTTGGTAGCTCACGGCCGGTCGATCGGGGGTGACGGGACAGCTCACCCGCTCCACCTTCCCCGCGGAATTCTCCGATTATTCCTGACGGGTAGTCTGATTGTGGCGGTGGTCTGGAAGTACGTCAATGATCCGCAGGTCCTGATCGACCGGGTCCGCCCGACGGCCGAGCAACTGCAACAGTGGCCTTTGCTCCTGGCGGCCGTCTCAGGCGGATTTCTGCTGGGTCGGCTGTGCCGGCTCGGGCCCTGGAACCGCTCGGCCATGTTCCAGGACTTCCTCGCCTGGCTTTCGCTTTTGTGTATGTTCGGCCTGGGGGCACACACGCTGCTGGCGATCTTTGTTGATCCGCAGATTGCCGGAGGACTGAACGTGCCGAAACTCGAAGCCGCGCTGACAGCATCGGTCGCGTTTTACTACGGGGCCCGTTCCTGAGCCAGCGCGCCCGGCACGACAATCACGCCGTCCGTTGAATACCCGAGGCGTTCCTGTTCGATGGCAAATTCTTCGAACACTTCGGCCGGGAGAGCCAACTCAGACGGGGGTGCGACGGGATGGGCCAATCGCTTCTCGGCCGCCTCGATCATCTTCGGGTCGTTTGGCGCGCCGATGAAGTCCTCAATTCCCTTCAGAACCTGTCGCGGATGGGCGATCAACTCGTCGTATCGTACTTCGAGGTACTTTTCGGGCCCGAATCCGAGTTGCTCGATGGTGGAGCGAATGTGCCGGACGCGAACGAGCCATTCCAGCGCGGCCATCGTGGCAAAGTTCCGCGGCCCCGGCTCATCGACCTCTTCGAAAAGGTGTGCGAGTATACCTCGCTCCCGACATTCCCGAACCAGCGTGTGCCACTTGTAGTAACTTCGGCCCCACCACTGGTGCAGGTCCGGCTTGCCGATGAAGCGGTAGTTGTTTCGCCGGGAAATCGTCTGAATCGACCGGCAGACGGCCCGTCCATCGCGGATGATGTGGACGAATCGGGCATTCGGTGTGAGCGCATCTAGCCAGCCGATCCGCAGTCCATCGGCCGGGTACTTTTCCAGCACGAACTCGCAACCGCTCATGGACCGCGCCTGGCCGAAAAGCCGGCGAAACCGCAGCCGGGCTTCGGGAGTCACGTCGTTGGCATCGAGGAACCCCTTCCCCCGGCCGCCGAAGAAGTTCAGATAGTCCGTACGAGGATCGATCGTGTACCAGTATTCGATCGGTTCGTGCAGATAAGCGATGGATTTGTGCTGGGCCAGTGAGCGCCCGAGCGCAGACGTGCCGCTCCGCCCGCAACCGAGCAGAAAGGTCATGCCATTGGGGAGATTACCCCACGGCAAATGTGCGCGCAACTGCGCACTGCGAAGCTTCCCCGACCACTTGAGTGGTCGGAGCAGGTCTCGGGGGCTCGGCAACGGATGGGGCTCCGTTCGTTTCCAAACTTCCGCGCGGGCGAGTTTCCTCTAGTAGCTTTTCTGGGACGCCGGTTCCGCCATGGAAGTTCCCCGGCGACCCAGATTGCTCAAGTTTACCCTATCCACGACCGGAATGTCGGCGAGCCTTCCCAATCGAATCTCCGTGCCGATTCGAGCCGGTACTAACGCCAGAAGGTCGCTGCCACAATCAATGCAATTCCGAGTGCAAATCCGAAGAACAGCGCCCAGCCGAATCGACTCATCGCACTTTTCGGCAACTGCTCCCTGGAACTCCGAAGCATGGCCCGCTCGGCCGCGTTCAGGCTGGCCGCGAACTCGGCAATCGACAGAGTGCCACTGGTATTTGCGACAAGCGGATTGGCCGACGGTGTGGGATCATCGGCCGACCACGGGTCCGGCATGGGCATCGTCGGAGTAGCGTCCACGCTCCCGGCCCATCGCGGGATGGGGTACTCCTCGGCAAACTTCTCGACCACTTCGGCGAAGGCGCGTGGGTTAGGAAACCGTCCGGCCGGGTCTTTCCGCATGAGCCGGCGAACGGCCGCCGCAATCGTGTCCGGCACGATCGGACGCAGTTCTTCGACCGGTACCGGCTCGTCCGCGGCATGTCGTGCGAGTTTCTCAAGCGCCGTTCCACCGGGAAACGGGACCTGCCCGGTGAGCAGGTAGTAAAAGGTGCAGCCCAGCCCGTAAAGATCAGAGCGGATATCGACGCTTCGCAGGTCGCGGGCCTGCTCAGGCGAAAGGTAGTCGGGCGTGCCGAGAATCGAGTGTCGGTCGCCGGCAATGTCGTCGTCCGCGCCGGGAAGCAGTGCGAGGCCGAAATCGACAACCTTGAGCGTTCCCCCCGCCGGCGCACCCGCGCCGACGGGCGGTTGAATGAGCAGGTTGGACGGCTTCACATCGCGATGCACCATGCCGAATTCGTGGGCGTGCTGAAGCCCGATCGCGGCCTGGCGAACGTATTCACACGCCTGGCCTACGGGGAGCGGTCCGTGCTCCCGAACCAGCGCGGACAGGCTCGGCCCGGATACGTATTCGAGGACGAGAAACGCCCGGCCATCGACTTCGTTGGCGTCGTGCGCGGTGGCGATGTTGGGATGAGCGAGTTGCCCCGCCGCGCGGACCTCTCTGCGAAACAACTGTCGGGCCCGCTCCGTGCGGGTGATTTCTGCCGACAGGACTTTCAGCGCGACGATCCGCTGCATTGTCATGTGCTCGGCCTTGTAGACCTTGCCCATGCCGCCCCGTCCGATGAGTTCGAGTATCCGGTACTGCCCCAGAAAGAACCCGCTGGAATGGCCGGCCAAAAGGTGCTGCGCCTGAAACCGCGTCAGAAGGCCGCGCTGCACGAGATGGCGGGCCAGGTGCTTGGCCCTTGGCGAGTCCGGTGCGGACGCCAGGGCCTCGTGGAGGGCCGTTTTTTCCACGAGGCCGCTCTGGCGGACCAGCGCCAGAAACTTCGACTTCGAGATTTCCGGCGACTGCGCCACGGGATGCCGAGTCTCTAGCATGACCGAAAGAGCCTGTATCACCAGTGTGACGAATGACGCGGCGAACTTCCATACTGTTTGTCCTGATCGGCCTGGCCCTGACCGCGGGATGCGAAAAGCGCCCGAGCGATGCCATCGTCTTTGGGCACCCCGTGGCCCTGACCGGCGCCGGCCGGGAGGAAGGCCTCGCGTGCCTCCGCGGCGTGCAACTCGCGGTCGAAGAGGTTAATGCGGATTCCGCACTTCACATTGCCGGCAAGAAGGTCGCCGTGATCCATGCGGATACCGCCAGCAAGCCCGAGAATGTCGGGCACCAGGCGGTCCGTCTCGTGGTCGTCAACCGGGCTGTCGGGCTGCTCGGCGGCCTGACGGGGGCGGACTCGCGGAGCCTGGCCGAGGCCGCCCAGCTTTACGGCGTCCCGCTCATCGGAGCAAGCGGATATGCCGGCGCCAAGTCGGCATTCAGCCTGGGTGCCAACCCGGCCGAGCGGGTTCGAGCCATTGAGACGGTCCTCGGCTCCAAAGCCGATGTTTCCGGGATTCTGATTCTCGTCGATTCCCGCAGTGCCCGACTGAGCCAGGCGGCAGAGAACCTGGCCGCGGCGTGGCAGAAACGCGGACGGAAGGCGGAAATCGTACCCGTGCCGGAAGCCGGGCCTGTGCCGGCGATCCCGGCCGGATCCACCGCAGTATTCCTGTGTTCGGCCGCGGAACTGACACGGTTCACAATCCCGGCCGAGCGTGTCATCTTTGCCGGCGACGAATCGGAGGCCGACCGACTGCCGGCGGGAGCGAAATACGTCGCGGCCTACGGCCCGGAGACGACGCCCGCCCGCGATGCCTTTGCTGCCAAATACCGCGAGCGGTTCTCGGCCGAGCCACCCACGGCCGCGCTGCAAATGTATGACGCGGCTCGGACGCTGTTCGCGGCCGGGCGCGACGCCCGCGGCTTCACACTGCCGCGGTTCCGCGAAGTCATGCGGACCGAATCGTTCGACCGATTGCTGGGAAAAGTAACATTCAACGAGGAAAACCTCGCCCGTAGGCCGGTGTTTATTCTCGAACGGACGGCTGCGCGCCCGAACGTGGTCGGCCGGATCGAGCCGACCGGCCCCTGATCCCTGCAAGCAACTCATTCCCTGGCGGAGTGTCTGCGCGATGCGACTCAATCGGAAGCACCTGGGAATTCTGATCGTCACGGGACTCGGCCTCGGAGCCGACGCCCCTCCATCCAACCTGAGCGAATACAAGTCGCCGGCGCAGGCCCGCACGACGGTTGCCAGGAAGTCGGCTTTTGAAAGCTGGCAACAGGGGCATCTTGGCGTCAGTGTGGAATCTCGAGACGGGCGGGTGCTCGTGATCGGCGTGGAACCCGGTTACGCGGCCGAGAAGGCCGGGATGCAGGTCGGGGATGCGATCAAGGACTTTGCCAGCTCCCCGGTGCCGACGACCGACGCCCTGCGCACCGCCCTGATCGGCAAGCGCATGGGCGAAACGGTGACGGTGAATGTCGACCGGGCCGGCAAGCCGCTGGAGCTGAAAGTCAAACTGACCTCGGCATCGACGCCCATGCGGGACGCTTCCGCCCGCCCGGTGCTGGGAGTGCAGCTTCTCGAAACGGAGAAGGGCGTGAAAATCGAAGGGATCACGCCCGGCTCCCCGGCCGAGTCGGCCGGGATAAAAATCGGTGACGTGGTGACCAAACTCGACGGCGAAGCCACCCGCTCGCTTGAGAACTTCCGAGGCCGACTGGCCGACCGCCTGCCCGGCGACAAGGTCACGCTCGCCGTGCTCCGCGACGAGCAGACGATGGAGATGTCCGTCGCCCTGGCGTCGCCCATTGCCGAAGAAGCCATGCCGACCCTGAGCCGGTGGGACGAACGGAACGTCCGCGTTTTCCGCAAGCCGGTCTACCGCCTGGCGGTGATCCCGATCGCATTCACGGACATCAAGCCGAACGAGAAGATTCCGCCCGCCGCCTGGGAAACCGCTCTTTTCAGCACGGGAGTCTACAAGGAAAAAAGCCCGACAGGCCAGAACGTGTACGGGAGCATGAACGACTATTACAACGAAATGTCGCTCGGCAAACTCAAGGTCGAGGGCAAGGTATTCGAACCCGTCACAGTTGGGAAGAAGCGGTCGGACTACACCCAGACGGCGAGCCGGTCGGCGGTGCTGACCGAGGCCTGCGACCAGATTATCGCCCGCGATGGCGAGAAAGCACTCGAAGGGTTCGACGGGATTTTCTTCATCTATTCTGGTAACCGGGTGCAGACGCAGCGCGGCGGCATCTTCTGGCCGCACCGGTCCAATTTCGCGTACAAGGGCAAGCGCTGGTCCTACTTCATCTGCCCCGAGGGCGGCGAACGCATGGCCTCGATCAGCGTCATCAGCCACGAGTTCGGCCACATGCTCGGCCTGCCTGACCTGTACGCCAAGCCCGAGGATCCGGGTTCCGAAGGGCTCGGCATCTGGTGCTCCATGTCCACCGGCCACGGGCAGGACGGCAAGCCGCTGCACTTCTCGGCATGGTGCAAGGAGCAAATGGGTTGGCTGAAGCCAGCCGTGATCGACCCGCGGGAGAAGCAGAAGCTGATCCTCGCTCCCGTTATCGGTACGGAAAGCGAATGCTACAAGGTCCTGCTCCGCCCGGACGGCGCGGAATACCTGTTATTGGAAAACCGGGTCAAGAAGAACTTCGATCGCGACCTGCCGGGCGAAGGGCTTCTCATCTGGCGCGTCGTCGATGGGAAAGTTGTCCTGGAGGAATCGCACGGGATCAGCGGCCCGGACGGCCCGCGGAAGTTCCTGGGGGCGGTGCCCTTCCCCAGCCCGGCCAATCGATCGTTCACGCCGGGGACCACCCCGAGCAGCAAACCCTCGAAGCCGGGCGGTTGGCCCGTCCACATCACCGACATCCGCAAGCTGGAGGATGGCCGGATTACGTTCCAGATCGGCTTCGAGTACCTTTGATCCGGTTCAGATGAATCGCACAGCGCTGATCGGCGGCAGGGTCGAACTGACGCATTGCCAGTTCTCCCCGCCATCGCTCGACGCCCAGACGTTGCCCGTTGTCGAACCAACCATCAGGCTGCTTCCATCGTCCGCAACATCAAGACTGTGGCGGTACACGAGATCGTAAGCGTGCTCCTGCGGCAGGCCGCGGGTCAGCGACTGAAGCGTCTGGCCGCCGTCCCGCGTGCGTGTGACGCAGAATCGGCCGTCGGCCGGGTATCGTTGCTCGTCCTTCTTCGCGGGGACGAACCACGCCGTCGCAGGATCGACCGGATGGACCGCGACGCCGAAACCGAATGTCGAAACCGCCCCGTCTTTCACCTCGGTCCACCGTCGACCACGATCCGTGCTGCGGAAGATTCCATTGTGATGCTGGACCCAGAGGGCGTCGGGATTGGCGGGACACTGGACGAGACGGTGTGCATCCTGGATGGCCGGGTTGCCCGCCTGCTCCGGCGGCAGGTAGGCGGCCGTCATCCCTTCGCCCCGGCATTCCCACGATTGGCCTCCGTCTTGGGTGACCCAAACTCCGCCGCACGACACGCCGATCGCGACGTTGTTCGCGTCCCGCGGATCGACGCAGATCGAATGAAGCCCGGCAAAGTCCATTCCGCCACCGAACCACTGTCGTCGCCTTGGGTCGTCCCACAAGGGGCGGTTGAGTTCCCACGTCATTCCGCGATCGCCCGACCGGAACAGCCCGCCCGGTACCGTCCCGGCCCAGAGCACGCCCGGTTGATTCGCCCCGCCTGCTTCCAGCGCCCAGATGAGTTGCGTGGAGTACGGGATGGGCGTCTTCCGCATCGGGTCCAGGTCCGGCTCCGCGTTGGGGTCCGGTTCCGGGTAGGCAGGCGTCATGCACGCGGCCCAAGTCTTCCCCATATCATCGGAACGGTGAAGCTTGACGCCAAAATGACCATGATTGAGCGCGGCATAGAGCGAACCGTCGCGCCGGTCGGGTAGCGCGAGCGTTACATTGTCGCCGAGAAAGGCGCTCTGTGCCACCTTCCAGTCGGCCCCACTCCGCTGAAGAATGAACAGACCTTTGCGAGTTGAGAGAACGACATTCTGCGCCATGAAAACTGCCCCGTCAGCCGCCCGACAACGCCTGGATCACCCAGATGTCATCAGTCGGGCCGACGGGATCGGCAAGTGCGACCCGATCAGAAATCGGTTCGCCGTTGACGAATATCGCGACATGTTTGCGAACCACACCACGGTCATCGAGCACGTAACCACGGAGTTCCCCGTTGCCGGCAAACACGGCCGTCAGTGACTCCGCAACAGTCGCGCCTTCGACGGCAACCTCGGGACAGGCCACATGTCGCCGGAAATTGGGGGAGAAATGAACGGTGGGCATGGCTGATGCTGCATATCACTCTACTGGGCTCTGGTCAGCCTATCAACCTCGGCGCTCGCGGCGTCGCAAGTCGCCTTCGCCTCTTCCCACGCGGCCTTCGCCGTGGCCATGTTCTTCTCGGCCGTCTGGACGGCCTTCACTTTGGGTCCCTCGGCCGCTTGGGCCTGTTTTACCTTTTCGGGGGCTTCTTCGCGGGCCTTTCGTGCGGCCGACAGTTCCTCGGCCAATTTCTTCTGTTGAGCCGACAGTTCGGCGAGTTTGGCCCTGGCGTCTGCTAGCAGTTTGGCGGGATCGCCTTTGTCCTTGGCCTTCTCCGCGGACTCAGGCTTGGCCTCGAGGGATGCGATCAACTTCGTCTGCGCGGCCACCTCAGCGACGAGCTTGTCATTGGCCTGCTTCAGCTTGGTCGCCCGCTCGGTCAACGTCCGGATCTCGCCGCGGAGCCGGGCCGTATTTTCGCGGGCCTGCGTCAGGTCCTTGTTGGCCGCGTCGACGGCCGCATTCGCCTGATCGTACGCCTTTTTGGCAATATCGGTCACCGCCTGCCGGGCGGTGAGTTCATTGCGGGCGGCCTGGATCCGCTCCTCGCGCGTTGGAGGGTTGGTGTTCAGCGTGCCGACCTTCTTCCCGTCGGTCAGGTTCCAGACGTGAACAGTGCCGGTCCAATCGCCCGCCAGGATTCGCGTTTGATCGTGGCTGACAGCGACATTCAAGGTCATGTCAAATGCGCCGGAGTACTCGCGCTGAACTGCCCCGTTTCCGTCGAACAGACGTGTCTTCCCGTCTCGACCCGTCGTCGCGATCCGGCCGTCGTGCGTGTATCGGACCGCCTGGGCCCCGGCAGCCGCAATGGTCCGCGTCGACTTGCCTTCTTCCGGCTCCCAGAGCTTGACGTTCCCCTCTTCGGACGACGAGGCCACGATCGCGCCGTCATCCCGCCAGGCGAGATTCGTCACGGCGAGCTTGTGCCCTGGAAGAGTCTGATGCTCGCGTCCCGTACCGGCCTCCCAGAGCACGACTCCGCCGTTGCGGTCTCCGGAGGCCAGGTATTTCCCGTCCGGGCTGTATTCGAGCGCGGTCACCCATTCCGTGTGTTTCTTCATGGTGTGCAATTTCGACCCGTCGGCGGTGGAGTACACGCGGATCACGCGTCCGGGTCCGCCGACGGCGACCTCGCGCTGATCGGGCGAGAGGTCGGCGGCCGTGATTGCGTCGGTCTCGTCGCCAAGCTCCGTCACCGGTTCGCCGGACTTGAGGGTGTACACAACCGCTTTGCCGGATTTGCCCGCTTTTCCGCCCGCGGCCAGCAACAGCTCGCCTGATCGGCTGAACTTCAGGACGTTGATCTGTCCGTGCGCGAATGGAAGGATTCCGACGAGATCGAGTGTATCCACATGGAACAGCAGGACCTGATGCGGTGCCGCCACCGCGACGATCGGCGACCAGGGGTTGGCAGTGAGGCCCGTAACAGCATTGCTACGGGCGGTACGGGTGTAGGGTCGCAGGAGAGACTTTTCGGGCATCGGCATGACGGCCGGGCGAGTGAACTTGGCCGACTTCGCTGCCAGATCGGTCTTCTTGATGACGGCGGCTTTGCTACCGGCATTCTCCAGTGCGCCGCCGTCGATCCACGCCTTGAGCAGGTCCAGCGATTCCTTCGCGATCGGCGGACTGTTGGGCGGCATCTTCGGCTCCTCGCGGTGGGCCGCCAACGTGTACAACCGGGAGCCGTCGGCTTCGCCGGGCTTCACGACCGCTCCGGATGATCCGCCCTCCATGAGCTTGCCGAACGTCGATGCGTCGAGCCCGCCACGCGCCTTGTCTGCGTTGTGGCAATTGAGGCACTTTTCCTTCAGCAACGGTAGGACGTTTTGATCGAATGTGACCTTGGCCTGGGCCGACGCCCGGCTGGGAGCCGAAAACGCCAGCGAAAGTGCCATCACGAATTGACAGGTGCGATTCATCGGATCCGGCTCCCCGGGGCCCTCGGCCCGCACCCTCTCAATGGTTGAACATGAACTCGCGGGTGTTCAACAGCGCCCAGAAGACGTCTTCCAGAACCTTGCGCTGGTCCTTTTCCGCGCCGATGATCGCCTTCAGTCTGTCGAGTTCTGCGGGCGTCGGCTTCCGACTCAGACACCGAAGGTAGAGATTCTCCACGATCGCTTCCGGCGACTTCTTTTCACGCAGCATTTTCGCGACCACTGCGCCTTGGGCGATCTTGTCGGTCGTCGTCCGGCCGTTGAGCAGGTGTAGCGACTGCGACAGCGTCGGCTCCAGCTTCACCTCGCAGGAGCAGACCGTCTCGCGCGACGCCCGGCCGAACGTGGTGAGGAAGTATGTCGAACGGGCGCCGTCTCCGATCTCAACCGCCCGCGCGCCGAGCGGCAGGCCGGGGAATTTCTCCTTCGTCTCCGTGACCTGTAGCAGCACGTCGAGCATCGATTCGGCGCGGATCCGCCGGATCGCCCCGTGCGCGAAGTTGCGGGTATCGGCTTCGTTCGACGGATTCGTCTGTGTCGCAAGTTGATAGGTTCGCGACAGACAGATGTCGCGGACGATCCGCTTGAAGTCGTACTTGTACTCCGTGAATTTCCTGCCCATCTCGGCGAGAAGTTCGGGGTTCGAGGCCGGGTTGGACACGCGCACGTCGTCGACTTCGTGAATGATCCCCTGTCCGAAGAAGTGGGCCCAGACGATGTTCGCGAGATTCATCGCGAAGTAGGGATTCTTGTCGGAAGCGAGCCAGTTGGCGAGGACGCCCCGCCGATCCTTGCCCGCCACGTCGGCCACGTCGCCGCCGAGGAACTTTGGTTTCATGACCTGGCCGGTCACCGGATGCCGGGTTTCTCCGCCCCCGGTGTTGAACACGATCAGCTCGCGCGGATCGTCGCCGGGCTTCCGGCCGATCTGCGAAAAGAACGACACGAAGCCGTAATAGTCGTTCATCGTCCAGCGGTCGAACGGGTGATTGTGGCATTGGGCACACTGAATCCGCATGCCCATGAACACCTGGGCCACGTTTTCCGTGACCTTCAGCCGGTCGCGTTCGGTCTGGTAGTAGTTTGTGGCCGGGTTGTCGAAGGTGCCGCCCGACGCGCTCAGCAACTCTGCGACCCACTCGTTGGTCGGCACGTTGCGGGCGATCTTGTCCTGCAGCCAGTTGAAGTAGAGCACCATGGCCTTCGGGCTGACCTGATCGCCCGAGCGGACCTGCAGCAACTCCGCCCACTTCAACACCCAGAGCTCTGCAAATTCCTTTCGCGAGAGCAATTCGTCGACGAGCTTGGCCCGCTTGTCGGGTGAGGGGTCGGCCATGAACCGGTCGTACTCCTCGACCGTCGGCAGCAGGCCGGTAATGTCGATCGTCACCCTGCGGAGGAATACCTCGTCGGTGCAAACCTCCGAAGGGGTGATGCGGAGCTTCTTCAATTTATCGTGAACCAGCCCGTCGATGTAATTGAACTCCTGCACTTCGGGCCACGTGAACTTCAGATCTTTGGGGAGAACCATCACCTGCGAGCCGACGGTAAACGTGGCGAACCTGGCCATGACGAACGCTTCGCCGCGATTGCCGGCCGTGACCACGCCGTCGGGATTGATCTTTGCGGTCACGTCGTTGTTGGTGAGGAACAAGGCGAGTCGTGTGACATCCCGCACAGTGCCGTCGGAGTATGTCGCCCGGACGACCATCCGCTGCGACGCGCCGGTCCCGTTCAACACCATTGATCGCGGGTACACGTCGAGGGCGACGGGAGTTGGCAGCGTGGCCGGGTCATTCGGCGTTCCGGCCTCGATCCACCGCCGGATGGCGGCGTAATACTCGTCACCCTCGCGGAACTTCTCGCCGCCAGTGTGGGGAACCTTACCGGCCGCCTTTTCCAGCAGGGCCGACTCGTCGGGGAATGCGAGATTGAGCCGTCGGCCCGGTTGCTCGCGGGTGAGCCGATGAAAATCGCCGTCGGCATCGAATCCGAACAGGCTCAGCCGGAAACCGTCTTTACCGCGGGCCGCCCCGTGACACGAGCCGGCATTGCACCCGGCCCGCATGAAAACGGGCATCACGTCGAGCTTGAAACTGATCGGCCGGTCGGCGGCGGCTTGCGTTACGATCACGGGTACGACGACGGACTGACCGCCGTGCCGCACCGTCATCGTCGTCTGCCCGTCGGCCGCGGGGGTCAGCACATTTCCTATCCGATTTACGAGCTTGTCGTTGGCCCAGTCGATCTGCGCTTCGGCGGTGATATCGCGGGTGATTCCGTCGGGCTCGGTCCATTGCACCACGAATGTCGCGCGGTCGCGACTGGTCGCGAGACGGACGTCGGGCGGGTAGACGGCCAGCTTCGCCACGGGCGCGGCCGGGCACTCGCTGCCCAGTACACCGAGCAGGCACACTGCTATCAGCCGCGACCAGTGTGTTCGGTTCATGTGTCGTTCGGCCCCCGCTATTACTCTGAACCTTCGCCGGGCGTACACGGACCGGTCGGGTCAGGGCGTCTTGGCTTTGTCTTTCGGCACGCCGGCTGGCTTGGCAGCCAGTGGCTTGTCGATGCGGATTTCGGCCAATCCGGCCGAATACGTCACCGGTTCACCATTGACAGTCATCGTGAGCACGCAGGGCAGATTCTTGTGCTGGCCCGCCGGGCTGGAAATCTCGGTCGTGATCGGCAGCGCGACTTCCTTGGTATCCGGGGTCACATCCACGGCGCCGACCAGGACTTTGCTCGGCAGGCCCATCAGCTGCAATTTGACGACACCCGTGACGGCTGCCGAGAAACTCACGCGCCCCTTCAACGTGCCCTGCTTGCCCTGCTCGACGCTGATTCTGTCAAAGGCGATGGTCACTGGCGGAGGCGCGACCTCGATGGTGGCCAGTTGCGACGACACCCACGCGGGCCCATTCGGCCCCTGCGACTGCGCCATCACCACATAGCGCCATTTGCCGATGCCTGCTCCGCCATTGGCAGTGAGCGTCAGGTTCGCTTCGGTCTGCCCTTCGGGGATGGTCACGGAATTGGCGGCGACGCCGGGCGGATTGTACAACGGCTGGAGCGCGATGGCGGCCTTGTGCCCGTCGCGGCGCTCGGCCACGACCTTCAGTTGCATCGTACCGTTCCGGACGATGGCGGCCTTGGGCTCGACAATCCGGATCGAGAACGGCAGGGCCTCTGTCACCGAGTATGCGACCTTGTTGGTGCGGACGATGACGTATTCGCGATTGTTCTGGCCGAACACGAGATCGGTGATCTGCTGAAACCGGTCGCGGACGATGGTGGCGGGGTCGGCCGGTTTCCCGCGGATCGCGCCGAGCGTGCCAGCGACGGGAGCATCGGCTGCCGCTTCGAACACGACCGGGAATGCGGCCAGACCGGCCGGGACCTTATCAGTGACTGCCGTCAGCCCGGCCGGTGCGTTCTCCGCGCTGAACGTCAAATCGCCGCCCCAATCGCCGCGGGCCGCTGTCACCAGCACGGCAAACCGGTTTCCTTTCGGTACGTCGATTGTCTGACGTTCCTGCGTCGGCTGAATGCCATACCGGGTGACTCCGACCGTCGTGCGGGCCTGGATCGGACTGACTTCGATCCGGTACGCGAAGTTGGGGCCGCCTTTGAAGAGGTGGTCGCGGACGCCGATGATGTAGTCGCCATCGGCCGGGAGCGTGAATCGCATCAGGGCATCGAGCCGCCCGTCGCCGTCGTCGTTGGATGCCAGCATTCCGCCGGCGACGGGGCTGATCCAGAGCACGGCATCGAGCGAAGCCCCGAGCTTGCGCGCGAGGCACCGCGCTTCAAATGCCTGCCCCTTCTTCCCGGAGAACTTGAAGTAGTTGTGTTCACCCGGTTTGGCGATGATGCCGTGGAACGCGCCGGGTACCTGGACCGGGGTCGGCGTTCCGGCATTGTCGCTGTTGGCCGCCTTGATGAAGCCGGGCAGGTCGGCAATACGAAGCGGCAGGCCGCAGGGCGATACGCCGCCGTCGTCCGACACGTGAAACTGGAACTGATCGGACTCCGGGTCGCTTGGAATCTTCACCTTGCGCACGATCGGCCCCGAGGGATCGCCGTGAAAGGTAATGTCGAGTTCCTCACCCGGCCTGCCGCCGGCCGGCACGGCAACGCGCGGCACCGGAAACGTACCCACGTGCAGCCGGTAATGACATGAGGCATTGCCACCGTACGCGCTTTCGCGGACCCGGATCGTGTACTTTCCGTCCGCCGGGATCATCACCGAGACCGATGCGTCCTGCCCCAGGAGCGGCGAGTCATCTCCCGTCGCCAACTCGAACCGCTTCTCATTGAGGATGGCAATGGCCGGATCGAAAAACGCGGTTCCCAGACGCATTCCTTCGATTTCGACGGAAAGCCGCTGGCCCTTCTTGCATTCGACAGCGAAGTAATCGACATCCTCGGACTGGATCACGCCCTGTACGGTGCAGTTCATCGGAATCGCTTGCGGCCTGGCAAACTCGTTGTTCGGCTCTTTTTCATCGACCGTGGGAAGCGCACCGACCCAGAATGTCCGCAGCGTCGATACGCCGCCCGGCCCACGGAGCCGCATCGGATGCTCGCCCAGAGCGCACTGTGCATCGATCGTGACGGTGGCTTTGACAGTACCCGGGTTTACTGACTCGAGTTTGGTGACCTTCAGTCCCGGCTGATACAGCATGACCTCGGTGCAGTCGCCGATCCGGTTGCCTGTGAACGTGAGGACAACCTCGGTACCGCGCTGGCCGCCACGGGGCAGAATCAGATTCAGGTCCGGCGTCGAGGCGCGCACACCGCCCGCTAATGCGAACACGGCGACGATTGCCATCAGTCGGCGGCAGCTCAGCATGATGTTGTCCTCGCGACCGGGCCGGGTCAGGCGAGCAGGTCCTTCCGAAGCTTGCCGTCGTCGACGATGATGATCGGCCGACTGCCCGGCGCCATCAGCTTCTTTTCCGGTTGTATGCCGAGTTGATGGAACACGGTGAAGGCGAGGTCTTCGATGTTCATCGGGTCGTCCTGTGGCTCGGAGGCGGTCGGGTCGGAGGAACCGTAGATCGAACCCTTCTTGATTCCGCCCCCGGCGAGGACAACGCTGAACACCTTGGGCCAGTGGTCGCGGCCGGCCGTGCCGTTGATCTTGGGCGTCCGGCCGAACTCGCTGGAGACCATGACCATTGTCGTGTCGAGCATCCCCGTCCGATCGAGGTCGCGGATGAGTGCGGCGAAAGCCTGATCAAACGGCGGAAGTTGCGCCCGGACACTTTGGGCGATGTTGGCGTGCATGTCCCAGCCGCCATAGGTCAGTGACACGAACCGCACTCCGGCCTGGATCAGCCGGCGGGCCATCAGCATCCGCTGCCCGGCGGCATTTCGGCCGTACTCGTCCCGGATGTTGGCCGGCTCGGCGTTAATGTCGAAGGCCGATCGAGCTGCGGGCGAGCTGATCATGCCGTACGCCCGGCTGTAAAAGGTGTCCATCGCCGCCAACTGATCCGACTTCTCGGCCGAGGCGAAGTGGTCGTTGACGGCCGCGAGAATGTCCTTGCGGGTCGTGAACCGCTTTTCGTCGACGCCGTTAGGCAGCGTCAGATCGCGGACCTGGAAGTTCTGATTGGCCGGGTCCGCCCCGAGGCTGAACGGGCCGAACGACGAACTTAGATACCCGGACGCGGCGAACTTCGTCGGCTGGTTCGGGACGCAGACGTAGGGCGGCAGGTTATTCCGTACGCCGAGTTCGTGGGCGACGATGCTGCCCATGCTGGGGTACACGAGCGCGGGGCTCGGCTTCCAGCCCGTGAACATGTTGTGAGTGCCGCGGTCGTGGTCGGCTTCGCCGTGGGTCATCGAGCGGATGACCGTGATCTTGTCGGCGATGCCGGCACACTGCTTCATGGCCTCGCTGAAGACCACGCCGTCGAGCTTCGTTGGGACGACACCCATGTCGCCGCGATACTCCATTGGCGAATACGGCTTGGGGTCCCAGGTTTCCTGATGGGCACAGCCGCCCGGGAGGAAGATGTGGATCAGCCCTTGAGCTTTCGCCTTGGGAGCCTGGTCGGCTGCACGGACACGGAAGTAGTCTCCGAGCGTCAAGCCGAGGGCGCCGACCGCCCCGACCTGAAGAAACCCGCGACGGCTCGGCCGGCGAAAATGGGCCGGGTCAGCGTGCCAGGTACCGGGCTGCGGATGGCGCATCGGAATCTCCTCCTGAACCGAGATCTTACTCGGAGGATGGCAGGGCGGTCCGGACTGCTGGAAAAACGGTCGACCCGGGTAGGCCGACGCGGCAGGCGGGCGCGCAAGCCGCCCGTGGGGTGGGATGTGAATAGCTTACGCGGTCCGGGCAGGATTTGTCAAACGATTCATGCGGTTTTCACGGTTCGCCGGGCCGGGGTTGAGAGCTCCGGCCGCGGCGGGACCTTGAAAATTCATCACTCGGATTCGTCGGGCCGCATGTATTCGAGGATGTTCCGGTCCTTGGTCAATTCGTCGACCAACTTGGGAAAATTCAGCGGCCCGAGCTTGGTGATCTTTTTCAGAATCATCGGGACGGGGCTGTGCGGTTCGAGCTTTTCCAGTGACTCTGCAAGCCGGTTGATGGCTTCGTAAAGTGCGTCACGCGACGCGCCGACGTTCGGGATGGCAATGCCCCCGCCGGCCATCATGCCACCGCTTGAGCCCATTTCCCCGCCGGCAGAGCCGTCGCCGCCTCCGCCGATCTCACCACCTCCGCCGCCGCCCTTTTTCTGGAGTGCCTGTTTGGTCAGGTTCAGACAGTCGGTCAATGCCCGCGTAACTTCGCCGAGTTCGGCCGGTTCGTCCGGTACCTTCTCGTCACAGACGGCCGACAATTCGCGCAGAGCCTGAAGCGCGCCCTCGATGTCGTCGTGAAGGGTCTGCACTTTGTCGTAGGGCGTGGATGCAACGGCCGCTTCGAAGTCGCCCTGGCCGTCTTTCCAACTCTGCCAGCTCAATGATCCGAAAAGCGGAGTCTTACGGATCTTGGTCGGGTAGAATGCCCCGGACACGGGGTCACCCAGCCAGTTGACCTGCGCGATGCGGGCTGCCTCGTCGCCGGCTTCCTCGATCACCGGAAAAAGACGGTCCCAGCATTCCGACATCAGCACGTGCAACAGCTTGAGTCCGTCGCGCACCCCGGCAAATCCGAACTGCATAACGAGGCCTTCGCACATTCGCACCGCGTAAACGAGGTGCTTGCATTTTGTCGAAAGATGCGACTTCGCCTCGGAGATGATCTTGGGCCAGTTCGGGTCGCGCTTTTCCTGCTCGCGCTCGGGCGTGCCGGGCGGAAACTGCTCGGGGTCGTGCGAGGTCCGGCATTCGTCCAGCAATCGGCGCACGGTATAAAAATCGCCCGCGGTCCCGGCCGGTTCGTCCCCCGGGATCGGGGCGGCCAGGGCGGCAAAATCGAGCAGGTCGGCGGTCGGCATGTCTCGCTCCCGGAATCGGGGTTTTGCATGCCAGTCTAAGCGTCCCGGACGGCCGTGTCATTCCCGCCGACCGGAAATGGGGCACCCCGTCGGCGCGGGCAGGACCGGTTGTCCGGCCTGCGCCCGCCCTTCGGGGCCGCGATCAGTACATGAACTGTACGCCGAGCGACACCGACTGAATCCACAAGTCGCTCTGGTTGAAAATGATCGCCGGACGGCGCGGCTCGATCTGCGTCGGGTTGAACTGCGGCAGCGAGGCGACGCCATTCGGATTGACCACGTGATCCACCTGATCGCCGGCCCGGATCACGTTGGTCCAGTAGGTCCAGTTGTACCCGACGTTAAACCGGCACCAACTGGTCGGCTGGTATGCCAATGTCGCTCCGATTTCGGGCACGACCGAGAACACGTCCTTCGTGAACTCGCCGATGTTGGTCGCAGTAATCAATCGGCCGAAGCCCGGAGTATCGGCGAAGAAGCCGGGCGCGGTCAACGTCGTACCCGCGTTGTTTCGTATGGTCTGATGCGTGCCGCCCAGGGCGATACGGGTCACCACGTCCATAGACCAGCAATTCCTTTGCCAGTGCGACTTGAACCCGAGGTCCAAGCCGATGAAGTCGCTCCGTGTACTGAAGACGTCCGTGATGTTTGTCGTCGTCGGCACAAGGATCTGATTGAGGGGCTGCTGGTTGATGGTTTGTTCGATGATGAGGTCTTCGTCGAGGCCGAGCCACCGGACGCCCATCAACGCATCGGTCCGGAAGTTCAGGCCGCGGGCGAATGAAAACAGGAAATGCCCTTCTGCACCCTGTACCCGGGTTCGGCTCGTTACTTGCACCCAACCCGAGGCCTGATTCGGTGGGCCGGTCGCGACGGCCATCGCGTCTTCAATTCCCGTGTTCGGGTTGAAGTACGGGATGAACAGGCCGTCGAGCCCCGGATTGCCGTTGGCCGACGCGATAAAGCCGCGCTCGCGTGCTCCGAGGAAGAAATAGCCGCCCTCGGCCCCGAAATACTGGCACTCGTCGAACCAGCCACCGAGCAGGAATCGCCCGCCGTAGAAGGGGTTTTCCGTCAGATTCTGACCGTCCACCAAGACTGTCGTCCCTGGATCGCCGAGGGCGCCCGGGACGGCCGCATTGGGCGCGCCGGCGGTCACGAGCGGCACCGAGGTCGCCGTGTTGATCCAGCTATAGGTCATCTGGGTATCGAGCCAGATGTACGGCGTATCGATATACACCGTGCCGCAAGTTCGTCGGCCGCACTTGGTCCATGGAAACACCGGTTCCATGAGCCTGCTCGAATAGCCGTGGGCCGCCGATCCCGGCTCGGGCGCGACAACGGGCGAAGTGTCCTGTGCAACGATCGCGGGAATGGCACTGCGGGATTCAGCGACCGGCGGTTCAATCACATTGGTTCCGCTGGCGGGAACTGAGGGCTTATTGCCGGGATCGGCTGGCACGCGGACCGGGGCTGGTGGCGGGGTCTCGGGCGGCGGCGTCTGCGTCGCCGCGACCGGCTTGATAGCCGGGGGGCGCGGGCTTACCGGGGCAGGTCTCGGCGCGGCCGGTGAACCATCGGACCGGATGACCGACCGGGGCGGCGTCGGGTCTTCGGTCACCAGCACCGACCCCGGACGGACTTGCCCCACGGCCAGCCCCGCCCCGGCGGCCAAGATTGCAAGCGACGCGGATACTCGGCGCTTCATGCCCTGCTCCCCTCCCGCTCTCGCGCGGCCCGCCGACGGTCTCCCGCCCGCACCGCGCACGGTACGCTCTCATCCCTACCATCGGCAAAGCTTGCCCAGACAATTGAGCCCGTTTGCCCGACTGACCGGATTATCCGCTACATCCCGAACAAAGACACACTACCATGGGACCTCCACGGCCGACCCAAGACCGTGGAACCTCCGACAACGAATACTGTTCCACGAACCTACTGTGCGTATCGGCCTTTGATCGTGGGGATCAGGTACTCCCGAAACGCCCGATTAAGGTCGTATTTCGGTCGGAAGCCCCAATCGGCCCGCGCGGCCGAGTCGTCGACGTCTTCCGGCCAACTATCGACGATCCCCTGCCGCTTGGCGTCGAGCTTGAAGTCGACGACCGCGCCGGGGAACTCCTGCATCACGATCTGGCGAATCTCTTCGGCCGACGGATTGAACGCACTGATGTTGTAGACCGGTCGCGTGAGTTGCTCGCGCGATGCCGATGACAGCGACAAGATCGCCGTGATCGCGTCCGGCATGGCCATGAATGGAATCCGCGTGTCCGGGCGGACGAAGCACGCGTACGGCTTGCCTTGCGCTGCGGCGTGAAGCATCTCCGGTGCGTAGTCCGACGTGCCGCCCGACGGTACGGTCACCGCCGAAATCAGGCCGGGGAATCGCAGGCAACGGAAGTCCACTTTGCGGTGCGCCGCCTCGGCCGCTAGCTGGCGATAGTGCCGGGAGTAGTAGATGCCGAGCATTTCGCAGTAGAGCTTGTTGCAGCCATACATCGTCGTCGGCCAGGAGTAGTCGTCTTCGCGGACTTTCCCAGCCGTCGTCTTTTCGGCCACCGATGGTAACCCGTACGCGGCGATCGACGACGGGTACAGGAACACGACGGGCCTGCCGTGCGACTCGCCCTGCTCCTGAGCGAACTCCAGCAATGCCATCGTCCCTTCGACATTTATCCGGTGAGCCGCCTTCGGTGTGAACTCGCTGCGCGTCGAGAGCAGCGCGGCCAGGTGAACGATCAGGTCGATCTCGTACTCGGCTTGAAGCGTCTCCAGAAGATTAGCGTCAAGAATGGACCCCACGACGTGTCGGCGGACGAGCGGCCGAAGCTCGGGATGCAGCGGGTTCAGGTCGAGCGTGATGATCGCCCGGTCCGGGTCCTGGGCGAGCGTCGAGATGAGCCCGTGCCCGATCTCGCCTCCGGCCCCGGTGATGAATACGACCGGTTTTCGTGTCACGTTTCAATCCTGCCCGGGAGGGGGTGATAAACGCTCAGCTGCGTCGTCGCGTCTATTTGGCTTTCTTCGCTTCCTGAGCTTTGTATTCGGCGACCGTGATGTTGCCTTCGCCGCCCGACTTCGTGATCACGCGGTGCGGCACGGCGCGGAGTTTGCCGCCCAAGTACTTCCCGCCCTTGGCCAGCCCGGCCATCGCCTTGACCGACTCGTATCCGAAGTTGAACGGATCCTGGACGACCGTCGCGAAGACGTGGCCGTCTTCGATACCCTGCAACGTGACCGGATTCTCGTCGAATCCTACGATTTTCACTTTCCCGAGTAGTCCCGCGTCTTTCACCGCGGTGAGGTTAGCGGGCGGGTTGTACGCCCAAAGGCCGACCAGGCACACATTCGGCTCGGCTTTCAGCGCGAGCAAGGCGTCGGTCGAGTTCTGCACGGCCCGCGTTGTCCCTTCGGGCTGGTCGGTGAAAATCTTGTGGAGCTTGTACTTACCGAACTGCCCCGCACCGGTCGGCAATGCCGGCAACTTGCTGACATCGGCCGGCGCGGTTGCGTCGGCCAGTTCGTCGAGCACGCCCTGGCACCGTTGGTGCGCGTTCAGCGATTCGGTCTGCCCGACGAACAACGCGACGACGCCGCCCGAAGGCATCGCCTGCTTCACCAGTTTCCCGGCCGCCCGGCCCGCGGAATAGTTGTCAGTGCCGATGTAACAAAGGCGGTTGCTGGCCGGGGCGTCGTTGTCGACGGCGAGCAACGGCACCTTGGCTGCCAGTTCATTCAGATACGCGGTCTGGTTTTTCGGGTCGCTGACACTGACGGCAATTGCCTTAACTGCACGCTGGACGAGCGAATCCAGTACCTCCTGCTGGGCAGCGGGGTCACCGGAGACGGGCTTGCGGAAGATCACATGTACGCCGGTTTCGGATTCCGCCTTGCGGCAGCCCGCCTCGACGATCGACCAAAATGGATCAGGATTGTTGGAGACAAAAGCGACCGTCGGTTTTTCCGACTCCGACGACTTGGTCACGGTAACAGTCGTCGTCGATTTGACGCCGCACCCCGTAAGTCCGATGGTCAGAATCAGCAGTAGATAGGTTCGGCGCATGTCCACCTCGGTGGTCCGGGTCCAGGAGCTTAACCCGCGATTCAACCGGCCATGGCGTTGTAGCCACAATCGACGTAGAGGATCTGCCCCGTGACGGCGCTCGCGAGCGGGCTGACGAGGAACAGCGTGGCGTTCGCCACTTCTTCCGGCTTGATTGGGCGTGGCAGCGGGCTACGCACGGCCGCGTATTCGATACTCTTCTCGAATTCGCCGGGGCGGATGCTGCGTGCCGCTCGCGACGCGTAGGGGCCCGCGCTGATCAGGTTCACGCGGATATTCTTGCTGCCGAGGTTGTGCGCGAGTTGCTTTGCGTCGATCTGTAAAGCGGCTTTCGCTGTGCTCATGCCGCCGCCGTAATACGGCACGACCCGTTCGCCGCCGAGGTAAGTCAGGCCGACCGCGCTAGCCCCGTCCGGGCGGTTTTCCATGTACTTCTCGGCCGCCCGCATCATGCTGGTCAGGCTGTACGCGCTGATGCCGATCGCCTCGGAGTAGGCCGCCCGGCTGGTGTCCTTAGCCAGCTTCATGATCTCCCGGCTGAAGGCGATTGAGTGAATGATGATGTCGATGCCGCCGAACTTCTGGCCCACGGCATCTACCGTGCCCTGGATCGAGTACTCGGCAAACTTCGCGTACCGTTTGTCGGTGCGCACGTTCTCCGGTACGTCGGCCATCGTGTCGTAGAGTGCGTCGCAGGCGAAAATGCCATCGACCTTGAGTTCGCTTCCGTCGGGCAGAAGGCGCGAATCGCGGTCCTGATCCCGGGTCAGGAAACTCTCAACGATTCCGCACATGCGGGGGTGGCAGGCGAGCGCGATGGTCGCCCCGGCCGCCCGCAGCCCCTTCGCAATGAACCAGGCGAACGACTCATTGTCACCCACGCCAGTGACGAGAGCGACTTTTCCTTTAAGGTCGATGGGAATCATGGAGCTTCTCCGGGGCGGAACGTCGTGCGGCATTTGGTTTAGCGGTAGCGCACCGGCCCGGCCAGCGGTGGTTGGGCGAGCGGAGCGTCAGTATGCTACCAGTTCGAAGACCGCACGAGAGATCGCGTGTACGGGCCGGACCACAAGTACTATGAAGACGTCGCCGAAGGGGACACCTGGGTCTCGCCGCCCCGCGTGCTGACCCAGGACGACATCCAGACTTTTGCCGATCTCACCGGCGACTTCAACCCGATGCACGTCAACCCGGAATACGCGGCCACGATGCCGTTCGGCCGGACCATCGCCCACGGTCTCCTCACGCTCGCCCGGGCCTCGGGCAGCAGTATCGATCATCCGCCGATGCGGACATTGGCGATCGTCGAACTGCGTTCGGTCATTTTCCGCGCCCCGGTATTCCCCGGCGACGAATTGCACGTCCGCACCACGGTCGCTGGTAAGGAGCGGAAAGGCCGGGGAAAACGCGGTCTCATCACATGGAAGCGTGAAGCGATCAACCAGGAAGGCAAGGTCGTTCAGGAGGGGACAAGCGTCACGCTCGTTGAGGCACGCGAACCGCCCCCGCCGCGACTTTCGGACTAAACAAATCATGACCATTCGCACACGCTTTGCCCCGTCGCCGACGGGCTACCTCCACATCGGCGGAGTCAGGACGGCCTTGTTCAACTGGCTGCTCACCCGCCGGCACCAGGGCACCTACGTCCTGCGGATCGAGGACACCGACACCGAGCGCAACAAGCCGGAAGCCCTGCAGCCGATCCTCGACGGATTCCGCTGGCTCGGCATCCCGTGGGACGAGGGCCCGGAAGTCGACGGCCCGTACGCCCCGTATTTCCAGTCGCAGCGATTCGCCACCTACAAAGAAGCGGCGATGCGGATGCTTGCATCCGGTCATGCCTATACGGACTATCTCACGAAGGACCAACTCGACTCCGAGCGGAAGGCCGCGGAGGTTGCCAAGAAGCCGTACATCCACCGCGGGCCGCACCGGGCGACGCCGGCCGACGAGTGCGTTCGGCTTTATGCTGCCAACCCGACCGCGCTGCGCCTGAAAGTGCCCGAGGGCCGATCCGTCGTCATCGACGACGTGATTCGCGGCCGGGTCGAGGTGCAGACCGACACGATCGGCGACCCGGTGATCCTGCGGCCCGACGGCCGGCCGCTCTACAACTTCGCGGCGGTCATCGACGACGTGGCCATGAAGATCACCCACGTCATCCGCGCGGCCGAGCACCTTTCGAATACCCCCGTACAGGTTCTGGTCTACGAAGCGCTCGGTCTGCCGATGCCCACCTTCGCTCACGTGCCGGTGGTCAACGAACCGAACTCGAAAAAAAAGCTTTCGAAACGCGACATGAAGAAGTTCGTGACGGCCGACGTGCGGGCCAAACTCCGCATGGTGGGCTACACGGACGAACAGATCGAGAGCCGCGACGACCTCAATCCGGCCACAGTCGCCTTCTACCGTGAACTGGGCTACCTGCCCACGGCCATTGTCAATTACCTCGCCCGGCTCGGCTGGTCGCTCGACGACAAGGCCGAAAAGATCAGCATGGCCGACCTTATTGCCAACTTCAGCCTCGAACGGGTATCGAGCGCGCCCGCCAGTTTCGATCCGGACAAGCTGTACTGGTTGGCCGGCGAGTACATGAAAGAACTGCCGCTGGAAGAAAAGGTCGCCGGGTGCGTTCCGTTCCTGCAACGGGCCGGGCTGCTCGGAGCATCACCGACCCCGGCCGAAATCGAGAAACTCACAAAGATCGTTACGGCAGCGGGCGACCGGCTCAAACTGTTCTCCGATATTCTCACCTATGGTCGGCCGTTTCTCGTCGCGAAGATCGATTACGACCCCAAGGGTGTGGAAAAGCGGCTGAAGAAAGCCGGGGCAGCCGACCATCTCCGCGCCTTCGCCGAGGTCCTCAAAACCGCGGAGCCATTCGACGTGCCGACGCTCGACAAGTCGCTCCACGAATACTGTGCGGCCAAGGCGATCAAGAGCGGCGAACTGGTCCACCCCGTCCGCGTCGCGACCACGGGAGTGGAAGTGGGTGTCGGGCTGTTCGACGCCCTCGCGATTCTGGGCCGGGACACCGTACTGGCGCGGATCGAAGACGCTCTCCGGCTCGCATGACGCCGCCGCCGGCCGTCGATAAAACGACCGGATGAAACCCTTTCAAGTCTGCGGCCTCGGCAACGCCCTGGTCGATATTCTCCTCGAACTCTCCGAGCCGGAGTTTGCCGGCCTCGGCTTCGAGCGCGGCACCATGCGTCTCGTCGAGGCCGACGAACAGAAGCAACTTCTCGACCAATTCCACAGCAAAGACGCCCGACTCGTCAGCGGCGGATCGGTTGCCAACTCGGTCATCGCGCTGTCGCAGCTCGGTGGCCGGGGTGCGTTCCTCGGATGCGTCGGCGACGACCGCTACGGCTTCCATTACAAGTCGGAATTCGATGACCTCAAGATCGATTTCGGCAACCCCGTGCTCGTCGGGGCCACCACCGGCACCTGCCTGAGCATCATCACACCCGATGCCGAGCGGACCATGCGGACCTGCCTTGGCGTCGCGAGTCACCTCGCCGAGGCCCACGTCGACGCCCAGCGGGTCACCGACTCCGAGTGGCTGTTTGTGGAGGGTTACGTCCTGGCCAACCCCGCGACCGGACAGGGTGCGGTCCGCGAGGCCGTCCGCGTCGCCCGGTCGGCCCGGACCAAAATCGCGCTGACCTGTTCCGAGGCGTTTATCGTCGAAGTCTTCGGCGACGCATTTCATGCCGCCCTGGCCGAGGCCGACTTGCTGTTCTGCAACGCCACGGAAGCGATGGCTGTGACGAAGACGACTGACGTACCTGCCGCTTTCGCTTCGATGAAGAGCAAGGTGCGCAATGCCGTGGTAACCGACGGTGCGAACGGCGCGTACATCCGGCATGAGGGCGTGGAGGAGCATGTGCCCGCCTTCCCGTGCCAGCCGAAGGACCTGACCGGTGCCGGCGACATGTTTGCCGGCGCATACCTATACGGCCTCGCTCAGGGGATCGCCCCTGGCCGGGCGGCGCGTGCGGCCAATTTCCTCGCCATGAAGGTCATCACTCAGATCGGTGCCCGGCTGCATCACGGCACCCGGGAGTTCTGGGATTCGGCCATCGCGGGGTAACGTCATGGCTCCGCTGATCGTCGGAACGCTGGCCCTCGACACAATCGAGGCCCCAGGTGAACCGATCCGCCATTCGTTCGGCGGCTCGGGGTCATTCAGCTCTCTCGCCGCGGGACTATTCGGCCCGGTCCGCCTCATCGGTGCGGTCGGTGACGACTTCCCCGACGAGTTCCGCGCGATTCTGGAAGCCGGCCGGGTCGACCTTCGCGGCCTGTCGGTCTACCCCGGCGAAAAGATGTTTCGATGGCACGGCCGGTATCAAACCGACCGCAACCTCCGAGAAACGGTCGGACTCGAGCTCAACGTCATCGCCGTCAGCGAGCCGACGATCCCGCCGGAGTTTCAGGACTCGCCGTGCGTGCTGATCGCCAACATGCCCCCGGCGAAGCAACTCCATGCACTCGCTCAACTCCGCGGCCCGCAGTTTGTCATGGTCGACACGGTTGACGACTGGATCATCGCTCACCGGGCCGAGCTGATCGAGGTCATGAACCGGGTTGATGCCGTGCTCATGAATGACTCGGAGGCTCGTCTGCTGGCCGGCGAAGCCAATCTGATCCGCGCGGCCCACGCTGTGCGACGGCTCGGAGCCCGCCGGCTGATTGTTAAGAAAGGCGAGCACGGCTGTGCCCTGTTCGACGATGCAGGGATCGCGTTGCTCCCCGCCTACCCGACACCGGATGACGTGGATCCCACCGGCGCGGGTGACGCATTTGCCGGCGGCACGCTCGGCTTCCTCGCGACCTGTGATGCGGTGACTCCTGCGGCGCTCCGCCGGGCGCTCCGATCCGGCACGGTGATCGCCAGCATCGCCGTCGAAGGACACGGGTTCGCGACGCTCTCGCGACTCGGAAGGGCTGAGGTGGATGCCCGGCTCGCCAATTACGAACAAATGCTGATCGGCCCATGACTCGCAACCGGCACGAAACTGTGTTACCCTGCCGGGGTCACCACAGAGGGCACCGCCATGAACAACCGGACGCTCGAAATCATCATCCTCGTCCTGATCGTCCTGTACCTGCTGGGTTTGACCACGCCCATACTGGTCGGTCTGGGCGGGCTGATCCATCTCTTGATCGTGCTGATCCTGATCGTCGTCCTGCTCCGATTGCTCCAGGGGCGCAAGGTTCTCTAGCGCGTGCCGTTCTCCAAGGCCATGCCCGCCTGACGATTCGCGAATTCCCCGAGTCGATGCGATGAAAATTGACCAAGTCGAGACAGAAAGGATGATCCTGCACCGGGCGACGCTCGGCGACCTGGCAGACCTCATTCGCTTCTACGCCGATCCGCAGGTCATGAAGACCTTGGGCGGACTGCGCACCCCGGACGAGACCCGGCTGCTGGCCGAAAAAATCGTCGCCCATTGGGTGGTTCACAACTTCGGCGCGTGGATCATGCGCGACCGGGGATCGGGCGAATTCATCGGCCGGGGCGGTCTCCGGCTCATGGTGGTGGACGGAACCCCGGAAGTGGAACTCGGCTATGGTCTGATGCCCGCCTACTGGGGCCGGGGATTGGCCACCGAGTTGGCCCGTGCGGCAGTGCGTACCGCGTTCGAGGAGTTGCGAATCGCGAGTCTCTGTTGTTTCACGCTCATCGACAATGCCGGTTCGCTCAATGTCATGCGCAAGGTCGGATTCCAGTACGAGCGCGACGGCACGTACGCGGATCAGCCCCACGTCTTTTACCGGCTGCGTCGGCCGGCCGGTCCATGACACAAGTCACAATCATCGGTGCCGGCGGAATCGGCGGATCGGTCGGCTACGCGCTCACCGCTTCCGGCGTCGAAGTTACCTGCGTCGAAATCGACGCGGGTCGCATCGACGACGGCAACCGTCAGGGGCTGCGGGTCGCTGACCGCCCGGCAGTCGCCGCGCGGTTCGTCCCGTTCGGCGAATGGGAACCGCGGCCAGACGTGCCCACTTTGCTGTGCGTGAAGTGCTACGACAATGCCGAAGTCCTGAATCGAATCACGAACGCCGGGAAGTTGCTTCCGATCCAGAACGGTATCGACGACCGGCTCGAATCACTCTCGCACCCCGCCGGGGCAATCGCGTCGTACGTCGCACGGGCAGAACCGGGGCGTGCGGCCGTCCGGGTGACACGGCCGGGGCACCTTCACCTCGGCGCTCGCGGCAATTCGACTCCGGAATGGGTCCGCGAAATCGCGCGGGCCATCCGGTCGGCACGTCTTTGTTCCGTTGTCGAGGTCGAACAGATCGCACCGTATCAGCACAGCAAATTGCTGTACAACGCGGCCATCGCACCGCTGGCCGCCGCGGCAGGACTCGATAACGCCGCCCTGCTGGAGTTGCCGCTCGCCCGAAAGCTGTTCTTCGCATTCCTTCGGGAAAACTACGCGATTCTGCACGATGCCGGGAAGTCGCTTGGCAAAGTCGGACCGTTCCACCCAGATACCGTCGCGAAGATTCTCGCCAAGCCCTGGCTCGCCCGACTATTTGCCCGGGCGTTTGTCCCGAGCCTTCGGGGCACCTACTGCTCGATGGCCGGGGACATCGAAAAGGGGCGGACCGAAGTCGCCAACTACAACGGCGTTCTGGCCCGATGGGCCGGTTCACTCCCCTGCCCGCTCAATCGTAGGGCCGTCGAGATCGTCGAGCGCATGGCCTCGGCCGGCACACGGCCGGCGCCGGACGTCCTCACTCAATTCGAGAGTTGACACGCCACGGCCTCGTAGGCCGGACCGCGACCGGTGATGGTGACTTCCCGGAATTCACCGGACGGCTTGATCTCGATTCGCAGGTATTCAGCCGGCAAGGTGGACTCGAACCGATCAGCCCATTCGACGAAGCACACTCCGTTACCGGAGAAGTACTCCTCCGCGCCGAGCGCTAGAATCGACTCGGCGTCGGCGAGACGATAGGTATCGAAGTGGTACACGGGGATCCGGGCGGGATACTCGTGGATCAAAGCAAAGGTGGGGCTGGAAACGACACGCTCGTCGGCCCCGAGGCCAACGGCCACAGAGCGGACGAGCGTCGTCTTGCCCGCGCCGAGCGGGCCGACCAGTCCGACGACGGCTCCCGGAAACAGCAGTTCCGCGAGCCGCCGACCGAACCGGGACGTGTCTTCAAGCGTCACCAGACGGAGCGATGCCGGCATATCCCTTCCGATGAAGCGACTCCCGCAGATCAGGTGATCTGTGCCAGGAAATTCAGGCGGAACCGCAGGAAGTCGCCGGAATCCACAGTCCCGGAGCCGTCGAAATCGAACGCGTCATTGGCGCTCAGAAACGCGAGACGGAACGCCAGGAAGTCGTCGGACTCGACCTTTCCATTACCGTTGGCATCGCCGTACAGCCGGAAGACGCCTGTGGCCGGGGAAGTCGGCGTAGGCGTGCCGTACGGCGTGGAGTTGAGGACGAAGTTGTCGCCGCCAGTGCCGTTCCCGTCGCCGTCGAGTCCGGCACCTCCGAATGCGGATGCCACCGCGGTCAGCGTGTACCGGCCGTCCTGCAACGAGAACTTGCCGGGGGCGCCGTCGACGAGTCCGCCGGTGAACGTGATCGTCACAAAGGTCCCGGAGACATCGAGCACGCTGTTCAGCGTGACCGATCCGGCCGACGGTGTGACGCGGTTCAGCGTGAAGGCCGAGGCGATGGACGGGATCGTGACTGGCGAATCGAAGTTGACCCGCAAGGTGGTGACCCGCGACCGCTGGGCATCGCCGTTGTTGATGACCACGCTGGTGACTTTCGCCGCGGGGGCGGCCACGCCCGGGGCCTTCAACGTAATGTCGTTCCCGTCGCCGCCGACGTAACTGATGGTGAAGTTGGTAGCGCCGATCGTGACTGTCGCGCCCTCGGCCAAGCCGTTGAACGTTCCGGTGACGGCATCGGCACCGTCGTTGTCAACGATGGTAAACACCTGTCCGGGGGCGGGCGTGTAGCCGAGCGACGGGACGAGCGTCGCACCGCCGAGCACGATGGCACCCTGAACGCCAAGCTGATCGTAGAACGTGCCCGGAATGGAGCCGTTCAATTCGACGACGAACTGCGAGCCGGAGACCATCGTCATGTCGCCGGTCGTCAGGAGGCCGGGGCTGCTGCCCGGCGAAACCTTACCGACCGCAGACACGGAGACCGTGCCGGTGACGATGCCCGCACCAGCCAGTGTGCCGTCGACGACGACAGGATTGGTTACCGTCATCGCTCCGTCCATGACCAGCGTCTGGCCCGGCAGGACTGCAAGAGTTCCCGCCTTGTTCACTGGCTGCGTGAAGGTCGATTTGCCACCTCCGGGGAAGAGCGAGAGCGTGCCGTCCGTGACGACCGCGCCAAGAGTCTGGCCGATGTTGCCGACTCCGCCCGCGGAAAGGGTCACGTTGCCGGTGGTGACGGACACGTCGCCATTGAGTGAAAGGTCCCCGGCAATCGTGGAGAAATCGATATCGCCCACCCGGTTGACCGTCGCGTTCTTCGCCGAGTTCGTGCTTCCCGAAAACGCCGCCGACCCGACGGTCCGGACGAAAATATCGCCCTCCGCCTGCAGGGCGTTGGTCGTACTGGTGGTTGAGGTGGTCTTGGCCGAAACGGTGCCGGCTGTGATCAGGATCGGTACGGTACCGTCGCCGATAGGGTTTTCGCGGGCGGTCAAGGTGACCGTTCCGGTCGGGCCGGCGTCGAGCATGGCGAACTGGCTGACCGTGTTGTCGTGGGTCATCCGGATGATGCCGGCCCGGAACGGGTCCGTGATGGCATTTCCGATGGCGTACCCAGTGTTCACCGTGATGCCGCCACCCGACCCGACTTTGATATTACCGAGTTTGGCGCCCGAGAAATCGGTGTTCACCGTGGACCCGGTGACGTTGATGACCACTGCGTCGGAGGCCGCGCTGGTCGTCTGCACCGTGACGTTAGTGGAGTACACCTGCGTAAAGTACTGGTTGTTCGACCCGTCGTAGTTCACGTTGCAGAGGATCTTGCCGGAGAACATCGCGCCGCCGATGAGGCCGGCCGCGTTCACGGTCAGGTTGTCGTCGGTCTGGATCTTGATGTTTCCGGTGCCGGTGGTGATCGTACCGACGACCACGAGGCCATTATTGCTGCCGCCGGTCGTAAGGATGTCGATGTCGCCGGCACCCTGGGCGATGGCGTTGGCCACCTGTACGTCTTGCGCGCTGTTCTCGGCGAGGTAGATGCCGCCCGAACCGGCGACCGCCGAGACGTTGCCGCTCTGGAACGGAATCCGCTGAGTCGAGGTGCCGATCGCGCTGTTGGCACCGGAAGTCGTGAAATTGATCGAGCCGGGGAAGGTGTTGACGCCGCCACCGGCGTACAACTGGGTCGTCCCACCGATCGAGAAGATTGAGCCCGCATTGACGTCGATATTCAGGGTGCCCGTTGCCCCGATGCTGACGTTCCCCATGACGGCATTACCGACGCCGCCGGACGGCGTATTGACCGTAAGGCCGAACGCCGGGTTCGACACGCTACTGGTGGTGACGAATCCGAGCGTGCTCATGGAGAAGCCCTCGGAGCCGACCCCGTCGGTGTTGGCGAAGACACTGAATGTGCCGGACGACCCGACGCCGCCGAACGCCGCGTTGATCGCGACGCCGTCGCCGGAGCTGAGGAACACGTCCCCCGATCCGAAATTGGAGACACCGTCGATCGACAGAAGTCCGGTCTTGTTGGTGACGCTGATGGGGCCGAACGAGGTCGCCGAGAGCGTCATGCTCGCGCCGTCGTTTTCAGTCAGATAGACGCCGCCCGCCCCACCGGCCGCGCTGACAACGCTTGCCTGCGTGTTGATCGGGGTGCCCGACGTGCCGATCGAGTTGCCCGCGAACGTGATGGTGCTAGCTGTCAGTGTCACTCCGAAGCCCTGGCTGATGGTGTCGAATCCGGTGACGCTGAACTTGCTGCCGGTGTTCGCACTGACGTTGAAAAGGGCCGACGAGCCAGCCGCGCCTGGAGTCGTCTGAACGTCGAGCGGGTCGTTGACGCCGTTGAGCGTGAACGAGTCCGTGCCGTCGCCGAGGTTCAGGCTGACGGCCGTCGTCCCGGCATCGGGTCCGCTGACGGCGTAGTTACCCGGGACGTTGCTCGTGATCGACCAACCGGCCGTGATGGCAGCCGGAGTCAGGGCGATCGGTTCGGTCGCGTCCTTGATCGTGTAGACACCCGAGGCAAGCGACAAGGTAATGTCGTTGTTCTTACCCAGCGAGGAAGAATAGACGGCTTTGCCGCTGATGACATCGAGGCTCGCCCCGGCAGGCGAGACCGTGACCAGTGTCCCGATCGTGGAAGTGAACTGGACAATCGGCGGCGAGACACCGGTGTTGTTGACCATCTTGAGCTGCAGTGTACCGCCGCCACTGATACCGGTGACCGGGATGGTCCAGGTAGTACCGGAACCGGTGGGAACACCCACGGTCCCGGTCACACCACCAGTAAAGTCGAGGCCGAAGTTGGATGCCGTCAGGCCGGAGACCGGGGCCGCAAAAGTGGCCGTGTAAGTGATCGACGGGCCGCTGGTCGAACTTGTTGAGGCCGTCAGACTGTCAAGCGTAGTCGGAAGAAGGGAGTTGGTGGGTACGAACGCGATTCCGCGAAGCAGCGCGTTACCCGCGGTCGTCGCAATGGTCGTGAGTGTTGTTCCGTTGTTCGGATTGCCGAACCCTGCCGAGTCCGTCAGGCTGACAATGGAATTCAAAGTCAGTGAGGTGGCCCCGGTTGTGGCATAGAGAGTGACGACGCCGGCATTGACTTTGCCCGTTACGGACCGGGTCACTGGCATCACAATCGTGTTCAAGAGGCTCCAGTTGGCTCCGTTGTAGCTCCACTTCTGGATGCCACCCGTGGCGGCCGTATCGTCGCAGACGTAGACGGTATCCAACCCGGTACCATTGAAGCTCGTACCTGCATCGAGATCCGCGAAGAAGAAGCCGTACGGGCTTCCAGTCGTTGTCGGAAACCCGGGCAGGTTGGTCATGGTCTGCCCGGAAGTCGTCGGCAGGCCCGTGCCAACAGTGCCGAGGCGAACGCCGCCGGTGCCCGACGCGTTGGTGGAGAAGAGCTGTCCGCCGGCCACGCCGATGAACCGGTTGTTGGTCACGGTCGTGGAAATCAGGGTCGCAGTTGTATCCGTCGCCTTGGCAAAATAGCTGATGCCGCCGTTCGCACCCGAGGTCCAGCCGCTGAATCCATCGACGGAAACAGCTCCACGGATGCTGGCACTCGAATTCACGTTGTTGAACAGCGAGTAACTGGCAGCGCCAGTCGAATCAAAGATGGCAACCGTGCGATTCACGCTGGCAGACGTGGCCGTGGACGGATCCGCGGCCCCGGCAGTCTGGTTGTATCCTGCAAGCGTCAGGTACTTCCCGTCCGGCGACAGGTTCAGTTGTCCCTCCGAGGTCGAGTTTCCGCGTGCGGTGAGCTTTGCACCTGTGCCCGTTGATGGAAGAGAAATTGTGGAGACCGGCGTCGTCTGCAGAGTCAGATTGGGGTCGTACTCTTCGAGGAAAACCGGAGTAGCAAGGGCAGACGGCGCGGTGACGCCGTCGCCAACTCGGTAGACGACCAGGTTGCCTGCAACAAACGCCGGAGTCTCCCGCGACTCCAGGGATTCGAGTCGGGGCTTGCGCACGGGCCGGGTCATGTTCGACCGACGAAGAAGGCGGGTCCAGTTCTGACGCATCGGGGGGGGTCCTCGGGATGAATTTCAAACAGGCCAGCGAGGCCGGCTAAGCCGCACGCCGGGGCTATGGACACCATGAGTTAAAGGGCTTCCGTGCCGTGTCGGGCGACTCCGTCACCCCAATTCACGGGCTACATACGAATGGGCTATGTCGGGGTTGCGAATTCCCCGAGAGCGTTCTGTAGGGATTGTATGAAGAATACCGGGGATGTCTCTCGGGGTTCAATATTCCCTGTCAACGGCTCCTTGGAGGGCGAATGATGCGAATTTCCTCGGCGATTCTCCTGATACTCACCGCGGTCGGCACTCCCGCTGCCGCGCAGGACAAGGCCCGACCCCGAGCCACGACGCCCGGCGTGAAAATCGTCCGCGACCTCGCCTACGGCCCTCATGACCGACAGAAACTAGACCTGTATCTCCCCGAAAACGCCAAAGACCCGCCGCTCGTCGTCTGGATTCACGGAGGCGGCTGGCAGGGCGGCAGCAAGGAAGGGGCCGGCCCCGCCAAGCCCCTCGTTGAAAAAGGCTACGCCGTCGCCGCCATCAACTACCGGCTCACCAATGCCGCGCCGTTCCCCGCCCAGATTCACGACTGCAAGGGCGCGGTCCGTTACCTGAAACTCAACGCCGGCAAGTATGGTTACGACCCCAACCGCGTCGGCGTCTTCGGAGCGTCGGCCGGTGGCCACCTCGTCGCCCTGCTCGGCCTCACGGCCGACAAGAAGGAACTCGATGGCGATTTGAATCCCGGTCCGTCCTGCGCCGTCAACGCCGTCGTCGATTGGTTCGGCCCGACCGACTTCTGTAATTGGGGCGGTACCGGGAAGTTTCCGCCTTCCAACACCGCCAACGGTGCGGTCGATCGACTGCTCGGCGGACCGATTGCAGAGAAGAAGGAGATCGCGAAGGCCGCATCACCAATCACCTACACCCGACGCGACGGCGCGCCCATTCTTCTGGTTCACGGCGATAAAGACGGGTTGGTCCCGCTGCAGCAAAGCCAACTCCTGCACGATGACCTGAAGAAATGGGGAGCCGATAGCACGCTTCACGTCGTCGAGGGCGGTGGCCACGGCGCGGGCTTTCAGACGCCCGAAGTCGCCGAGCTCACAGTGAAGTTCTTTGCGAGGACTTTGAAGAAGTAAGAATGAAATTGGTCACCGGTTCGCGGGCCACACAATCATCGTGGCCCGCAAACCGGAGCTGCGTTACTTTTTCTTCTTCGCCGTCGACAGGCCTTTGGCGATGATCTCGGCGGCGGTCGCAGAATCGAGGCCGACGAGGATCTTGAACGCCTCGCTGAGCACCCGCTTGGTCTCGGCCGCGCCGATGTGCGTCTTGTCGGTGTCGGCCCGCCGCGCTACCTCGTTGTAAAAATCGCTCAGGGTCATCTCAGCTCCTCGAAGTGTGTGTTGGCCGGAGCGCCTTGCCCCGACCCGGGCGATTGTCACCGAACGGACCGCGAAAATCAACCGGCCTGCCGGTGGGATTCCTTCTTTCGTTCCTGCTTCTGCTGATACATGGCCGCGTCGGCCCGATCGACGGCCGGCTGGAGGTCGCTGCGGTCGCGGTACTCGGCCACGCCCCACGCGACCCGGATATCCACCGGCTGGGCCATGCCGGGCAGCCGGACGCCGACCAGCGCGCGATCGAGGTCGTCGAGGCGCTTCGTCAGCTCGGCCGCCGCGACTCCGGGCAGTATGACGAGGAACTCGTCGCCGCCCATGCGGAAGACCGGGTCGCCGATGCGGGTCCGGTTCTGCACCGCGCGGGCGACGGTCCGCAGTACCCCGTCGCCGGCCGTGTGGCCGTGCACGTCGTTGAGTGGCTTCAGATCGTTTACGTCGATGGCCGCGAGGGAACCCGGAGCCGGCCCGGCCAGCGGGTCCGCCAGCATCGACTCGAACGCCCGGCGGTTGAGCAACCCGGTCAGCGCATCGGTCCGCGCTGCCAGGGCCAACTGTTCAGAGACGGCCTGAAGCTGTCGATTCGCAGACACCAATGCCTGCCGTGCGCTGTCGGTCACGAGCAGCACCTGACCGAAAGCCAGGATCAGCTCGATGAAGGTGTCGTACATCGCAGAGTAATTCAGATACCCGATCCCCGGGCGCATCGGCAGGCCTTGCAGGAGCCGGTATCCCAGCACGACGCTGTAGTGCCAGAACAACACGACGATGCCCACGAGCCCCACCTGCAGGAACCGCAGGCCGATCCGCGTCTGGGTGTCGGTGGCACGGGCCGACAAGGTCGCCGCGAAAGCCAGCAGGCAGTACCCGCCGATGAACAGCGAGTGGGCCGGGAACAGACTACTGATGTCGACGAACCGGGCGGGCAGGAACACGCCGAGGATCAACGGCGGAATCAGCAGCCAGCCGTCGCGCCACTCCAGGCCCTTGTCGAGCGAATAGCAGCGGCAGCCGGCGAACAGCAGAAAGCCGAAGAGGTCGCCGCCGGCCCAGTAGATTGAAAGCAATGGCCAGGTCAGGCCCGGAACTTGGAACGACAGGTTCAACGCGACCAGCCCGACGACGAGTGCGCACCACCCGCCCGCCCAGTAGCGCAGGTAACGCCGGTCGATGGTTCGCACGAGCAGGCAGAGCAGCACGGCCACCAGCACCGTGCTGGCCGTCTGCAACCCGGTCGAAACGTACGACGATAGGTCGGACGCCGCGACCTCGGCCGCCATCGAACCTGCCACCGTCGGGTCCACTCACTGTCTCCGTCGCCGGCTTTCCAAGTTACCGGGATTCCCGGGGCAGGTCAATTCAGGTCACGCACACGAGGACATCATGTCCGATCCGCTCCAACACGTCCGAGTCGAATATGACCGCTGGTCAAAGGTTTACGACATCGACGGAAACCCGCTCCAAAACATCGAGGGCCCGGCCATCGCGGCCGCCCTCGGCGACGTCCGTGGTTTGCAGGTTCTTGACATCGGTTGCGGGACGGGTCGCCATGCCATCGCCCTGGCCCGGGCCGGTGGTCACGTCACCGGCATCGACTTCTCCGACGGGATGCTGGCCAAGGCCCGCCTCAAACCGGGTGCCGAACTCGTCCAATTCGTCGTCCACGACCTGCACCACACCTGGCCGTTCGCCGACGGGCAGTTCGATCGATTGGTGTGCGGTCTGGTGTTGGAGCACGTCCGCGACTTGAACTGGTTTTTCGCCGAGTCGCTGCGGGTACTCCGGCCGGGCGGCCGGGCGGTGTTCTCGGCCATGCACCCGGCCGTGCTGCTGAAAGGCACGCAAGCGCGTTACACCGACCCGGACTCGGGCGCCGTGTCGTGTCCGGGGAGTCTGCCGCACAAGATGAGCGACTTCATCATGGCGGCCCTGCGTGCGGGGTATGAAGTGACCGACCTGTTGGAGCAGGCCCCCGACGAGGCATTCGCCGCCCGGGTCCCGCGGGCCGCCAAGTACATCGGCTGGCCCCTGTTGTTTGTCATGACGCTGGACCGGCCGACGCATGACGTTCCGCGGAAATGCAATTGAAATAGGGCGATCCGAGCGGGCCGGTTCCGTTTCATTTCATTTCATTTCACACACACCCGTTTCGTTTCACGGGGTGGGTCGGGGCCGCGCCGACGGACGTAAGAGGTGGATTGGTAGTCAGTTGCGGGCAGTTTCGTGGGTCGGGAGTTGCGAATCGGAAATCGGGCAGACTGCCAATGTGGCAGGAGGAGAGCGGTCGGAGGGGGTGTCGGGTGCCGCGCAAATGCAAGCACAACACCGCCGCACCGTGGCGTGCCGCCTTCGTAGCGGCATTCGCCAGAATGCCGACGAACCCGCGCCGGCGTACACGCAACGGACGCTGACAACTCGGAACGCTCTCGCGTGGCGTGACGCGAAGACCGTATTCTGGCGAATACGGCTACGGGCGAACGATCAAGGCGACGACGCGTGCCGTCCTCGTAGCGGCATTCGCCAGAATGCCGATGAACCCGCGCCGGCGTAGACGCAGCGCACGCTGACAGCTCGGTACGCTCTCGCGTGGCGTGACGCGAAGACCGTATTCTGGCGAATACGGCTACGGGCGATCGATTCCGGCGACGACGCGTCCCGTCTTCGTAGCGGCATTCGCCAGAATGCCGACGAACCCGCGCCGGTGATCTCGTATCTGCCCCAAGTGATGTCGAGCGTTTTTTCTGGTTCCCGTTTCCAGCCGGGACATGGGCTCTTCGCGGGGCTCGGATGGCAAACCGGGCCGGGCATATAAACACTTGAATGACCACTCTGTTATTTCGCACTCATCAAATGACCACCGTTGTGACTTTCAATCGCACCGCTCCTTACATCACCGATTCTCAGTGCCCACCTAACCATTACCTTGCTGCAGGCTAGCGATCTATTCAGTGTCGGGAAAATCTCCGAGAGACACATATGACAGCTCAAGGCACCTTTCGATTCGACTGAGACATACTCGGGCAACGTCAGGGCCTGATATCGCTGAATCGGTAATCGGTACTCATACTCCATCGAAATCGCTTCAAGGTCGAAGCTCGGATCGAACAACCCCCCGGTGTAACGATCAATCACAACTTTGCCAGACGTAAGGTTGACAATACTCAGAGTCATGATGATGTTCTTCGATTCCGTGCGGATCTCGGAGACAACTTTGAACATCCGATTCGATTGCGAAGACATCGTCAGCCTGTGCCCCCTACGGAACAACTCCCGTTTTTCGGTGCGGACAGGGTGGGGTCATCCGCGTTTTCTCGAACTGAAGCAGGCCATGCTCGACACAACCGCGGCTGACGGCGTCGCGGTCCACGGAGCGTGCGATCGTGACGGGCCAGGGGCCCCGGGGCGTGACTCGGCGTTCGTCGCGGGCAGTGCATCGGTGGGCCTCGACGGCATGCCGGGATGATACCCGGTCTTCGGGTCGGATGGAAGTGTGGGCGGTGCGTAGGTTGCCACGCTTCCGGCTTTGCAGGAACTTGGGGTCACCGAGGACCGACATGCTTTCGCACCGCCGCAAGAACCCGGACCCGGCCCGGGTGGAATCCGGTGACGCATGCTCCGCGGAAGCATGGCATCCGGCAGTACTCCCGGGCCGTCAGACCGCCGACCTTCCACCCCGGATCGCCTCCCGCCACAACTTTTCCCGCACCGGGTCCCGCCTCGTCGCTATCGCTCCACCCTCGGGATTTTTGAATCCCCGAACCTACCACGCACCGCAAGAAGGTGGTTCACAGGACGGACACCGTCCATCGACTCGACACCCTGCTCCCTACCGCCACCGCTTAACCTGCTCGACCACGAACCAACGATTCCCACCACATGCACTTCGCCGAACGCAAACAGTGGTTCACAGGCTGGACGCGGACACCAGCCGGCCACGCCGCACGCAGGCGTAGACCGAGTCCTTATGCACATCCAAACCTGCCACGCACGGATGCAACACGTCCATCGACGATCCTCCTCAGAGCCCGACGCCGGCGGACACGGATCGAAGGATCACATTGCCTTGCGTACTCCCCACTCACGCGGTGGTAACAATTGCAGGGTCGGAAGCGTGTCGGGGTCCGATTTCACTAAGGGTCGCCGCCCCAAAGAAACAACGACCTCTTTTCGACGCCGAGCCGCCCTCCATCCTACTCGACCCCATTTTCATCCGCGCAAGAGACGGCCGCGTCATGTCGATTTCATTTCGCACACACCCGTTTCGTTTCACCACCCCCGACCGAGTTTGGGGTCATTTTCTGGAAGTCTCCCATCGGCTGCCACTTACGTCGACGGCGACTAATTCCGTTTGACTTTCAGCCATGTGTGAAAGCGGGCGTCGGGGGGGTGGGGCTGTTTCTATAATGTGGGGAGACGACCTCAGGCTCCGGAGCCCGGCATGGCTGGTGTGAATCCTTACATTGCGGCATCGACCCGTCGGCCGCGGACGAAATACTCGATCACGTTCCTTCCGATGAACGTGACGGTCGAGGTCGATCCCAAACGCACGCGGTACGGCCACAACGGGCTGGAGCTTTCAGTACTCGACGTGGCCGAGGGGGCCGGCGTGGAGATCGATCACGCCTGCGGCGGCGTTTGCGCGTGTTCGACCTGCCATGTCATCGTCCGCGAAGGCGGCGAGTCGTGCGGCGAGGCCGACGATGCCGAGCTGGATCAACTGGACAACGCCCCGGGGCTGGATTTGCAATCGCGGCTCGCCTGCCAGTGCGTCCCGGACGGATCGAAGGACGTGGTGGTCGAGGTGCCGGGCTGGAACCGGAACCTGGTGCGCGAAGGACACTGAGTAGAGAAGTTAAAAGTTGGAAGTTGGAAGTTGAAAGTTGGGATTGATGGGGCCGGCTTCGCAAAGCCTCATCCCCGCCTGACAAGACATCGCCCGACCAACAGGA
>JAIBBI010000132.1 GCA_019694755.1 Gemmataceae bacterium
GAGAGCCACCTTTTCCGGAGCCGCCCCATGGCCGCCGACCGCAACTTGCTGTTTGGTATTCTCGCGGTGCAGATGGACTTCATCACCCGCGACCAGCTCGTCGCGGCGATGAACGCCTGGGTCCTTGATAAAGGCAAGCCACTGGGCCAGGTACTCGTCGAGCAGGGCGCGCTGCCCGCCGGCAAGCGCCAACTGCTTGAGCCGCTCGTCGATCAACACGTCAGGGACCATAGCGACGACCCGCAAAAGAGCCTCGCCAGTCTGTCGTCGGCAAGCAGTATCAGCCGGATGCTGCAGGTGATTCCGGATTCGGACGTGCAGGCGAGTTTGGATTGCGTCGGGCGGGCGCGAGCCGCCGATCCGACGAACCCGACCACGCTCGATTACGACCCGGCCGCGCGGTACCGCATTCTCCGGCCGCACGCGAAGGGCGGACTGGGCGAAGTCTATGTCGCCGAAGATGCCGAGTTGCACCGCGAGGTCGCGCTCAAGGAAATTCAACCCGCGAAAGATCGGCCGGACAACCGCACGCGTTTCCTTCTCGAAGCCGAGATCACCGGTGGACTCGAACACCCTGGCATCGTGCCGGTGTACGGGCTCGGACATCACGACGACGGCCGGCCGTACTACGCCATGCGCTTCATCAAGGGCGACAACCTCGGTGAAGCGATTAAACGATTTCATGCCGGAACGCCCGACTTCAGCTCTCTCGAGTTCCGTCGGCTCCTACAGCGGTTCATCGACGTGTGCAACGCCATCGCCTACGCCCACTCCCGCGGCGTGTTGCACCGCGACCTGAAGCCCGGCAACATCATGCTCGGTAAGTACGGCGAGACGCTTGTTGTCGATTGGGGGCTGGCTAAGACTCAAACAAGTCGGGAGCGTGAGCGACCGGCAACTGACGAACCCACCCTCATCCCCGCCAGCGGCAGCAATGCCTCGCCAACCATTCACGGCTTGGCCATCGGCACCCCGGCCTACATGAGCCCCGAGCAGGCGGAGGGCAAACTCGACTTGCTCGGCCCGGCCAGCGACGTCTACAGCCTCGGTGCGACGCTATACCACCTGCTCGTCGGCCAGCCTCCCAACGCCGGCTGCGATGTCATCAGCGTGTTGGCCAAGGCCCAGCGCGGCGAATTCGACGCGCCGCGAAAAGTTCAGCCGGCCATCCCCCGGCCACTCGAAGCGATCTGTCTGAAGGCGATGTCGTTAAAGTTATCTGACCGATACCCGACCGCGCAGGCCCTGGCCGGCGATGTCGAACATTGGCTGGCCGATGAGCCGGTTGCGGCATTCGCCGAGCCGCTGAGCGCCCGAGCGAAGCGCTGGGCACGCAAGCATCCCGGGCCGGTCGCCAGCCTGGCCGCGTCGCTCATCGTCGGCATCGTCGGCCTTGGCGCGGGCCTATACTTCGTCAACGCCGAACGACAGCAGACGGAGATTGCCCGGCACGGCGAGCAGGAACAACGCCAGGAAGCGCAGAAGCAGCGTGACGACGCAAATTCTCAGCGTACCGAGGCACAAAAGCAGCGGGACGAAGCCCAGCGGCAACGGGACGAGACGGAGGCGGTGCTGAAATTCGTCGAGGATAAGGTGTTCGCCGCGGCCCGGCCGGAGAACCAGGCGGGTGGCCTGGGCAAGAACGTGACGCTCGAACGGGCGGTGGAAGCATCACTACCATTCGTTGCTAACGGGTTCAAAGACCGGCCGCTGACTGAAGCCCGCCTGCGGATGACGATGGGCACGTCATTTTCGTATCTGGGCCGCGCCGACATCGCCGAGGGGCAATACCGCCGGGCCCGCGAACTGTACACCGCCCACAGCGGCCCCGACCACCCCGGCACGCTCAAGAGCATGAACAACCTGGCCAACAGCTACGTCGACCTCGGCCGCCACGCGGAGGCCCTCGCCCTGCGCGAGGAGACGCTGAAGCTGCAGAAGGCTATGCTCGGCCCCGACCACCCCGACACGCTCGCGAGCATGAACAACCTGGCCCTCAGCTACGCCGACTTCGGCCGCCTTCTGGATGCCCTCTCCCTGCGCGAGGAGACGCTGAAGCTGCAGAAGGCCATGCTCGGCCCCGACCACCCCATCACGCTTACGAACATGCACAACCTTGCCAACAGCTACGCTGCCCTCGGGCGCCTCCCGGAGGCCCTCGCCCTCCACGAGGAGACGCTCGGCTCCGAAAGGCCAAGCTCGGCACCGACCACCCCGACACGCTCCGCAGCATGAACAACCTGGCCGGCAGCTACACCGACCTCGGCCGCCACCCGGAGGCACTGGCCCTCCGAGAGGAGACGCTCAAGCTCCGAAAGGCCAAGCTCGGCACCGACCACCCCGACACGCTCAGGAGCATGATCAGCCTGGCGCTTAGTTACGCCGCCCTCGGCCGACTCCCGGAGGCCCTCGCCCTCCGCGAGGAGACGCTCAAGTTCATAAAGGCCAAGCTCGGCCCTGACCACCCCGACACGCTCCTAAGCATGAACAACCTGGCCGTCAGCTACGCCGACCTCGGCCGCCACCCGGAGGCCCTCGCCCTCCACGAGGAGACGCTGAAGCTCATGAAGGCCAAGCTCGGCACCGACCACCCCGACACGCTGATGAGCATGAACAACCTAGCCAACAGCTACGCGCGTCTCGGCCGCCACCCGGAGGCCCTCGCCCTCCGCGTGGAGACGCTGAAGCTCCGGAAGTCCAAGCTCGGCACCGACCACCCCGACACGATCCGGAGCATGAACAACCTGGCCAACAGTTACGCCGACCTCGGCCGCCATTCGGAGGCTCTCGCCCTCCGCGAGGAGACGCTGAAGCTCCGCAAGGTCAAGCTCGGCCCAGACCACCCTGACACGCTGACGAGCATGAACAACCTGGCCAACAGCTACACGCGCCTCGGCCGCCACCCGGAGGCCCTCGCCCTCCGCGAGGAGACGCTGAAGCTCCGCAAGATCAAGCTCGGCCCAGACCACCCCGACACGCTAAATTCGATGGGGGACCTTATCGAGACCTTGATCAATTTGAAGCGGTTCGACGATGCTCCGCCCTACATTGACGAAGCCTTTGCCCAGGTGAAATCCGCCGCCGCCAAGCGATTGCGGGTCGATCCGGGGTTAATCCCCGCGCTGTGGACGTACCGCTTCCGGATCGCCCAAGAGAAGAAGGACGCCGCCGGCTGTCGCGCCGCGGCGGAGCAGTACGAGCGGTTGCAATTGACCGACGCCAACAACCATTACACCGCCGCAGGTTTTCGGGCCGTCCTCGCCGGGCTCGATCCGAAGGGCGATGACGCCGACAAGGCGATGGATTGGTTGAAGAAGGCCATCGCCGCCGGGTACAAAGACGTGGCCAACATGAAGAAGGACACCGACCTCGACGCGCTGCGCGACCGCGACGACTTCAAGAAGTTGCTCGCCGAGTTGGAGGCGAAGATCCTGACGGAGAAGAAACCCGAACGATGAGCGGCCGGCGGCATCTGCGTTTCGAGTTGATGCCGAATGTGAGCAGGGCGATCCATCGTTGTCCATGAAAAAAGGGAGCGACGCCTGGCGTCGCTCCCCGTGTGTTGTTCCTGCGAATGCAGCCGGGCATTAGCCGCGGCGCGGGCCGCGGTCGCGACCGCCGCCACCGCCGCGTCGATCGCCGCCGCGCGGGCGGTCGTCGCCGCCGTCGCGCGGGCGACGCTGCTGCAGCTCTTCCGGCGGCAGGCCGGCTTCTTCCCGCAGGATCGCCTTGCGCGAGAGCTTCACGCGGTCCTGGTCGTCGATCGAGATCACCTTCACCCGCATGATGTCGCCGACCTGGCACACTTCATCGACCCGCCCGACGTAACCGTCGGCCAGCTCGCTGATGTGGCAGAGGCCGTCGCGACCCGGGAGGATCTCGATGAACGCGCCGAACTCCTTGATCGACGAGACCTTGCCTTCGTAGATCTTGCCGACCTGGGCCTCCTGGCCGATCGCCTCGACCCGCAGCTTGGCGGCCTCGGCCCCGGCGGCGTCCATGTGGGCGATGTACACGGTGCCGTCGTCCTCGATGTCGATCTTCGCGCCGGTCTGCTCCTGGATGCCCTTGATGTTCTTGCCGCCCGGCCCGATCAGCATGCCGATCTTTTCCGGGTTGATCTTCACGGTGAGCAGGCGCGGGGCGTGCTGGCTGATTTCGCCGCGCGGCCGATTGATCGACCGCAGCATCGTGCGGAGGATTTCGATCCGGGCCGACTTGGCCTGGGCCAGCGCGTCGCGGATGATCTCCCGGCTGATGCCCTCGATCTTCATGTCGAGCTGGATGCCGCAGATGCCGCGCTGCGTGCCGGCCACCTTGAAGTCCATGTCGGCAAAGTGGTCTTCGTCGCCCATGATGTCGGTGAGCAGCAGGTAGCGGTCCGGCTCCTTGACGAGGCCGATCGAGATGCCCGCGACGGGGTCGCTGATCGGCACGCCGGCGTCCATGAGGGCGAGCGTGCCGCCGCACACCGACGCCATGCTCGAGCTGCCGTTCGATTCGAGAATGTCGGACACGAGCCGGATGGTGTAGGGGAATTTTTCCGGTGGCGGTAGCACGGCCTTGAGCGAGCGCTCGGCCAGCATTCCGTGGCCGATTTCCCGGCGGCCCGGGCCACGGATCGGCTTGCACTCCCCGACCGAGAACGGCGGGAAGTTGTAGTCGAGCATGAACTTCTTCGTGTACTCGTCGACGAGGCCTTCGACGCGCTGCTCGTCCGACACGGTGCCGAGCGTCGCGGTGAGCAGTGCCTGCGTTTCACCGCGCTGGAACAGCGCCGAGCCGTGCGTGCGTGGCAGAATGCCGACTTCGCAGTGCAGCGGGCGGACCTGGGTCATCGCCCGGCCGTCGAGCCGCTGGCCCTCGAGCAGCAGGTCGCGGACGACCCGCTCTTCGAGGACGTACATGCCGCCCTTCACTTGGGCCTTCGTGTACTCGCCGCCTTCCGGCGCGAGCTGGGCACACGCCTCGTCGACCAGTTTCTTGACCGCGTCCTTCCGCTCGATCTTGCCCGGGGTGAGCTTCGCTTCCTTGAGCGCGGAGTAGAACTTGCTCTTCAGCAGGCCCGGCAGAGCGCCCGCGTCCGGGGCCGGCGGGAATTCCTTCTTGCCGTGGCCGGCCGACCGGCGGAGCTTTTCGATCAGGTCGATCACCTTCACGCACTGCTGGTGCGCGAACATGATCGCTTCGAGCATCACGTCTTCGGGCATCTCGCGGGCGAAGCCCTCAATCATGGTGACTTCGTCGCGGGTACCGGCCACGATCAGGTCGAGGTCGCTGTGCTCAAGCTGGGAGTAGGTCGGGAAAGCAACGAACTCGCCGTCGACCCGGCCGACCCGCGCGCTGCCGGTCGGCTGGAGGAACGGGATGTGCGAGACGTGCAACGCGGCCGACGCGCCGATCATCGCGAGCACGTCCGGGTCGTTGTCCTTGTCGGCCGAGAGGGTCGACATCATCACCTGAACTTCGTTCAGGTAGTTGGTCGGGAAGAGCGGGCGGATCGGCCGGTCGCAGAGACGCGAGGTCAGCGTTTCCTTGGTGCTGGGCCGGGTTTCCCGCTTGATGTAGCCGCCGGGAAACTTGCCCGCGGCGTAGGTCTTCTCGCGGTAGTCCATCTGCAGCGGGAAGAAGTCGCGCCCTTCGATGGGCGAGCCTTCGGTCGCGGCGGCGAGGACCATGGTGTCGCCCAGACGGACGACGACGGCCCCGTGGGCCTGCTTGGCGAGTTTGCCGGTTTCGAGACTGAGAGTTTGATTACCGATCGATACTTCGACGATGTGAGCCTGCACGGCCATTCCTCAGGTTTGGGCAGAGGGATGACGCGGGTGTGAGTCGGCGCTCGGGAATGCGACGGCCCGGGCAAAACTGGCCCGGGCCGAAAACGGGGGTCACTTCCGCAAGCCGAGGCGGCTGATGACTTGCAAATACCGCGGCCGGTCTGTCTCACGGAGATACTGGAGCAGCCCCGAACGCTTGGATACCATCTGAAGGAGGCCCCGCCGGCTGGCGTGATCCTTCTTGTGGACCTTGAAGTGCTCGTTGAGCTCGTTGATCCGCGCGGTCAGGAGCGCGACCTGCACCTCGGGAGAGCCGGTGTCGGCATCCGCCCGTCGGTAGTCGTTGATAATGCCCGTCTTGCGTTCCTTCGAAATCGCCATTTTGTCCTCACGCCATGCCCGCGTGTCACTCCTGCCGGGGGTCCTTGTTGCTTCTTTCACTTGATGTCAGCTAGTGATATAGGAATCCGCTCGCCGTAAGGCAACCGCGAATCCCAGCCCGTGCCGCCCGCCGCCCGAAGGTGCCGGTTATGCCGGTTGGAGGGGCGGAATTGCGCCGGGGCGGGCTGGGGAGGTGACGATGCGAATGTCGCCTGGCGACCTGCTTGGGGGGTTCGGTCGGCTGAGATTGGCTGGGCAGTTGCAGTAGGTTAACATGACGACTTGCCGCCCACTGATACTTTCGGCACGAGCGTGGTGGTGGCCGGGTTGCGATCTTCGGCTGGGGCGCAAGGAAAAAGACGTCGGGTTGTATTGGCAAGCTAACCCGACCTCTTGTTACTCGTGATGGAGCAAGCATGAGGTACCATCCCGCCTTCGACGCCCATGCATGGCGACGAAAGCACCCGACGACAGCGTTGGAACGGCAGAAGTTCTGCGATTACTTCGGCATCAGTAGCCCCGGCTCCGTGGCCGCGATTGAAGAGGTGCGGCGCGAAATTGTCGACCTCGGAATTAGCCTGGTTCGGCCCGTACCCGTTGATCTGTGTGTATGGAACTGGGGCGATTCCAAAGACAGACGTACGACCAAGATTGGTGGCTTACCGTTCTGGCCGAAACGATGTCGATGGCCATTGAAAAGCGACATAGACCCAGATTCCGGCGAGCACGTGCCCCTAACCTTTGTGGGACAAATCTGTTTTGCGGATTCCGGCGAAATCGTGCCGAAGCGTCCCGGAGACATACTAGTTCTATTGGCGTGCGGTGATGATTACGTCGAAACCATCGGCCTCTGGTTCGACTTAGACGATGAACCCCTGCTTGAGGCCAATCGTATACCCAAGTCGGGCGTGAATCTGACTCCTCTCCACGCATCTTTGTACCGAACAGTCGAGTACGCCGATGGACCCTTGGATGAGCTGAAACAAAAGGGGTTTCCCTATGAGTTGCCTCTCTTCCGACACATAACGTCAACAAAGATCGGCGGGATTAGCCCTGGTTTGGAGTCTCAATCCAAATACCTGGCGACGCTGCATAGTCCCGAAGGGACCCGTCAGAAACATCCATTCATCGGGCTGCCTGACGGGCAAAAACTGACCAAGAAAGAACGCGACGGCGTCCTTGAAATCGCGGATTGCGGTGGTTTGTCGTTATTCCGAGACGGCAAATCAGTCCACGTAATTCTAAGCACGGGTTGATCTGACGTTTGGCATCACCCATGCGTTTAGGCCGACTCGTAATCATGATCCTCCGACACCTGAAATGTTGACGGCCGCCTCGGGGCGGATTCCTCAATCACCTGATGTTACACCCGCCGTCGGCGATCCCGTCTGATACTGCTGGCTTTCCACTTGGCTTCGCTGCGCTGATTCCGTCGTCGGACGCGATTGCGACAGGCCCGGCCCGTCACGATCGACGCCTTGAGAAGTATCCGGAGACTGCAGCAGACGGGCCGCAAAGTCGTTACGCTGGAGAGCTATGGCGTTCTGCGAAGGAGATGCGCGTCGATGGCAGAGGTGAACCGCAATTGGCTCTTCCGCAATCTTCGTGACTCGCTACGTCTGCTGTCGGCTGATGGCGTTACTGCTTTGGCAGGTGTGCCGGAAGGTTGCTGCAAGCCGGACGAACTGGCCCTTGACTTCGACAACTTCCGGGGCGCAGTCGTCGGCAACTTTGCAGCCGAACTGCCAAGCGAGCTAATCGCAACGCTGGCCGAAATGGATGAGATGTTCGATGCCATCACCGGAGATGGCTGGACCGAAGCTGCGGTGCGTTCGGCACCAGAATGGGCGGCCCTGAGACAAAAAGCTGAGTTTGCGTTGCGGATTCTTGATGAACTCGATGCGTAAAACGCCGAACCGTTCTCGTGCCCACTGACTCGAAAGACGATGACGCCCCAGGAATGGATTCCTCGTCCGCCGGCGCGACCTTTGTTAAGGGTGATGAAAGCGTCTGGCGGCCGAGAACCGACCGAAACCCCGACCGGCGATCAAGTTGTCATTCGTTTGACATGGCCATGACCGACCGGTACTATCGGAAACGGAGTGCGGAGAAACGTGGGTTCGGCGGCAGAGGGCTTCGGCGGTGGATAGCCTCTGGGACGAGGCCGGCGTCTGCTTTGACACCGACGACGGGTCGCTGCCCGGCATCGAGGTGGACAAACTGTCGCCGGCCGGCGTCTCCGCGGTCTACGCCATGCTCCGCCGGCGCTCTCGTCTGGTCGGCGACCCGCCCGAGTTCTGGAGCCGGACGCACGAAGGGTCCGTGCCGGTCGATTCAGTCCCGGACGCCGCCGGGCTGGTGGCAGCCGGTGAGGCCGAGGCGTTCCACCTCTGCATAGGGGGCGTGGTAGCAGGCGGGGTCGAGCTGCCGGTGCTGGGGGTGTTCGTGTGGCCAGGGTGCGTAGAACTGGACTACCGCATGGGGCGGGAGTGGGGGCCGGCCCAAGTCGCCGGGTTCTTCGCGTTGCTGCGGGACTGATGCTCGCTCGACCCGGCGGCGGTCGTCGTGCCCGCCGAGGGTGAGGGGCCGCCCTACCCGGATCGGTTCCTCCGGGCGTGGACGTTGTACAAAAAGCAAGCCGAACCCTTCTCACTGCCCACCGACCCAACAGACGCTGACACCCCGCCGGCAGGTTCTTCTTCCGCCTGAGGTTGCATCCGGCGTCGGCGATCCCGTTTGACACTGTTGGCTTACCACCTCGCCGCGCCGAGTTTGTGCCATCTTCGGACGCGATTGCGACAGGCCCGGCCCGTCACCGTCGAGGCTGGAAGAAGTATGCCGGCCCTGCCCTTGATCGGGCCGAGCGACCGAACAGAACTAGACTTGGAATAGCGGCCCCCGACAATACGCCGGCCCTTCCCCGGGAACGCGAAATGCCTACTTGGCGAACAGAGGATTCAGAAGCAATGGGCTCGGATACCGAAATCGCGCGGGCGAAGTGGCTGCTCATCTCGGCTGCCATTTTCCTCTTGTCCGGGTGCATTAGCTGGGGCGAACTGATGTATCTCGTCGCCGGGCGGGACGCCCAGGCTGACGTGGTCAAAGCTTATGAAGTCACTCGCGGCGGACGGTTCGGTCTTGGCGGTCATCAGCGTCTGACTGTGGAGTTCGCATTCATCGAGCCGGATGGCACCCGGCGGATTGGAACCGACACCGTCCCACCCGACTGGCCGCTGGCGACCGGAGCTAAAGTGCCTGTGCGTTACACGGCGGGGGCCGAAGGCCGCTCGAGGCTGGCCGACCACGCCAACTGGATCGGGCTTGCAGTCTTTGGAGTGTCGCTCGCCTCGATATCCATTTTTGGCGTCCGCCTTTGGCGTGAGGCATTGGCGGAAACACGAGATCGGAGTCCTAGATCCAAGTAGGCCGAACCGGTTGAATGGCCTACCCACTCAGGTGCCGATGACGCCCAGGCAGCGGATTCCTCACCGCCCGGCGCGACGTTTGTTAAGGGTGATGAAAGCGACTGGCAGCCGAGAATCGACCGAAACACTGACCGGCGATCAGGTTGTCATTCGTTTGACATGGCCATGTCCGACCGGTACTATCGGAAACGGAGTGCGGAGAAACAACCGTTAGGCCGCAGAGGGCACATCGGCCATTGACGCGAACTCTTGCGATCTGTCGCGTTTTCTTCGGAAGTTGCGCCAGCTATCCGATCGGTGACGTGTGACTGAGGACATACTTCGCACCTGCCTCTTCTGTGCCGCGCCTCTTGCCGGTGCGCGGGCGCGAGAACACGTCTTCCCCTGCTGGCTACTCGATGAACTCAGCGTCCGCAAAGAGCTTGTCACTCCTACCCAATTTCGGCCTTCTTTGGAAGTGGTCTCGACTCGGTCCCACCTCCTCGAGAACCTACAAGAGGGGCGTGTTTGTGCTCCCTGCAACAACGGCTGGATGAGCCAGCTTGAAGCCGACACCATCCCGTTGTTACGTCCGCTCATGCAGGGAGCCAGCCTCGTCAGCGAATTGTCACACGAGCAACGAGCGGTCGTTGCTCGATGGGCGGTGAAAACGGCGTACATGCTGAACAGCGCATCGAATTACGAAAGCAAGGTGCCCGCGGGGCACTTGGCCGAACTGTACACAAACCTCCAACCAGTGCCGACAAGTGTTTCGGTCTTTGCACAGCAGCACCAGGCCGACCGCGACTTTTATTGGCAACAAGGGGCGTGGTGGCGTGGCGTACAGGGCGATGAGGTGCTGGGTATCGACCCACGTGAGGCCGCTGCCCGTTCGTACAAAGTCACACTCCAGTTGGGCCGCCTGCTTCTCCTCGTCGCTTGTTGGCCATATGAGGGCTGGCGGTTGGCCATCTGGCGGGGTGTGCACGTTCCGCTGTGGCCGCAAAGTGGACCAATCGCCTCCTTCATCTCGAATCCACCCTTCCCGTGGGAGGATTCCGCACGGGCAGTCGGCGCGTTCCACAGTACACTGATGCTTGCACGAATCCCGTCGTCCGATCCGCAACCGTAGTGGCGGCAAGGCCTAACCCCGCGTTGCAGCAGATGGCGGGGGCAGGTAGGATTTCCCGAGGGTCATTGCTCGCTCGGCCCCCACGACTGCTTTGGTGGGTCGTTCAGTGAAGAAGACGTGAAGGAAACAAAGGATGCTTCAGGTCGCTTGTGCATCCAAATGGGTGATGGGGAGAACTGTTTCCTCACCATTGCCAAGCGAATTGAAACTGTTTACAAAGGCAAATGTCTCCGACGACTCGACAGTTTCGATCAGCATTATTGGGACTTTGAGATCGACGGAGCCACAGTAGTACTGCACTCGGACGTATTCGCCGGCATTTCGCTTCACATCGAGAACGGTACGCGAGATGATCTTCTGAGGCGAGTAGCCGCGAGCATCGCCGAACCAGCCGCGCCCAAATCGCTACCTTACCTCTGGCTCTTCCTGGGTCTCTGGCTGGTAATCTTGCTGGTCGTCTGGTTGACCGGAGACTGGACCGCCCACTACGACAGTGGCAACGGCCCCGAGATCAAGTTTCGCCTCACGTTGGTTGAACAGCTTGCAGTCTGCGCGATCATCGGATTGATCGTCGCGGCATTCACCACGGTGCTCGCCCGGTGGACGCGCCTGTGGTCAGCTAGCAAGCCCGTACCCATGGGCTAACCGCCTTCATGGCCCACCGACGCAAGTTGCGATGACGCCCCGGGGGCGGGGTCCCCGTGCTTTTGACGTTTCTTTCTCCGTCAGCGAACACCATCCGACACTGTTGGCTGTGTACTTGACCACGCCAAGTTGGCGCTGTCGGCGAATGCGGTTGCGGCGCGACCGGCCCGTTGTCACTCTGACGACACGAAGAATCCGGACGCCACACCGGACCGGGGGCGGGCGAGGCTTGTAGTTTGAGATCAGCCCCGGCGATTGCGTTGCCGGGGAGCCTGGCACTCCCGGCCCACGCGGTCGCGGGCCAGGCCATTCGGATGACCGTCTTCTGTCGGGAGACTCTACCATGCCTCTTCGCTCCGGGTCGGTGATGGCGATCGCACTTCTCGCAACCGTCGGCGCGATGCTGACGGCGAGCCCGCGGTTCGCGCCGCCGGACGGCCTGCAAGCGTTGGACGGCGAGTGGATCTTTGTCGAAGATCGTACAGTGGGCCGGGCGGTCGAGCAGCAGCAGCCCAGCATGAGCGCACGGGTCCGCCTGCGAGTCGAGGACGGCGCGGTTGTCTTGATTCGCCGCGACCGCGAGATCCGCATCGCGCTCGACGGCTCGGCCAGCGAAGTCCCCGGAAAGACCAAAGGCGCGGCCTCTCGCTACCGCGGCGAATGGAAAGACGGAGCGCTCCGGTACGACGCGGAACTCCTGCGGACCTCCGACAACTCGCGGACGGGGCTGATCCGTACGGAACTGCGCGTCACGGCCGACGGGATGCTCGCACGCGTCCAGGTCGACCCGCCCACGGGCATGGACTCGGTCGCGCTTTACCGCCATCCGAAGGACATCGCGCTGCCCGCGCCCGCCGAGGCCACCGCGGCCGACCTGGCCTGGCTGGCCGGACCGTGGGTCGGAGTGCGGGGAGCGGCCTCGATCGAAGAGCGGTGGAGTCCGCCGTTGGGCGGAGCCATGCTCGGCGTGTCGCGGACCGTGTCGCGCGACCGGATGGTCGCGTTCGAGTTCCTGCGGATCGTCGAGCGCGACGGCGGGCTGGTCTACGTCGCGCAGCCCAACGGCGTGCCGCCCACCGAATTCGTGCTCACCGAATCGGGCAAGTCGCGGGCCGTGTTCGAGAATCCGCGGCACGACTCGCCACAGCGGATCGTGTACGAACTCTCGGCCGAGGGCCGGCTGAACGCCTCGATCGGTTTCATCAAGGGCGGCCGGCCCCAGCGCTTCGAATACAAACGCGAAGGCAACTGAAGGGACGCGTCTTTCTCGAGCGAACATGGCCGGGGATGGCGGTGTCTCTTCGTCAGATGGAGCGATTCGTTTTGCGGCCGAGGGTTACCGGATGGCTGAGGTCACGATCTCCACGGCGAGCCTCGACTTGTTGCTCAAGACGCCGGACGAAGTACTGGCGTGGGTCGAGTCGCTCCCTGAGGAAGTCCGGGCGGAAGTGTCGCCGGACTGGTTGGCCCGAGTCCGGACGACTCCGGCGGGCGACCCCTGGTCGCTTCAGTTCACGATTATCGAACGTGCCACCGGCCTGACCGTCGGCGGGTGTGGATTCAAAGGGCCACCGGACGCCGATGGCATGGTGGAGCTGGCCTACGGCATCGACCCGGCGCACCAGTGCCGCGGATTCGCCACGGAGGCGACGCGGGGGCTGGTCGGATTCGCCTTCGCGAGTGACCGGGTGCAGGTGGTGCGGGCGCACACCAAACCGGGCAACGGGCCGTCGCAGCGGGTGCTGACGAAGTGCGGCTTCCGGCAGGTCGGTGAAGTGATCGACCCCGAAGACGGATTGGTGATTCGTTGGGAGCAACCCCGCGAAGAGGTAGATTCAGTCAAACGATATGTTTAGCCCCAGCGACGTCATGGCGAGGAAATCCCCGGCTCGGATTCACATTCTGCTAGCGAAGGACGCGCCCGCGGGCCTCGTCATCCGGCGGGGGCTATCGAGGTCCGTCGCGACGAGCGGCGACGATGGGCAGATGGTGATTTCAGCCGCCGCAGATCTTCGGTACAATTCCGGAAGGAGGTGTGACCATGCCGCCGATTTCATCCGTCGTTCACAGTGACCCCGACATCCTCGGTGGTACGCCCGTTTTCGTAGGCACTCGGGTACCGGTCCGCACTTTGCTCGATTATCTGGCTGCGGGAGATTCATTGGAGGAGTTTTTGGACCACTTCCCGACCGTCTCCCGCGCACATGCCATCGCGGCAATGGGACAGGACAGATTAGCAATCTAACCTGACACTGTATTCTGTCCCATAAGAGTTCAGGGCCTCACCAGCGGCCGCCGCGGGTGAACTCTCGCGTTCAGCGGCAGAGGGCGTTGCGGGTGGAAGACTTCGACGGCGACCCTTGCCACCCGATTTTGCCCGACCCGTACTCATGGGCGATGGTCGAGTTCACCTACCGCAGCCACCCGACCGACTTGCGGGAGGCGTACATCGACTTGGTGTTCGCGCGGAGCGGAGTAGAGCGGCGGCTGAGGTTCCTCGCCCCGCGGGAGGTCGAGTTGCCCCGCGGGCAGATGGGCGGTTGGTGTCGGGTGTACGTCGCGGACGTATCAGCCCGGAAGTTGGACGACATCCGGGTGCGGGTTGGCAGTTTCGAACCGGACTGGTGCGTGCCATCATTCTGGGCCGCGTCGGTGGTCGTAGTCGGCGAGTGAAGGCATTCAAAGCCGTTCTTTTGGCCCACCGTCTACCGCCCTGTCGCAGCCACCAGTTGCTGCGACAGGCAGTGTAGCGTTCCCAGGCCCCACACCAGGTCCACGGAGTGGATGCCGATCACCCGCCGGCCGGGGAACAGGTCCGCGATGATGCCCAGGGCGTGCCGGTCGTTCTCATCGTTAAACGTCGGGACCAGCACGACCTCGTTGCCGATGTAGAAGTTGGCGTAACTCGCCGGCAGCCGTTGCTTGCGGAAGATCACGGGGGCGGGCATCGGCAGATCGACCACCGTGATCCCCGGCTCCGCCATGAGCCGTTCGCGGTTCTCCCGCAAGAGTTCAAAGTTCTCATCGGCCCCGTCCGCTTCCGAAGCGAGCAAGACGGTCGACTCGCTCACGAACCGGGCCAGGTCGTCGACGTGGCCGTGGGTGTCGTCGCCGACGATCCCCTTGTGCAGCCAGATCGTCCGCTCGATGCCCAGGTACTTGCGAAACACCGCCTCGTAGTCGCCGCGGGACATCGCTGGGTTCCGGCACTGCACGTCCGAGAGCAGGCATTCCTCGGTGGTCAGCAGGATTCCC
>JAIBBI010000303.1 GCA_019694755.1 Gemmataceae bacterium
GCACCCGGGCACGTCAGATCCTGCACGCACAGGAACATGCCGAACTTCTGCGCGGCGGCCGCGGCCAACAGCGCTTCGCTATGACCTTTGCAGGCCTTGAGGGCCACGCCGCTGTAGCCCAGCTCACGTGCGGTCAGCAGCGCATCGTAGTCCACCAGCGATTCATCAATGACGACCGGCTTCAGTTTGGCCGCCTCGTGCATCTTGTTGTCCGCGCTGGCCTTCAGGTCGCGGTTCGTCGGCTGCTCGATGTACTGGATCCGGTCATACGCCGCCGGCGCCTTGGCCTGAATCTGCTTCAGGAAGTCGAGAACGTACTGCACGTTCGCGCACTTCTCGTTGAAGTCGACCGAGTAGTGCCACGTCGAAACGTTTTTCTTCTTCTGAACCGCGGACACCACCTGCTCGACCGCCAGGACGCGATTGACGTCCCACGCCAAATCTTCGCCGTTCAGCTTGATCTTGAAGTGCGTCAGGCCCTCGGCCGCGACCCAAGCCTCGAGCGATTCCGGGACGCCGTCCTTCAGCGGCTTGGCCACCTCGGCCGGGGTCAGCGCATCGAGCGCTCCCACGAGGTGATACAGCGCCAGTTTCGGCTTCGGTTCGCGCAGCGTGTACTTGTCGAGGTATTCGCCCGCGAAGTCCTTGTCGAGGTACTCCGAAAGGTCGCGGTTCATGTACTGCTTCGACAGCATGTTGTAGCTGTTCTGCAGGTGCACCCGTCCGTAGGCGTCGTGGATCGCGGCATCGAGCGGACTGGCGGCCACCAGCGCCGCCAGCTTGGGCATCGGCTCCGCCAGACCCAGGTTTTTGGCGACGACCTTGCCCAGGTGCTCGTACTCGCCGGAGAGGTCGTAGGCGAGGTCGAGCGGATGCTCGTACGTCTGGAAGCTGGTGGCGATGTCGACCACTTCCTGTGCGAAGTCGAGCATCGCCTGCTCGGTCTGATCGGGAGCGACTTCATTGGAGGGCCAGGCCCAGATATTGCCGGCCGGCATGCTGCCGAAGCCCACCGCATGCTTCTTGCCACTCCGGGTTTCGACCGACACCTGCACGTTAATCAGCGTGGAGTGCTCCATGACGCGCCCGCCAAACTTCAGGGGCGCGCGGAACTTGCAGGGCTCAAACGAAACTTCAGCTTCCACGACCCGAATGTCGGACGCCTTGGACATGACCTCGCTACTACAGTTAGGGGATCTCGAGGGCCGGCCGATCGACGACAACCGCGATCGACCCGATCGATGACGACCGCGATCGGCAAATGGGCCGACGGTCACGGCATACAATCGACCGTCAAACGGAGCGCTGCATGGGGGGCCGGAGGCTGGCGGATTTTATCGGGCCTTTTCAATGCGTTTCAAGAAGGCCTTGCCCGAAATGGGCCGGTAATTTCACTCCGGTCGTGATTCGTCCCGCCTCTGAAAAACCCCGATTGTTGAGAGTTCCGATTGTGGATTACCCTGAATGGGCGCCGCGGGCCGTCGCCTGGAGAACTTTTCATGACCAAAAACAATCGCCCGCACGGACGTCCGGCGATCCGGTATCCGCGTTCAAGATTCCTCCTCGCCATCATCCTCGCGGCCTTCGCGCCCGGACCGCTGGACGCGGCAGAGAGCGCCGCCGCCGTGGCGGAGTCGTCCGCCCTGCCCTCGTGCGAACTCTATCCGCTGGCCGTTGGAACCCAGTGGCTGTTCCAGTCCGGCCCGCTCATCGTCCGGGAAAAAGTGGTCAAGCATGAAACGGTGCAGGGAGAACTCTGCGCCCGCATCGACACGATCTATGACGACCATCTCGTTTCCTACGAACACGTGACCGTCCGTGCCGACGGCGTGTATCGGGTTGCGGTGTCCGGCAAGCCGGTTCAGCCCCCGCTGCGGTTCATCGCGCTCCCTGCGGCTCCTGACTCGAAATGGAATGTCGATTCCACCGTCGCCGGACAGTCCATCCGTGGCGAGTTCGTCTCCGGCGAGGGTTCGTTCGCCTTCCGGAATCCACGCGGCGAGCCGGAGACACCCTTCAAAACCTACAAGGTGACCGGTGCGAAGTTCACGGCTGGCAATACTCCCGTGGCCCTCACCTATGAGTTCGCGCCGCACCTGGGCAAGGTGCGACAAACCGCCCGGACCGGCGGCCAGGAGACCACGCTCGAACTGCGCGACATCCAGACGCCCGGACCAGCGCCCACACGCACGGCGGAATCCCGGAACGGCCTGTTGCGGTAGGAGCCGGTGGAGGCCTGACACGGCGCGAATCCGTCATTTCGCGGACGGTCCCACCTGTTCTGCAGTCGTCGCACCCAGGGTGAACTCCCGCGGACGCGGCGTGTCATTTCTCTGGTGATCCGCTACATCACCTGTTTGCCCCCCGCGGCCGTTCCGCGGCATTGCTTCCTTTCGCGGCCGAATTAACCCATGTCCCTGTTCCGTCCTGCCATCGATCGAACCGCCGCCTATGTCCCGGGCGAGCAGCCGCAGGAATCCGGCTGGGTCAAGTTGAACACCAACGAAAACCCTTACCCCCCTTCGCCCAAAGTCGGCGAGGCCATCGCCGCCGCCGTTTCCCGGCTCAACATCTATCCCGATCCCGTCGGAACGTCTTTCCGACGGGCAGCCGCCGAGCTCTTCGGGCTCGATGCCGAGTGGATCCTTCCTGCCAATGGCAGCGATGAAAACCTGACGATGCTGCTCCGGACCTTCGTCGACCCTGGCGACCTCGTCCTCTCCCCGTATCCCAGTTACATCCTCTACGAAACCCTCGCCGGGCTTCAGGACGGCCGATACGAACGACTCGTGCTTAACCGCGACTGGTCGTGGGACTTTGACGCCATCGCACCGCGCGTT
>JAIBBI010000133.1 GCA_019694755.1 Gemmataceae bacterium
AAGCGGGATGATCTTCCCGGGCAGTGCGTCCTGCTTGAGTCGGAGGTTGGGGAAGAAGACGCTGTGGCCGACGTCCCGCGTGCGGAGATGGACCAGCGTGCGGACGCCCTTCCATGTGTGGATGTCGTTGCCGACGTGGATGTCGTCCCGGCGTTCGGGCAGCCGACGTGCAAAGTCGTTCTTGGCCTCGGTCGGGTTCTTCTGCCACTCGTTGAAATGGGCGACCGAAGGGTAACGGAAGCGGTATTCCCACTGGCGGGCGTCGCCGGCGAGCTGCAGGTGCGGCTCGCCCTTCTCGATGTTCTCGGCCATCTTGGTCGGGTACTTGATGCCCGCCCAGACGTTGATCTGGATCACTGCGAGGGCGATCAGAATAACGGCCGGAATGGCAGTCCAGACGAACTCGAGTTTGTTATTGCCGTGACTGAACGTGGACTTCGCGTCGGGCCGGCCGGAGCGCAGGATGTTCAGCACCAGAAGCACTTCTGTCAGCACGTAGAAGAAGGCCGTGGTGAGCAGAATCGCAATAAACAGCTTGTCGATGTCCGGCGCGTAGGTTGAGGCGGGCATCGGCGGCCACCACTTCATCGCCGGAGCGATGGCGGTGGAGACGAAGACGGCCGTAAGCACCACGCCGAACAGCAAGGCCCAAAACCGATGCATGCGCAAACCCTCAATGCGACGGCGGAGTGACTCAGTCGACGGAGATTCCGTACTTGGCTTTCAGCTTCGCTCGGAGGTCCGGGTAGTGGAGCGCCTGCATGAAGTTGACGAGATCCCAGATCTTGTCGACCTTCTTGGCCTTGTCCTGATCGTTGGGACGGAGTTCCTTGTCATAGCTCGCCATGCCCGCGCCGTTGATGCCGGACCAGACGCGGTAGTACATATCAATTGGGCGCCGGCCGCCACGGTAGTAGCCGTCGACCAGATTCCGCGGGCGGACAACGGTACCCCACGCGTCGAAGTAGTAAGGGGCCTCCCGGCCATAGTTCTTATGACAGCTCACGCAACTTGCGGTACCGGTGGTGAAGAGCGTTGCGCCGCGCGAGGCCGACTCGAGGAACGCCTCTTCGGTATCCGGGTACGGATACGGGTCGGGAGTGATGGCCGCGGACTGGGCGGCGACCCAGCGGCTCGAGAAGCCGTCGACCGCTTCGCCGAAGGAGCCGGACAGGGCCGCGAGGGCTTCCTTGATCTGGTCTTCCGTCGGTGCCTTCATCTTTTCTTTGATTTCGTTGATTGCACTCTGCACCTCGTCGGCCTTCTTGCCTTCCGCGATCATCGAAGCACGGGTCGCTTCAATCTCTTCCGCCGTCGGCGGATTGACGAGCTTACTGGGCGACTGGAGCCACTGACTCATCACGAAGAACTCCACATCGCCACGGAGGCTGAGGTGGATGACATAGCTGACGATCTTGTCGAGGTCGGCCCTGTCGTACATCGCGAAGCTGGGCATCGAAGATCCCTCGATGCCGTGAACGAGGACGTGCATGAGGTCGTCGCGCCGCGGTTTGCGTTCGCCGAGGTCCTGCGTGCTCGAGGTGAACTTGAACACGCCCTGGCGGTAATCGCGGGGGTGCGGGTTGACCCACGCGCCGGTGGGGCCCCTGCCGTTGCCTTCGAGGCCGTGGCAGTGGAGGCAGTGCTTGCGGTAAAGCCGGCTGCCGTCCTTCAACGTGGCCGGGTCGAGTTGCAGGCCGGACACCACTTCGGGAGCGACGCCCATCGGCTCCTTGTCGGACTTCACTTTTACGATCGGTGCGGCCGGCGTGCCGAACAGTTGCTGAAGGACTTCGCCGATCTTGGCCTTCTCGGCCGGGTGAAGGTTCCGCGGGTCGAGAATGTTGCTCTTGCTCTCTTCGAGCAGGCCTTTTTCATTGTCGTCAAGTTTCAGGGAGCCGTTCTTGACGCGCAGGTCGACCGTGGCGTAGTCGATGACGCGGGCCTGCTGGCTAGGGTCGATGCGGGTGGGGAGCGTCGCAAGGAAGTCGAGTGGGAGTTGCCCGGGGTAGTTGAACCGGGTCGGCTGGACTTTCGGAATGGCCTTGAGCATCAGGTCGGAGCGGACGGGATACTGGAGCGTGACCGGGTAGGCGTCTTCCGTACCGCAGCCGATAATCCCGATCATCCCGCACAACAGCATCCACGTAGCCAAACGGCCGGTGGTTACCAACGTGCCCTTCGCCATAGGGTCCAACCCCCAAAAAATAGTCGAGCGTGCTCCGGGCAGTTTTAGTGTTGCGACACCTCATGTCAAGGAGAGATGACCCGTCCGATCGGTCGATGACTCGTACACTAAATAGTATCTTGGAGCAGCGATTTATGTATCGGATCGGCCGATTGTTACAGGTCATCGGACTGCTGATCGCCCCCATCGGCATGGCGGGGAACCTGCTCGATCCGAACACGATTACCGAATCTCACATACTTCTGACGCTGTTCGGCGGTTTACTCCTCTTCGGCTTCGGCCGGGCGGTGCAGGGGCCGACCCGCACGTGATCGAACTCCTCGCGATCGCGACGATATTGGCCGGGGCAGAGCCCGCCCGGCCTGTGGGCTTATCGTCACGAACCATCGAGCGACTGGCGGAATGCGCGGAAGCCGAGCGCACGGGCCCGCCCGAAGCCGCACTGACGCAGTACCTGAAACTCCTCGACGATGCCCGCGACGACTGGGTGCCCGCTCAAGGCTCCGCCGTTCTTCATCCCTGCGAGCGGGTCATTCTCGGCCGCATTGCCGGCACGTCCGCAATGCAGGCGGCCTATCGGCACCGGTTCGAGGATCAGGCATCGCGCATGTTACGGGACGCGAGTGCGACTCGCGATCTCCTCAAGCTCCGCAACCTAACACGTGAATGGTATCCAACGCGGGCGGCCGCGCGGGCATTGGACCTGCTCGGCGATCTGGAATGCGAAGTCGGCAACGCCGCGGAAGCGCGGGTGGCCTGGCAACGGATCGTCGGCCCGATGCCAGGCGATCCGCCGGCGTTGCCCGATCACAGCCTGGATCCGGCCAGCATCCATGCCAAGATCATCGTGGCCGGGCGACTGCTCGGCGAGGACACTTCGAAGGTCCGCGAAGAGTTTGCAAAGCGATTCCCGAAGAATCGCGGGCGACTCGCGGGGCGCGAAGGACTTCTCATCGACATCCTGGTCAGCTTGGAGCAAGACGCCAGTCTGCCGCTCCGCCCCACCGCAACGAATGTGGCCAGTACGTTTGCCGTCGACGAACAACGACGCGGAGTCCTGCGCCGACGCATTGCACATCTCGCCCCGCGGGCGGTGGAAAAGCCGTTCCCCTGGCCCGGCGAGGAACTCGACGACGTGCCGACGGTCGCCTGGCGTTCGCCGAGGACTTACCCCTTCGTGTGGCAAAACCGCATTGCAGTGGCGGCCCGAGGCCGGATTGCCGCCATCGACCCGGACGCGGGACGAATCGTGGATATCGAGGCCGACGACCGACCTCGGGACGATACGGAGATCACGACGTTCTCGAGCGATGGTGATCGCCTCTTCGCCCGGCTGCACCGCGAAGCCGTCGTCGCACTCGTCGGCGAGGTGAATGAAGGAGGCTTTCGATGGAAGCGACTCTGGCTGATCCGGTCGAAGCAACTGGGTGCCGGTGTCCAATTTGAGGGGTGCCCTCTGGTCGTCGGTCACCGGGTCTATCTGTCGTGGACGGTGAACGACGCCGGACGGTCCGTGTTGCACATCGGGTGCTTCGACGCGGCGAATCCGGAGACGGGGCCCCGGTGGAGTCGGGCGGTGGCGGAGTTGCCCCCGGAACCCGCGGGTTCGCGGAGGCCGATCCTGCTGACAAGGGCCGGGACCAACGTGGTCGCTTGCACCGATGCCGGTATTATCGTGAGCCTCGATGCCACAACCGGGCGGCCCGCCTGGCTTTACCGTTACTCAACGCGCGGCAATCGTGGCCTGACCGGCGACCTGATGCCCTCCCCGCGCGATGTTTGCCCGCCAGTCGCGGCGGATGGTCGGGTGTTCGTCGCGCCGGCCGACTGCGAAGAACTGCTCGCGCTCGATGCCGATTCCGGCATGCCGCTCTGGAAACAACCACCGGTCCTGGAAACGGTCCACGTTCTCGGAGTCGTTGGCGGGCGACTGATCGTAACGGCCGACGGCCCTCTGCGGGGCATCGGAGCCATCAACGTGGTGTCGGGAAAGATCGACCCGAATTGGGGTTCGTTTCGCAGTGCGCCCCCAGGAGGTCGCGGGATGATTCTCGACGACGTCGTGCTGTTCCCGACGCGTACGAACGGACTGCAGGCGTTGACGCTTCAGGGGCAGCCGATCTACACGCCGGCCGCGTTCCGCAAGTTGCCGCCCGGCAATCTCGCGCTGGCCGGAGAGACATTAGTCATTGCTGGCCCGGACCGGATGACATTTGTGCGATTCGGCCCGCCGCGCTTCGGAGTCTTGAGGGAGGGCGGCACCGCACCGAGTACCGGGCCGGCCCGAATTCCCGGCCTGACGCACCTCCGACCTGCATGGACGGTTGAACTGCCGCGCGACGAGAGGCCGCTCCGTGCGACGCATGACCGTCTTTTCACCGCACGAGATACGAGTCTGATCGTGCGTCGCCTGCCCGGCGCGGACCTGGAAGCCCGGCACGAGCTCGGGTTCACGCCGGTCGCCATGGTGGGTACGCGGGTCCTTGGCCACCATCGAGTTGCCGAACTAACGGACCGCGGAATGGTCGAAGTGCGCCCCGATGCGTCGCCGTCCGATTCCCGATATTGGGCCGAGGGAGTGGCGTCCGAACCCAGGGAATCCGGTCCCGCTCGCTGGACCGCCGACGCGGGTGCGGGCCGGGTCGTCGTCGGCAGCATGACGGCCGATTGGGTCTGGACCGATGCCCGACCCGCAACACATCAGTACGTTTTGACGCTTCTCACACCCGGAAACGGTCAGGTCATCGATCGGGTGACAATTCCCGCGTTCGGCCCGGGCGTCGCTGTGGGCGGCGATGCTGCTACACTGGTGATTGCCGTCACTGGTTCGGTCCGAGGGTTTGAAGCGCCATGAATCGTGAGATTGCGGAAGGTGAGAACGTGTTCGAACTCGTGCTCGACGGAGATGAGGCGGCAGCCGAGCGGCTTTGTGCCGCGTGCCGGACTCTCCTCGACGAGTGCCACAAGACCGTCGTGGGGCAGAAGGATGTCCTCGAACAGATTGTCCTCGCGCTGCTGGCCCGAGGGCATTGCCTGCTCGTCGGCGTGCCGGGCCTGGCGAAGACCCTCATGGTGCGGACCGTCGCCGACGCAATGGCGCTGAGCTTCAACCGGATCCAGTTCACGCCGGACCTCATGCCGGCCGACATCACGGGTACCGAACTGCTGCAGATCGATCGCACGACGGGAGAGCGGGCGTTCCGGTTCATACACGGGCCGCTCTTCGCCAACGTGGTGCTGGCCGACGAAATCAACCGCACTCCGCCGCGGACACAGGCCGCACTGCTGGAATCGATGCAGGAGCATCAGGTCACCGTGGGCGGCCAACGACATTTGTTGCCTGATCCGTTCTTCGTGCTGGCCACGCAAAACCCGATCGAGCAGGAGGGGACGTACCCGTTGCCCGAGGCACAGCAGGACCGATTCATGTTCAACGTGATGGTCGATTACCCGGACGAAAACGAGGAATATGAAATCGTCCGCGCTACGACTTCGGGACCGGCGGCACGCATCAATCGGGTCATCACGGCCGAGCAATTGGTGGAGATGCAGCAACTCGTCCGCCGGGTGCCAGTCGCGCCGTTCGTGGCGAAATATGCCCTTCGCCTGACGCGGGCGACGCGGGTGAAGGAGGCGGCCGCGCCGGATTTCGTTCGCAAGTATGTCAGCTGGGGCGGTGGGCCGCGGGCCAGCCAATACCTCGTTCTGGCGGCCAAGGCCCGCGCCGTGCTTCACGGCCGACCGTGTGCGTCCACGGAAGACGTGCGTGCGGTCGCGCCGCCGGTGCTGCGGCACCGCATCCTGTTGAACTACGCGGCCGAGGCGGACGGGATCACGCCGGACGCGCTGATCGCCAAACTTCTGGCGGCCGTGCCCACCGATTGAAACGAAAACGCCCGGCCGGTCTCGCAATGATCCCGGCCGGGCACAATGCAACTACTTCTTCTCGGCTTCTGCTACCAACGTCTCGACCGCCTCGTCGAGTTTCTTGCCGCGGATTTCCTTGTACCGGATGACGCCCTTCGCATCGATCACGTAGATCGTCGGGAAGTGCTTGATGTTCCAGTCCTTGCCGAACGCGCCGTCGGGTCCGTTGAACCAGTGGGTCCACGGCATCGGCTCCTTCTTCATGAACTTCTGCAGAGTTTCTTTCGAGTCGTCGAACGAGATTGAGACGAACTCGAACGGCTTGCCCTCGTACTTCTTGACCATCTCGCGCTCGTGCGGGATCATCGCCCTGCAAGGTCCGCACCAGGTCGCCCAGATGTCGAGTACGACGACTTTGCCGCGGAGGGCCGACAGCTTGGCTTCTTTGTCGTCGAGGTCCTTGAGCGTGATGTCGGGGGCCGTCTTGCCAATCCCGAGGTTGCGCAACTCGAACAATTCCGGTTTGGCGAGATCGGCGAGTTTGCCTTCCGCGCTGGCCACGTCGCCGAACTTCGCGGTGACCTGCTCGAAATAGCGCTCCGCCATTTTCGCGGCTTCTTCCGCACCCTTGGCATCACCGCCCTCCGACCGCTGCTTGTACATCACAGCGAGGCCGAAGCAGGCCTGACCCTGCACGTCTTTGGCCGGGTTCTCGGTCATAATTTTGAGGAGCATCGCTTCCGATTCGGGCGAGCCCTGGCCGGCGAGGGCTGGGCAGAGCGGCCCGATCCGCGGACTCTTGAGGTGGTCGGCCGAGAGAATCTTCACCGACTCGGCAACCGCGGGCCCGCCACCCATGTTTTCGACGACCCAGCACAGGCTCTGCGCCGCGGCATCGGTCTTGGGGTTTTCCTTCGCCAGCGCGAGGAACTTCTCGGCAAACTTCGGCGTGGGGTGTTCGTTTTGGAAGAGCTTCTGGCGGTCTTCCGGCTTCGCCTTCTGGACGGCCGCGATGAACGCTTCCATCTCCTTCTCGGCTTCCTTCATTAAAGCCGTGAACTTCTCGTCGGGCGATTTGGGTTTGTCCGACTTCGCCTTGTCGTCGGCACAGGCCGGCAGGGCGATCAACAGGGTTAGGACGAATGCGAACCGGCGCATGAGCATTCCTCAGGTTTCGGGCTTCCGCCTAGGCTATGAGTCGGTCGCTCCAGTGACACCGCGTTCCGGCCGGTGTATGATCCCTGAATCTGCGGAGGCGGAGCATGGTGCAGTCGATTCTCCTGGCCTGGATGCTGGCCGCACCGCCTGCGGCGGGCGACCGTGCCCCGGCCGTCAAGTTTCAAGACATCCACTATCTCAACCGCTCGCTCGACGACTTCCGCGACGCGAAAGCCATCGTGCTCGTATTTGCGGACACCGGTTGCCCGCTCGTGGCCCGCTACGCGCCGACGCTGAAGCAACTCGACACCGATTACCGGGCCAAGGGTGTGCAATTCGTCGGCGTGTTTCCAAACGGGCAGGAGTCGATCACCGGGATCGCTGCATTTGCCGTGAGGTATGGCTTGGCGTTCCCCGTCGTCCGCGATGTTGACGGGGCGGCTGTCGCAGCTACGGGCGCGTCGATGACACCGGAAGTGATTGTGCTTGATGCGGACCGTCGTCTGCGCTATCGCGGCCGGATCGACGATCAGTATCGGCCGGGCGGGACGCTGCCCGCCGCAACCAAAACCGAGTTGCGCGATACCCTCGACGCGCTGCTTGCCGGCCGCGAAGTGGAAGTGTCTGCCGCCCCGGCCGACGGGTGCCCGATCACGCCGCCGGTGCCGGTGAAGCCGGACAACGCTCTGACCTTTGCCGAGCACGTCGCGCCGATCCTGAAGCAGCACTGTCAGGAGTGCCATCGGCCTAACACGGTCGCGCCGTTCTCGCTGATCGATTACGAACAAGTCTGGCCGCGGGCCAAGGCGATCGCGGCCGTGGTACAGTCGGGGCAGATGCCGCCGTGGTACGGAGCTCCGGGCCACGGCGAGTTCGTGAACAAACGCGGCATGACCGAGACTGAGCGGAATACTCTGCTCGCCTGGCTGGCGTCGGACCGGGCCAAAGGCGACCTGTCCAAGCTACCCGCACCGCCCGCGCCGGCAAAAGACTGGCGGATTGGCGAACCGGACTTGATCGTCGCGGCTCCGAAACACGAGATCCCTGCTTCGGGCGACGTGCCTTATCGCTACGCGCTTCTGCCATACGTCTTCACGCACGACACCTGGGTCGAAGCCGTCGAGATCAAGCCGGATAACCCGCGGGTGCTGCACCACTGCAACATGGCTTACGCTCAGCTCGGGGCGAAGTTCAGCATCGATAACTTCGTGACCGGCGCGGTACCTGGTGGAGAGGCGATGACGCTGCCCGCGGGCGTGGCCGTGCGCATCCCGGCCGGGTCGATCCTCGTTCTGCAGATTCACTTCGTATCGACAGGGCAAAAAGAAGACTGCACGATCCGCGTGGGCCTGCGCTACTGCAAGCAGCCGGTTGAAAAGCGGCTGCGGCTGAGTTATGTGCAGACGAGCCGGTACACGATCCCGCCGGGCGTACCGGCCCACAAAGTAAGCGCGTCGCGGGTGCTGCCGTGCGATGCGATCGGAGTGGGACTGTTCTCGCACATGCACGTTCGCGGCAAGGACATGACCTTCCTTGCCCACACGCCCGACGGCAAGACCGAGACCTTGCTGATGATTCCCAACTTCAGCTTCGACTGGCAGCACGCCTACCGCTGGGAGTACGGCAAAAAGACGCTACCGAAGGGCACCCGGCTCGAGTGCATCGCCCACTACGACAACTCGACATTCAACCCATTCAACCCGGACCCCAAGGCGACTGTAGTCGACGGCGATCAGACTCACAACGAAATGTTGAACGGGTTCGTCTTCTATGTGGACGCGGCCGAAAAGCTGAACCTGGCGATCGACCCCGCGACCGGTAGGCCGAAGTAGTATGAAACTCCCCTGGCTCAACCGGACGGTCATCGGAACGGGCCTGACCAGCTTTCTGGCTGACCTTAGTTATGAAGCGGCATTGGGTGTGCTGCCGGCCTACCTCAATCGGTTTGGCGTGACGCCGCTGGCGATCGGACTCATCGAAGGCTCGGCCGACGCGATCGCAAGTTTTGTCAAGCTCGGCGCGGGCTGGTGGTCGGATGCGGTCGCACGCCGCAAGCCGTTCGCCGTGGCCGGGTATGTATTGACCGCGATCATGCCAGCGTTGATCGCCCTGGCCGTGTCCTGGCCTTTGATCGCGATCGCGCGTTTGGCCGGCTGGTTCGGCAAGGGGCTGCGTGGGCCCGCCCGCGACGCGCTTCTGGCGGCGTCAATTTCTCAAGCAGATCGCGGCAAGGCGTTCGGACTGCACCGGGCCGGTGACACTTGCGGTGCGGTGCTCGGTCCTCTCCTGGCCGCCGAGTTGCTCGCCAGGATCGGACCCGAATGGACTGTGCCTGAGCGGGCCGTGCTCTGGTGGAGCGTCGTGCCGGGTGCGCTGGCGGTGCTGGCCATGGCGCTGCTCGTCCGCGAAGTGCGCGGGGCGTACGTGAAGCGGTATCGACTGGGCGAAGCGCTGCGAAGCCTGCCCACCGACTTTCGGCAATACCTTGTTTCAGTAGGCGTATTCGGAATGGGCGACTGCTCGCCCGCGCTACTGAACGCAGCGGCGATACTGACGCTCGCACCAATTTGGGGTGCGACGGATGCTGCCGTATTCGGCCTGCGGCTGCTGTCGGTGCGACATCTCGTCGCGGCCGTGACGGCGTTTCCCGCAGGCTGGCTCAGCGACCACTGGCGCCGGCCGCCGTTGCTCGCGGTCGGTTACTTCGCGGGCGCGGCCACGATGGCCGGGTTCGCTGCGACGTTGTATTTCGGAGTCACGGCCGCCGGGGTGTGGCTCGGCCTGTTCGCACTGCACGGGTTGATGACGGCCATGGAAGAGACTCTGGAGGGGTCGACGGCGGCCGACTTCGTAGCCGACCAGGACCTTCGCGGCACCGCCTTCGGCGCCCTCGGTGCGGTCAACGGGTTCGGCGATTTCGTCGCCAGTGCGGCCGTCGGCGCGCTCGTGGCCTGGCGGCCCGCGGCCGGATTCTGCTACTCCGCGGCGGTCATGTTTGCAGGGGCCGGGCTCCTGGCCATGTCGTCAGTTCGATACTTTGGTAAACGCCGATCCGTCGGCCCGGGGAATTGACCTCTTCCGGGTTGTCATGTCGTCGTATCTCAATATTCCTCTCTACATCGCCGTGCGTGTTTTCTGGGGATGCTTCATGGCCGGACGACCGTCGAAGACCGATAACCTGGCGCGGGCCGCCGAGGTCTTCGGCACGTTGGCGCATCATCACCGGCTCCGCATGGCTCAGCTTCTCCTGTCCGGCAAGCACACCGTCGGCGCGCTGGCCGACGCCTGCGGCGTGCCCAGCCCCGTGGCCTCCGGCCATTTGCGTCTGATGCAGCGGGTCGGCCTGCTCGAACCGGAGCGCGACGGCCGCAACGTGTATTACATGATCATCGAGCCCGCCGTGGCCGACGTGATTGCCGTAGTCAAGAAGCGGTTCGGTAAGAAGTAGTCCGATTGCTGGACAAGCGCGGTTCGGGCCGTTACTATCGGGGACAGACGAAGTCCCCCGACCTCTCTCGAATCGAGTCGCACCATGAGCCGGCGTCCCACACCCCTCCGTTGTCATTCCCTCGAATCGCGGATCGCCCCGGCAGTTATCAATTTCACGATCAACTCGACCACCAGCTCTCTGACCTTCGGTGGGAGCGTGGGCGGCAGCACAATCGTGCAGCAGGGTGCCGGATCGCTGACCACCAAGTATTCCGGCACCTCTCAGGTGAATGTCGACTTCGCGAACAACACGATTCAGGCCGTGTCAGCCGGCTCGCTGGCGACCGCTCTCAACAGTGGGAATTGGGCTCCGAACGTCGGCGGCACTGCGGGCACCTCCGCGGCCAACTATGGCGGCAGGGTCACAGTCACCATTGGATTTCCGGTTAATGTAAACCTGGCAATTCGCGGCGCAGAGTCGACGCTGGATTCGGGTGTGCTGGCAATGACCGGTACCGGTTCGACACGCACGTTTCCTTCCACTCAGACTTTTACGTTGACAGCCGGATCCGTCGATTATCGCGATGCCCTGACGGGAACATTGGCGTCCGGCACCGGGTCTATCGCGGGCAGCACGGCCGTGAATGCTTCCGCCACCGCCGGACAATTCAGTGATCTTGGAAGCGGCAACTACTCCATCACGACGCCGGTCGATGTGACGATCAACACGACGGTCAACGCACCGTCGGGGCCGTTGCCCGCGATTTATACGCTGAAGGGATCGATGATCGGCTCGGCCACGCTGCCGGTCGTCGATCTGAACGGCGCGGGCACCGGCAACGACGTGACATTCATTTCCAACGGACTGCCGCCGGTGCTGATCGCCCCGGCCGCGACGATCACCCGCAACCCGTCGGCCAGCATGACGGGGATGACCGTCACGCTGGTCGCTCCGCCGGACGGTGCGGCCGAGTCGCTCGCGGTCGATCTCACGGGCACCGGATTGACTTCGACGGGTTACGACTCGCTGACGGGCAAGCTCACGATCTCGGGTGCGGGGACATTGGCGACTTATCAGAGCGTGCTGCAGAAGGTAACGTATGCCGACGCGGCCGGAAGCCCGACCGCGGGGCCGCGAACGGTAACGGTGTCGGTGTCGGACGCGGGCAATGAGAGCCTTGTGCGCACGGCGTCCGGTACAGTCGTCGCATCGGCGGCCAGGGTGTCGTCGGTGACGGTCAACGATGGGGCGACCCAGCGGTCGATGGTGCGGTCCGTCACCGTAGCGTTTGATAAGGTCGTGACGGCCAACGGCAGCCCGGCATCGTTCATTACGCTGACGGGGCCTGGCGGGCCGGTCGCCCTGGCGGTCGATTCCTCGGGCAGCACGCCGACGCAGTCGATCTACCGGCTGACGTTCAGCGGCGCGGGAATCACGAACGGGTCGCTAAGCAACGGGCGGTACACGCTGAATATCCCGGCGGACAACGGCACGGCCGGCATCGTCAACTTCGACGGCGACGGTAACGGCTCGGCCGGGGGCGACTTCACCCTCGTCGGCGACCCGGCCACCAACAAGCTCTTTCGCCTGTTCGGCGACTCCGACGGCGACGGCACGGTCGGAACGTCCGACTTTCTCGCATTCCGGCTGGCGTTCCTGAGTGCGGGCAACCCAACCTTCGACCTCGACGGCAACGGCACGGTCGACACCGCCGACTTCCTGGCATTCCGGCTGTCATTCCTGCAATCGATCTAAGCCCTCGCTGTCAAGCGGCGCCCGGCTTCGAAGGGAGACGGCCCGGATTCGTTGCCTTGAAAATAGCTCCTCCTATTGAACCTATTTTCATCCGCGCAGGAGACCGACGCGTCATGAGGGTTTCGTTGCCTTGAAAATAGCTCCTCCTAATGAACCTATTCTCATCCGCGCAGGAGACCGGCGCGTCATGAGGGTTTCATTTCATTTCATTTCACACACACCCGTTTCGTTTCACGGGGTAGGTCGGGGCCGGGCCGACGGACGTAAGAGGTGGATTGGTAGTCAGTTGCGGGCAGTTTCGTGGGTCGGGAGTTGCGAATCGGAAATCGGGCAGACTGCCAATGTGGCAGGAGGTCAGCGGTCGGAGGGGGTGTCGGGTGCCGCGCAAATGCAAGCACAACACCGCCGCACCGTGGCGTGCCGCCTTCGTAGCGGCATTCGCCAGAATGCCGATGAACCCGCGCCGGCGGAGACGCACCTGACGCTGAACGTTCGGAACGCTCTCGCGCGGCGTCACGCGAAGACCGTATTCTGGCGAATACGGCTACGGGCGAAAGTTTCAGCCGACGACGCATGCCGCCATCGTAGCGGCATTCGCCAGAATGCCGATGAACCCGCGCCTGCGTAGACGCAACGGACGCTGACAACTCGAAACGCTTTGGCGTGGCGTGACGCGAAGACCGTATTCTGGTGAATACGGCTACGGGCGATCGATTCTGGCGACGACGCGTCCCGTCTTCGTAGCGGCATTCGCCAGAATGCCGATGAACCCGCGCCGGCGTAGACGCAACGGACGCTGACAACTCGAAACGCTTTGGCGTGGCGTGACGCGAAGACCGTATTCTGGTGAATACGGCTACGGGCGATCGATTCTGGCGACGACGCGTCCCGTCTTCGTAGCGGCATTCGCCAGAATGCTGATGAACCCGCGCCGGCGTAGACGCAACGGACGCTGACAACTCGAAACGCTTTGGCGTGGCGTGACGCGAAGACCGTATTCTGGTGAATACGGCTACGGGCGATCGATTCCGGCGACGACGCGTGCCCTTTTCGTAGCGGCATTCGCCAGAATGCCGATGAACCCGCGCCGGCGTATACGTATCAGCTCCAGGCGATGTGGAGCGTTTTGTTCTGGTGCCCGGCTCCTGCCGGGACACGGACTCTCCGCGGGGCCCGGAGGGCCCACCGACCTTAGCCTCGGCTGCAGGCCGTGGTACGGGACCACTCAAGCCGAATTGGGCCCGGAGGGCACACCGAGCCAGTCGACCACAAAGTACAATGACCCCTTTTCTTCCTCTTCTCCTAGCACCCACTAGCCGTCGAATACCACGTCGCATTCGCCAAGAACAAGCTCTCTTCCATCGGAAAGCACCAGTTTCTGCTCTGACACATTCCCCCACTTGCGATGCTTGGCATTGCAATAGGCCACTAGCTTTGCTCTCCACCCTGCCAAATCACCTTTGTAAGAAACTCCCAAAAGGGAAACGTTGCTATCAAGGAGAATCCTAACTTTCTCTTCGATGACTCCACCGGATTTGGGCAGTGGCAGGTCCGTTGAGCCAGCCAACGCTTCGTCAAGAATCTCATCGAAGCCTTCTCCCGCCAGCGTTTCAAAATAAAAAAACTCTCGTCCTTCGACTTCAATTATCCCCGGAATCGTGCGATTCATGTTACATCTACTGGGTAAGGATAAAGCGAAAGTTCGTGATACGAGCGTCCTGAAAGACTTTTGTGCCCTCTACGGAACAACTCCCGCTTTTCGGTGCGGAACGGGTAGCGGACTTCGCGTTCTCTGGAACTGAAGCAAGCCACACTCGACACAATCGCGGCTGACGGCGTCGCGGTCCACGGATCGCGCGATCTTGACGGGCCAGGGGCCCTGGGGCGGGAGTCGGCGTTCGTCGCGGACAGTGCATCGCTGGGCCTCGACGGCATGCGGGCATGGTACCCGTTCTGCGGGCCGGATGGAAGGGCCGGCGCTGGGATCCGTCGGCTCCGGCGGGGCCGCCGAATGTAGCCACGGGTGGAGCGGCGGCGGAGCGTAGCCCGCCGACGCGGAAACCGTGGAGACCGACACCTTTCCCGCACCTGCCCCGGCTGGGGTAGCGG
>JAIBBI010000304.1 GCA_019694755.1 Gemmataceae bacterium
CTCCGGCAGGTCGCACTGGCGCTGACTGCCGAGGGCTTTCGCCCCCGAGGCCGACGCTGGTACCCGACCTCGATCCTCCGGGTCGTGCGTCGTGATGAAATCGAGCACGCTCCACGGTCCTCCGGTGCATCCGGGTTCTACCGCCGATGACGAAGTGTCGGTGGGTAACAGGCCCACGCGGGCCGTCGCGGCCCCGTAGCGAGTGCCCGACGGGCGGGTCACCCCGGCCGGCCCGAGGGCCCGGGCACGTCGCGTCCCGGCGGGCGAGGAAGTTACGCGCGTCACCGTCTTCGAGGTCACTGGCGACGGCGCGCGCGAAAGGTTGACCTCGGCGACCAGGGCGACCCGAGATGGGCCCAGGTCTTCGAGCGCAGATTTTTGCGTGACTGGCGCCGTTGCTCGACCGTCGCAGGCCCGCTACGATGCGCCCCATGGCGCAGTTCACGCGTGCCACGATCATCGCAGTCACGGACATCCTGGATCGATGCTCCCAGGCCGAGTTTCATCGTTTTGTCCTGGGAGTTGGAATGGAGGAGATTGCCAATCTCGGTTCTGTCCGAAGCAAGTGTAACACTGTAGTGTCCTATCTTCTTAAGAATCCGGAGGCGAAGACACAGTACGGTGAAAATCTCACCGACGAGGTCGTTCGGCAGGTAACAAGTGAGGCTATCGGCAACTGTAGTCGCTACAGCTTGGGTAGTCGTGAGTTTGATTATGTGCGATTCCAGGAACAGTATGGTGAACTGAACCGAGCCATTCTGCGAGATGGCTTCACTGCTGAAGGGGGTGAGTTGCGCCGAGGACTGCCCCATGAAGTTGACTTACCGACGGCGGACGACGAAGTCCACAAACTGCTGAAAGAGTTTGGTTTCACCACCGCCCTGGGCCATCTTGACCAAGGCATTAGCAGCCACGCCAGGGGCGATTATGCTTCGGCGAATGCAATGTTTAGAAGCTGCCTCGAGAGCCTTCTTGATGAGGCCGCTAGGAAGTTGGCGCGGGGGAGTTCCGTGCCAGAAAGCCATGCGGATCGGCGACAGTGGCTCGCCAGCCAGAGCTTTTTTGACGTTGGGCTAAACGAGTGGGATCCCGTGAATCGTTCAAAGGGGTTCGTGGAGGCGCTCTATCGTAGGCTGTGCCCGGAGGGGTCTCATCCGGGTCTTTCCGACGAGGATGATTCGACCTTTCGGCTCCATCTCGTGCTATTGAATGCACGAGTGTTCCTTCGCCGACTTCGCCGCATGCTCCCCTGAGCACTCGCATGTGGCGTCATCCAGGAGAGGAACCCCGGGAGGTGCTGGCGCACGAGCACCGCCGCGTCGCAGTCGTGGGTCTGCCGCGGAGCGTAGACGTCCGGCCTCGCGCACGCGGGCATGGCGCCCGCCTCTGCATCCGCGCGGCCGCCCGCTGCCCGCGGCCCGCGGCGGCTCACCAGGGCGGCGAGATTGCTGCCGAACCCGCGCGTCGTGTCACCGCGCCCTGGCCCGCGGGGTGGCCGGGGTGGCCCGCCCGCGGGACGCTCGCTACGGGGCCGCAACGGCCCGCCTGGACCCGTTACGCCACCGAAGCGGCGTGTCTGTCCGTGGCGCGAGCTGCGCGACGATACCTGCCGTGAGAGCATCCGCATCCGCGACGACGGGCTCGGGCTGACGCTCGCCGGGCCGGCGGCGGTCGCGGCGATCTGGCCGAAGGAGCTGCTTGGAGCATTCGCGGTCAAGCCGGGGCGCTATGCGCTGGCGCGGATCGGGCGCATTCTCGAATTCGACGGACTGTCGGGAGCGACGCGGGTCCCGGCGCTCGTCGGCGGGCGGGCCCGGCTGGTCGGCGCGGAGGTCCTGCGCGTCGAATTGCTGCAACCGGGGACGCGTTGTCCGTTCCGGGTGCTGATCGGCACCCGTGCGGCAGTCGAGGCCGCGGAGCAACACCGTCTCCCGCAAGAGTCGTACGCCGAGGCCGCGGGCCGGGGGATCGCGGTAGTTGACGATCGCTGTGGCTTCAGGCCGGCGACTATCGGTTCGCTGGCGATCGTGGCCGCGACCGGCGCCCCGTGGATCGGCTTCGATGCCGACGGCGCGATCGTGGAGCTCGGCGCCGTGGAGCCGCACCACGACGATGTAGCCGAGCGATCGTCGACGCTGTTGCCGACGTGACTTCGCAGACCGGGCCTGAATCGGCCTTCTCGGGTCCAGGTCGACGAGGTCGGTCCGGCGAGGTTGTTCTCCTGCAGGGTGACGCACGCGGTCTTCGAGTCGCCCGCGATCGCCACGAACTTTCGGCGACTGCTGGGCAGCGCGATACCGAGCCGCCGGCCGTCACGCCTCCTCCGTGGTGTAACAGGCCCACGCGGGCCGTAGCGGCCCCGTAGCGGTGTCCCACGGGCGGGCCACCCCGGCCAGCCCGCGGGCCGGGGCACGGGGCAGCGCTGCGAAATCGCTGCACCGCCACCACTACGCCGGCGTGCAGCGGCGTGATCGAGGCGAGGCCGACCCAGGTGTCGAGCACAGCCACAGCTCGATCGAGCGCGAGCCGGCATGTTCTGCTCGAGCGACTGCGACGCGAGGGCGCCTCGATCCTCGATCGACTGCGGCGCGGGACGACCCCTCGGCGCGACGGTGCTCGAGCAGTTGGCGCACACTCGGCTGGTGGACGAACTCGCGGGCGTGGGCCTCCGCGAGCGCGGCGTCGAGCTCCGCGGCGCCGTATTGCTCGAGCAGCCGCCCGAGCTGCCAGGTGATGTTGCCGAGGTTCTGCCCGCGGTCGGCGCAGCGGAGCAGAAATTCGCGGCTGTGCGGCGCGGCGTGCTGCAGGCGGTCCATGCCGCGGTGCTGGTGCGCCG
>JAIBBI010000134.1 GCA_019694755.1 Gemmataceae bacterium
GGTGTCGGCCTGAATCGTGCCGTTGTTGGTCACCGACCCATTAACAGAAACGGTGCCTGTCCCTGTATTGCGACGCAGGGTGCTGCCGGGCTCGTTGACGATTGGCGTGGCTTTCATGCCCGACCACCAGCTCCAGGTGTTATTGGCCTGCAGGGTCATCGTCGAGCCGAACTTGTTGGTCCAGAGCCCGTCGGCCGTGAGTAGGTTCTGCGGCGACGCGCCGGTCGCCATCCAGGTAGTCGAGCCCGAGTTAATGACCTGCCGGTCGTTCATGATGAGTGAATTGGTCGAGCTGTCGATCACCCAGTTTCCACCGACCGCGATGACGGTGGTGCCGGGCCCGAGAAGCTGGCCCCCGGTCCACGTCGCGGAATTCAATGTGAGCGTGCCCACGCCGCTGATGAACCCGCCGGATTGCAGAAATTGAGATCCCACGGACGCGGAACCGGCAACGCTGAGCGTGCCCCCGGTCACGGCGACTTTGCCCACGCCGCTCGTCGTCGTGCCGGTGTTCCAGGTGTACGTACCGGCCGTCAGGTTCAGCGTCGTCGCGACGTCGATGGTTGCGGAATTGGTACCTCCCGCCGAAAAGTTCATTGCGCCGCTCGAGACGCTGATGTTGCCCGCGTTGTTGACCGGAGCGCCTATGGTTGCCGTACCGGATCCCGTGGACCGAAGTAACTTGCCACCGATTTCAATATTGATCGGCGTACCCCCGGCCCCGAAGCCATAGGACCACGAATTATTGACCTGTACATCAAAGGTCCCTCCGGCTTTGATGTTGAATCCGCCGTCGCCGGTCAGAATGTTCTGCGGTGATGCGCCTGAGGCCAACCAGACTGCTGAGCCGGAAAGTGTGTAGGTCCGGTTGTTTGAGACCAGGGAATTGGTGGTGGTATCGATCGTCCATTTCGCGCCCAAAGGAATTGCGGTCTGACCAGGCCCGAGTTGCTGCCCCCCAGTCCAGGTTGCATTCCCGTTCAGATTCCATGTGCCTGACCCCGTGAGCACGCCCGCCGTCTGTTCAAACTTGGAGTCAACGTTTACCGACCCTGCCGTCGTCAAAGTAGACGATCCCAGAATCAGTCTGCCCGCTCCGGTCGAATTCGCTCCGGTGGTCCATGTGTGGGTGCCGCCGTTGTAAAGCAGATCTGCTGCCAGCGCGAACTGCCCGTTGCTCGTGCCACCGGCAATGGCTCGCAACGTGCCCGAGCTTATGGTCACTGTGCCACTGTTGTTCAGCGGCCCCTGAAGCGTTGCAGTCGCCGATCCGGTCGTGCGGAGCAATAGACCACCGGCCTCGACATTGATGGGGGTGCCACCCGAGCCATAGCCATACGACCAGGAGGTGTTGGCCTGAATATCAAACGACCCACCGGTTTTGATGTTCCATGCGCCGTCACCGGTCAAAAGGCCTTGCGGACTCACACCGGTTGCAATCCAAGTAGCCGCCCCTGACAAATTGACAGTTCGGCCATTAAGTGGCAACGACGATACGGTGGAATCCAACGTCCAAAGGCCCGAGGCTGAAATCACCGTGACACCCGGCCCGGTCTGCTGTCCACCGGTCCAAAGTGATTTCCCATTCAGATTCCATGGCCCCGCGCCGGTGAGCAGGCCAGTTGTCTGCTCAAAGCCGGAATCTATGGTCGCGGCTCCCGACGCCGTCAGTGTTGCGGATCCGAGTGTGATTTTGCCAGCACCGGTCGAGTTGGCACCGGCGGCCCACGTCGAAGTCCCACCGTTGAACTTGACCTCGGTCGCGACGTTGTAGGTTCCGGTCGAAGTTCCCCCTCCGTTGATCTGCAGGGTGCCAGATGTGACTTGGACCGTGCCGTAATTGTTTACCGCCCCCTGAATCGACGCCGTCGCTGAGCCGGCCGTGCGTAACAGCTTGCCACCCGAATCCACAGTGATCGGCGTGGCTCCGCTGCCGAAACCGTGGACCCAGGTGTTGTTCGTCTGGATGTCGAACTGGCCGCCGGTTTTGATGTTCCAACCGCCATCGCCTGTCTGCATACTTTGGGGCGATCCACCCGTCGCGAGCCAAGTTACCGCGCCGGATATGTCTACGGTTCGCGAATTGGACTGGAGCGTGTTAGTTGACGTGTCGAGTGTCCAGGTCGCGCCAGCCGGGATGACTGTCACGCCGGGCCCAAGTTGGGAGCCGCCCGTCCAGGTCGCAGTCTTGGTCAGGTTCAACGGCCCCACACCAGTGACCTGCCCGGCCGTCTGGGAAAACGGGCTGTCGATGTTGACGCTGGAATTCACCTTGAGCGTCGCACTACCGAGCGTCATCGTGCCTGACCCGGTCACATTCGCGCCGGCATTTAACGTCAGCGTGTTGGCGGAAACCAGTAATGAACCCGTTAGCGAGAACTTCCCGGTTGAGGTACCGCCGCCGCCGAGTTGCAGCGTGCCGGTTGACACCGTCACAGTACTGTCGTTGTTGAACGGTCCGTCGAAGCGTGCCGTGCCCGTGCCGACGGTTCGAGTCAATGACGCGCCCGCGTTCGTCGTGACCGGCGTCGCGGTCGACCCGAAAACGTTGACCCAGTTCGTATTCGCCTGCACATCAAACAGGCTGCCTGAGAAGTTGGTCCAGCCCCCGTCACCCGTGTTTATGTTCTGCGGCGCCCCCCCCGTCGCCACCCACGTCGTCGATCCGAGGTTTTGCACGACTCGATTGTTGATTGACGGAGCAGTCGTGCTGGAATCAATCTTCAGTGACTTGCCCGCCGCAATCACGGTAGTGCCTGTGCCTGACCAGGTGCCGCCCGTCCATAGTCCCGCGCTGTTCAGGGTGATCGTTCCCGTGCCGCTCAGGGTCCCACTCGACTGAGACCAGCCGCTGTTAAAACTCCCGCCACCCGCGCCGATGGACAGCGTGCTGCCGGATAACGCGAACGGTGCGTTGCAATCCAGACTGTTGAGGTTTACGGCGGGGGTCGAACCCGTGAAAGTCACGGTCGTCGCCGTGGCGATCGTCACATCGTCACCGTTAGCCGGCAGCGACGGATTCGAACTCCAGTTGAGTGGGTCGTGCCAGTTACCAGAACTTCCACCGCCGGTCCAGAAGACAGATGCGGGCACAGTCCGCGATTCGAGTTCCTGCAAGCGAAGTGGCAATCGGCGAAAAACGCGGCTAATCGACATGGTGCAACTCCCGGATCGGCGAGTCGGACAGCCCCTGCCCGCGTCCGGAATCACGTGGGCGCTCGTGACCCGGAGCTATGCGGGACGGGCGGGGATTCTTCCAACTCGGCGAGTGCCGTCTACTTAATGCGCCGGGACCGCAAGACCTGTCACAAAACTCAGAAATTCTCCGGTTCACCGGGAGAGCCTTCGAAACTCCTCGCCGGCTACAAACCCGTTCAGTTCCGGATCGTCGCGGACCCGCTTGAGCATCGCGTCCCACGCAGTCGGTTGCACGTCACGCACCCGCTGCAACAGCCTGATCGCCTCGCCCGGCTGCCCCGCCTGGACCCACAAGCGCACGGCATCCGTTCGCCAGTTTGGCTGCTGGGCCGGATCGGCCCACTCCGCCCCACGTTCCAGGTCCCGGGCCGCGTCGGCGGGCCGGCCCAGTTTGATAAGCACCTGGGAGCGGGCCCCGAGCGAATTCCGGAGAGGCAACCAAAGCCGGGCGTACTTCGGCTCCAGCGTGTAGGCGGCCGACAACACCTCCACCGCCCGATTCAATTTCTCCAGCGCGCCCGGCAGATCGCCGCGATCCTGGCATACCAGTCCCCAGTTGATGAACAGCGCGCCCAGCGCGGCTGCGGCGTCCGGGCTGTTCGGCCGCGACGCACGGGCCGCGTTCAGCCGTTCTTCGCCGTGCCGATAGGCAGACTCGGCTTCGTCGAACCTTTTTTCCTGCCAGCACACGAGGCCCAGGCCCGTGTAACTGTCTGCCAACATCGTCTCGGCCGTGGGCGTCCGCTCCGCGGTCTTGAGACGGTCGATGTGGACGCGGATCGCCTGTTCGAAACATCTTCGGGCGTCAGGCAGTTGCTCCTTGCGCCGGTAAGCCGTCCCCAGGTCGTGCGAGAACTTCGCGAGCCACGTGGCATCCCGCGGCGTCGCCCGATCCGAGCCGGCCAGCTCGGCTAATTCGTCCACCGCCCCGGAAAGGTCCTTGATTGCGTCGTCCGTTCGCCCCGACCAGAGTTGCTGAAACCCGATATTGCCTCGAACAAATGCGCGATCGTGCCGCAGATCGACGCGATCTCCGTCGGCTGCGATCAGCACGTCGAGTTGGCCGACTGCATCCTGAAAGTAGCGAATCGCCTCGTCGCGTTTGCCGAGATTACCCGCCGCCTGGCCCAGCGAGGTCAGCACGGTCGCGAGTTCGCGTTGGGTCTCGGCATCGCGGTCGGCAGCAGCCGAACGGAAAAACTCGACGGCCGCGAGCGCCTGCTGGTAATGCAATTCCCGGACTTGCGGCACGCCACCGTCGGCCGCCGTGCGCCCGGTATTCAGGTTGTGCAGGAGCGCGTCGCGGGCGGCGCGGTAGTTGGCGTCGGCCTTCTGAAACGACTGCCGGAGTCGCCACTGATATACAGCCGCCCCGATCGTCAGGGCAACGACCGACAGGCACGTAACGCCGACAAGTCCGGCCAGTGCGGGCCGCCTCCGCACCCATTTCCAGACACGCTCCGCCCGACTCACGGCGCGGGCCCGGATCGGCTCGCCCCGCATGTATCGTTCCAGGTCGTCCGCGAGGTCGTCGGCCGTCGCATAACGTCGTGCTGGCGCTTTTTCCAGGCACTTCAGGCAGATGGTCTCGAGGTCTCGGGGCACTCGCTGGTTCAGTTGCCGGGGTCCCGTCGGCTCTTCCGTCCGCGTCTGCTGCAGCGTGTCGTACGGCGTCGCCCCGCAGAACGGAGCCCGACCCGTCAGCATCTGAAACAGGATCGCGCCCAGCGAATACACATCGACGGTCGGGCCGTGGCCAAATTCGGAGCCGATTAACTCCGGCGCCATGTACCCGGGAGTGCCGAGGACCGCTCCCGTCTCGGTGAGGCCCGTCGTTGCTGCGTCGCGCGCTAACCCGAAATCGGTAATCTTGACCCGCGCCGCGTCGAGGCCCTCGCCGGGCGCTCCGTCGACGAGCAGATTGTTCGGCTTCAGATCGCGGTGAATGATGCCGGCCCGGTGTGCGGCGGCCATCGCCCGCGCGAGCCGCATGACGACGCCGGCAGCCGTCGCCGGGTCCGTCGGCCGGTCGCCGACCCGCTCGGAAAGCGTGCCGCCCTCCACGAACTCCAGCGCGATGTACGGCCTGCCCCGGTGCTCGCCGGTCTCGAAGATCTGCACGACATCCGCATGATGCAGTCTCGCCAGCACGGCCGCCTCGCCGGCCATCCGCCGGCGGTACTCCGGCGCGAGGCACCGCTGATCCAGCAGCACCTTCAGCGCGACCGTCCGCGGCAGCCGGGTGTCGTCCGCCCGGAACACGACACCCATGCCGCCCCGACCGATCACCGACACAACACGATACGGGCCCAGCCGCCCCAGGTCCCCCGGGCGATCGGCAGGATCGAGCCAGTCGATCGGCCCCGCTTCCGCAGGTGCATCAGCGATACCGCGCACACGTCGCACGATCCGGTCCGCCGTCGCCAGCGTCGTGGGGTCGAATATCCCGCCGCCGCTCCGCAACTCACGGACCAGCCCGTCTTCACCGTCGAGCGTTGCCAGCACCCGCTGACATTCCGCACAATCACTCACGTGCGCGTCGACGGCGTCGCCGTCCGCGACACGACCCAGCAGGAACGCCTCCAACTCGGGACGACCCGGGCAGGTATGCGGCTCGATGGCAGTCTGTCCGTTCTGCATGTTCAAGACAACAACGTGGGCCGGTCGTGCGATCTGTCGCTAATCGATGCCGTCGATCAGCCCCGCCAACTCCTGGCGCAAGCGCCGGAGCACGCGGGCCTTGGCCAGGTAGACGGCGTTGGACGTGATCCCGAGTTGCCCGGCCACCTCGTCGGCAGGCCGGCCCTCGGCCACGAACTCCCAGCAGGCCCGCCAGGTCGCCGATTCAAAATCCGATTGCATCAGCATCATGGCCCGGCTCACCACGAACCGCCGGTATTCGTCGTCGATGTAGTCGGCGACGCCGTCGGTCGGGTCGACGTCGCCGGTCGCCTTGCCGTTGGTGGTCGGGGCCCCGCGACTTCGTCGCCAGTGCTCCCGGTACTTGTTCCGCGAGACCGTCCAGAGCCAGCCGCGGAAATGCCCGGCACGCCGTTCAAATTTCGAGATGTTGTTCCAGACGGCGATCATTACTTCCTGGCCGACGTCCGCGATCGCGGATTCGTCCGCCCCCCAGGACTTCAGCCAGGTGACGACCAGCGGGGAATAAATATCGACGAATCGCTGCCAGTCGGCATTGGCGGGGCGCGAACGCAATCGCTCCAACAGGCTGACGGGGGTCGTTTGCATCAGACTCGGGGGATGATCGGTGTAACCGCCATCTTATCGCAAGTCGGACGCGGCAAGGAGAGTGAATTGATCGAGAAATGCTCAGGAGGCCCACGTGGCCGGACCGGGGAAGGTGAGCAGTGGTCACTCGAGCGGTTTACGTGTCATCGCCCATCGTTCCGCTCAGGGTGTCCGTCCGGACCTGAAAGCCGACCGGCTCTTGGGTCCGAACTGCCCACCGTCCTCGGTCCGTCGCGTCGGCCTCCTGTCAGCGCCTGCCTGCGCGACGACTCACACTCCGGTCGTCGCCGGGCGGGCGGGTTAATCTCGGAATCTGGAAAATGCTCGCGACCCCGGCTCGCGCCTGGTCGTCGCCCTTCGGGCTGGGTGGGTAGTTATCAGCATCGTAGGGATGGGAGTCAATACGCCGGCCTTTTCCTGTTCCTGCCCCGACTCGCATCCGACACCGGTCACTGGGGAAGTAGGAATCGCCGGCCCGACCCGCCGCGGATTCTTGCCGCATATCCCCTCTTCCCCACTCGGGCGGTCCTGTAAATTCTGTGTTAGGATGGCGGAAAGGCTCGAACCATGGACGAACCACCGGCGATCCGCGAGTCCGACTCCTCGATGACCCTGCCGCTGCGAGGGCCAGTCGTTGCCCCCGCGCCGCCGCCCGACGCCCCGCCCGGATACGTCCTGCTCGACATGCTCGGCCGGGGCGGTATGGGCGTCGTCTACCGGGCCCGCCAACTTGCGCTCGATCGCATCGTCGCCCTCAAGCTTGTCCGCGGCGACGTCGTCCACGATCCCGAATACCAGCATCGGTTCCGCGCGGAGGCCGAGGCCGTTGCCGCCCTCAAGCACCCGGGCATCGTGCAGGTGTACGACGTCGGCCAGTGGCGCGTCACACCGTATATCGCAATGGAGTTCGTCGAGGGCGGTACACTGGCCCGCCGGCTTGACTCCGGCCCCCTCGATCCCGCCGTCGCCGCCGACCTCGTCGAGCAACTCGCCCGTGCCATCGACCACGCGCACGGACGGGGCATCATCCACCGCGATCTCAAGCCCGGCAACGTGCTCATGGGCTCGGCCGACGACCATCAGCCACGTACCGGCCACGGCTCCACGTGGTCGCCCGGCAACAACCCTTCTGCGCCGACCAACACCAAGCTCCAGGCGCGCATCACCGACTTCGGCCTGGCCAAGAAGTTCACCGAAGCCGTCGGCCAGACGCAGGTCGGCCAGATGCTCGGCACGCCCAGCTACATGGCTCCGGAACAAATCACCGGCGCGACGCAGGGCCCGGCCACCGACGTGTACGCCCTCGGCGCGATCCTTTACGAGTGCCTCACGGGCCGGCCGCCTTTCCAGGCCGCGACATCCATCGAGACGCTCGAGCAGGTGCGGTACAACGAGCCGGTCGCCCCCCGGCAATTGCAACCGCGCACGCCCCGCGACCTCGACACGATCTGCCTGAAGTGCCTGTCCAAAGCCCCGCGGTCGCGCTACCAGTCGGCCGGGGAACTGGCCGACGACCTCCGGCGCTGGGCCGACGGGTTGCCGATCCACGCCCGGCCCATCAGCCCGGCCGAGCGCGCCTGGAAATTCGTCCGCCGGCGGCCCGCCATTGCCGGGCTCATCGCCGTGACTGTCACGGCTCTCGCGGGCCTGATTGCCGGAGTGGTCTATCACAACTGGACGTTGCAGAAGTCGCTAGCTGCCGAGTCCGCCGCCCGCGCCGAAGCCGCGCGGCAGACCGAGCAGGCCCGTTCTCGATTCGAACTCGCACTCGATACCCAGAAGCAACTCGTCCGCGAGATGCGGCGAATATCCAACACTCCCGTGAACCGCATTGTCCGGGAGCGGCTGCTCCGAGTGGCAATCGACGGGCTCGACAAGATCGCCAACAGCTATGCCAGCGCGGAGCCGGACCTCAACCGCTCCACGGCCGAGACCGCACTGGCCATGCTCTACTCCGAAGCCGGTCGCACCGAGCAGGCCCGCGTGCATGCCGATGCCGCAGTCCGCATCGCGCGCAACCTGCCCGCCGTCGGCGATCACGAGATGGTCGTCCTCCGGGCCGAGATGCTGGCGACCAACGCCCTCGTCCAAGTCCACATGAATGCCAACGAAATGGACCCGACCGGGCCGATGGCCGACCGACTCGTCGCATGTGCCGTCCGCTGCCTGGAACTCGAACCCGACGAGCCGAACACTCGCGTCGCCTACGCCCGCTGCATGGCCCAGGCCACCCGCGTCCACCTCTGGCAGAACCGCCCCGAAGCCGCCCGGCCGCTTTTGCAAAAGCTCCTCGAAAACTCCCGCGAATGGGTGAAAGCCCATCCTCGCAGCACCGACTATTTCTACGCCCTGTCGCTGGCCCTCGACCTTCAGGGAAATCTCTGCGACGCAACGGGCGACAAAGTCGGGGCCGAGCGCGCCTCGAACGAGGCCCTGCCGATCGCCCGCGTGCTGGCCAGGGCTGAGCCCGACAATCCGTACATGTCGAGGGCCGTGCTGGTCCATGCCGGCAATCTCGCCGAGTACGCCATCAAGGCCCGCAACCCGCCGTTGGCTCGCAGCCTGGCCGCCGAGGCGCTCGCCGTCGCCCGCAAGGCGACGGCCGGTGACCCGGACAACCTGTCGCACCAGACCGATCTCGTCATGGCGACGGCCGCAATGGGCGACACGCTGCGTCTCGACCTCGACCCGGCGGGCACCCGCGAACACTATGCAGCAGCCGAGGCGATACTGAAGAAACTCGACGAGGCGGGCACTCTGGCATCGCGACCCGCCCTCGCGGTCGAAATCCGCCCGCAAATCCAGGAAAACCTGAGGCTCTTCGATGAGATCCAAGCAGGACTGATCGACGAGAAAAAGTGGGCTAACTGGTCCCACGAGTTGCAGACCGAAGCGCTGGCCCAGCGCGCAGCCGGCCTGCTCCGCGCCGGCAAACCCGCCGATGACGCCATCAACTCACTACTCCGCTGGAAGACGACCGGCAATTCACATGTCATCGACCATGCCGACTACTGCGCCCGTCTGCTGCCGCTGCTCCCGGCCGACTCCCCGATGCGCCCGCTGCTCGTCGACCGGGCCATCGCGCTGATCCGCTCGATGAACCCGCCACCGCCTACTCAGTACTTACTCGAAGACACCTGGCTCAAACCCCTCCACAACGAACCGGCGTGGAAAGCGCTGGTCACGCCGTGACCAAGGACTTCGGGGGTCTGACGCGCAGGCGGATTCGACTCGGGAAGTAAAACCCCCGAAGTCTGCCTTCGCTGACAAAAAACATCGGCGTTGTTTCGTTCAAATCGTCAGGAGAAACCGCAGGCGGAACTGGAGAAAGTCTGCGGCGTCGACCACGCCATTGTTGTCGAAGTCGAATGTCGGACCATTGCCGAGAAACGCGAGCCGAAACGCCAAGATGTCCGAGGCGTTCACCGTCCTATCGCCGTTGGAATCGCCGAACAGGCGATGGAACGAAAGTGCCGCGGGCTGTCCCGCGTTGCCGGAGAAGTCCTCATAGGTCCCGCCTTCAACGGTCAGCGTGTACTGACCGTCGATCAGCGATCCGAACTGCGTCTGCGGCCCCGTAAACGTGAGTCGGGCCACGGTCCGGACCGCCGTACTCGCCGACGTATCGACGACCAGCGTCACCGGACTCGACACGCCGCCGGGACCAGTCCGGAACAGGCGAAATGTCCCGGGGGTGATTGCGACACGTTCGGTGAACTCGACCGTGACGCTCGTCACCCGGGACCGCTGCGTCGCGCCGGCATCGACGACAAAGTCGCGAACACCCGGCGCAACCACATCGGGAGTAGGCGAGGCGATTCGCCGGCCGTAGACACCTTCGGCATTCCCATCCTGACCGTAACTCTCCCATACGACAAACGCATCGCCGTCGGCATCCACGGCGACGGTTGTAAAATCCTGTGTATTGAAGGTCGTGGCGTTCACCCGAAACTCTGTGCCGATACGATTGCCGGCTTTGTCAAACTGCTGACCAAAGACATCGAAATAGTTGGAGAACTGCGCGTAGCCTTCCCAGACGACTATCGCATTGCCGGACGCGTCCAAGGCAACGGACGGGTATTGTTGGTGATTGGTCGTTGTCGTGTTGATTTGGATTTCAGGTCCCACTTTCATTCCAGCTACATCGAATCGTTGACCGAAGACGTCCCAATCGCTCGTAGTGTTTCTTTGCCATACCACCATGAAGTTCCCGATCGCATCGGAAGCCACGGAAGGAAACAGGTCTGTGCCAACCGTCGTACTGTTCACCCGAAAATCACTGCCTACCCGAGTGCCGTCCCGGCCAAATCTCTGGGCGACAATGTCGGCAGTGTCGCTTGTCCATGCCACGACAAATTCACCCAACACATTCGTTGCGACACAGGGCCAGTATTGGCTTCCGACTGTGGCAGAGTTGACCTTAAACTCTTTGCAGAGTTTATGACCCGCGGAATCAAATTGCTGCCCGAAAACACCGTCTAAATCGCCTCCCTGTCCGCCACTCATCCAGGCAACGACCATTCGCCCTTCGGCATCCATCGCGACCGTGGGATACGTCTGGCTGCCAGTGGTCGTTGAATTGACGAGAATCTCGGAGCCGATCTTGCTGCCGGTAGCGGAAAACCTCTGAGCAAAAACACCGCCGCTGGGATCGGACGAGTTGTATCCTCTCCAAACGACAGCAAAGCCACCGGACTCGCTGGCAGCAACTGCCGGGTAGCTTTCGGTGAAAGCAGTATTGCCACTGATCAGAAACTCTGTGCCAATCTTTTGACCAGTCGCGTCAAACCACTGCCCGAACACGCCGCCATACGACCAGACCGTGAGAACCCGCCCCTTTGCATCGGACGCGACATTTCGCAAACTCCGCGCAGTCTGGCGGCCTGCCGTCGTCGTATTGACGCGCGTTTCCAGTGTCGCGGCCATCGCCAGGCGAGTCACCGAGTTGGAAGCCACGTTGGCGTTGCCCGCCAGATCGGTGAATCCCAAGGCCGGACACGAAATCGAAACTGTTCCGGCACCACTCGGCGTAACCAGGAACGAGTATTTCGAGCCAAAGACCGACAACTTGCTGACCGAACCGTTGGTCACAGCAACATCCGACAAGTCAAATCCGATGACCGATTCGAAAACTTCAGCGAAGACGAGGAACGAATCGATGACCGTACCGGGAGCGTCGGATGTCAGGTTGATTTCGGGTGCGACGCGATCGATGGAATACTGCTGCCCGTGTGTCAGGCTGCCGTCCCCGACTCCGGCGCCACCCAGTGGAGCGCCGGCGAGGTTCTTTATTGTGTTGTTGTCAATGAGGTCCAACCGCAGCGGACCACTGCCGACCCCGGTCGTGACTGTCACCAAGTAGTCGGCCCCCGAACCAGAAACGCCGGTTATGGCTTTGTTAGCCAGTCCGTTTTCGAACAACGAGAAGTCAGAGGCATCAACGCCGATGACCGGCTCCGAGAAGTTTACGGCAAAATGAACCGTCTCAGAGCGCGTCGGATTGCTATCGGCGCGCAAAGTCGAGGTGACCGACGGTGCCGCCTTCCCGGCAACGGGAGACGCAACCCGTCGGGCGATGACACCCGACCCGCTCCCGTCCTGCGCGTTACTCGTCCACGCGAAAACAGAATCTCCCGATGCGCTGATGGCCACGGAAGGGTAATTCTGTGTCTCGGTCGTGAAAGTATTGACCTGAAAATCACCGCCGACTTCCACGCCGTTCCTGTCGTACCACCGGCCGAACACGCCGTCGCGCGAGCCGTCCTCATCGTAACTGCTCCAGGTGACGACCGATTCACCGATGGCGTTGACCGCAAGTCTGGGCGCGGTTCGCCGTAAGGGCCCTGTCGAATGGACGGCGAATTCGAGACCCACCTTGGCACCGTTCGAGTCGAATCGCTGCCCGTAAACCCCGGTACCCGGGCTGTCCTGTGCGTCGCTGAGCCAGACCACGACGACATTTCCCGCCGCATCGACGCCCACGGCCGGCGTCTGCTGACCAAAGGAAGTAAACGTGTTCACCTGGAATTCGCCGCCCAGCGGTACGCCGGCGGAACTGAATCGCTGACCGAAAATGTCGCTGCCGGAACTTGTCTGATGGCCCTGCCAAACGACGACGCATTGGCCGCCGGCATTCATCGCAACGTTTGGCAGGCCTCGCGAACCCGTTGTCGTGGAGTTGATCGTGAATTCGCCACCCAAAGGCGTACCCGAGCCGTTAAACCGTTGGCCGATGATGTCGGTGGGTATTCCGGCGACCGACTGGTTCTCCCAGACAACGACGATATCCCCGTCGCCATCCATCGCGACCGTCGGCCGAGTTTGAGCGCCCGTTGTCGTGACATTTACCTGGAATTCACTGCCCGCAGGGCTGCCCGCCGCATCGTATCGTTGCGCGAAGATCCCGTAGCCGCTGCCGTCCTGATCCAGGCTGGTCCACACCACGACGGCCCCGGCCGCGCTCACGGCCACGGTCGGAGCGTCCTGCTTCTTCGTGGTCGTCGAGTTGACGCGAAACTCACCGCCAAGCTTGTTCCCGCGGGCATCGAATCGCTGCGCGAAGATGCCGTCGGCATCGCCCGCGCCGACACCCTGCCAGACGATCAGCGAATTCCCGGCCGGGTCGCTCGCAATCGTGCGGTTGCTCGTCCCCGGCCATTGCAAACCGACCGTCGTCGAGTTGACAACCTGCTCGCCGGTCGCAAAGTTGTGATTCCGCTGCAGAACGCTCCAGTTGCCGCTCAAGTTGCCAAACGAGTCGGCAGCCGCCCCGGCCGCCACCGTGACGCTGACATCACCCCGTGCCAGCGGCGTCACGGTCATCGAGTACTGCGAACCGCTCCCGGCAAATCCGGACAGAATGCCGTTCGTCACGGCCACGTCGGTCGCATCGAACCCGACGACAGCCTCGGAGAACGTGACCGTCACCGGAAACTCGCCGAGCACGGTCCACGGGTTAGGCGAACTTACGGTCGTGGTCGGGCCGACGCGATCAATGGTGTAACTCGGGCCGAAGGTGTATTTGCCATTACCGATCCCCACGCCGCCCAGCGGCTCATTGGCCGCTCCCATGATCGTGTCGTCATCATTGATGTCCAGGCGGAGCAGGCCGGCCGCGATCGGCGTATTCACCGTCGCGATGTACTTGGCACCGGAACCGCTCAGACTCGCCACGCTGGCCCCGGCCGACGCGGTGCCGCTCGTCGCCAGGTCGGTGATGTCGAATCCCGTGACAGCTTCGGTAAACGTGACCTGGTATCGCACCGACAACGCATTGGTCGGATTGGCGTCGAGCCGGACGATGGAGGCAACGTAGGGCGCGGGATTGATCCGCGATTCGAGTTGCGTTAATCCCCAGGATCGCCCGGCGCGTCGAAGCCGGTTGGTGAGCGAGTAGACCGACATGAGCGAGCATCCATGACAAGACGGGACGCCGGCAGAGGCCCGAGCAGACCTCTCACCAGTCTCTCACAATATACAACGGGCGGCAAGCGAGGGGAACAGCAATCCCTCGGTTGGGGCGTTTGCGGCGTTGCCTGAATAGACTTCGGAAGTTGAAGCAACTTCCGAAGTCGCCACCGCACCGGCACACGCGAAATCTTGGCGTTCGCCAAACTCCTTCCGCGAGTTCGTCGTCGTAGTAGAGTAATGCCGGGCGTCCCTTCTTGTTTGTTGTGAGGTGTGTGCGATGCCGCGATTGTCCCGTTGTCTGGTCGGGTTGGCACTTCCTGCGGGTTTGATGGCCGTCTGGGCCCTTCGGCCCGCCGGCGTCGAAAGCCCCGCGTTCGCCCAGGCGGGGGCCGGCAGCGCGCCCGCGGCCCGCCTGCCGCTGCGCAAGATCGTGCTCTTCTCCTCCGGCGTCGGATTCTTCCAGCGCGAGGGCGAGGTCGACGGCAACGCGAAGATCGACCTGACCTTCGCCGCCGGCGACGTCAACGACCTGCTCAAGAGCCTCACCATTCAGGACCTCGGCGGCGGCCGGGTCCAGGCCGTCGGCTACGACAGCCACGACCCCATCGAACGCACCCTC
>JAIBBI010000305.1 GCA_019694755.1 Gemmataceae bacterium
GGCCGAAACGGGTGGCGACAAGAGCACGGCCGCCGAGCTGCTGGACCTGATAGGCGACGTTGCCGGGGGCGCCGCCGGCGCGGCGCGAGTCGGGGAAGATGTCCCAGACGGCTTCCCCGAGTCCGATGACGAGGGGCGGACTTTTCGGGGTGCTCATTGGAGTGATGCGCTCGATGGGATGGACCGGCGGCTAGCGCCTTGCCGCTCAATGTAAGCGAGGTCGGCGGCTCTGTTGTGGCCGGTCTCCGACCGAGCCACACCCTCCGACCGCAGGTCTCCTCGAGCGTCGCGGAGCTTTCTCTCGCTCGAGGAGACCTGCGGTCGGGCCGAGTGTGCGGGTCGGGAGACCCGCACACAACCAGGATTGCCGGCTTCCTGTCAGATGCGGCCGGCAGAGCCCGGCCCTACGGCTTTGCGGCCTGCCAGCCGGCGTTGAGTTGCTTGCTCAGTTTCTCAACGAGCGCGGCGTGTTCGGGCTTGCCGGCGACGCTGACCGTTTCATCCGGGTCGGTCTGATAGTCGTACAGCTCGCGGTCGACGGCTTTGCCTTCTTCCTGCCACTCGATGTAGCGGTAGCGCTCGGTCCGCATCGAATAGCCCATCTTCTTCGCACGCGGGTACTGGCTGAACGCAGCGGTCTTCCACGCACGCTTCGGGTCTTTGAGCAGCGGCGCGAAGCTGGTGCCTTCGAGGCCAGCCGCAGGAGTGATCCCGCAGACGTCACAGAGCGTGGGATAAATGTCGACGTATTCGACAAGTGCGGAGGTGTGCTGACCTGCCGTTTTCTGGCCGGGGACGCTCATCACCAGGGCGCAATGCGTATCGGGCTCCCAGTTGCAGTGCTTGCACCACAGGCCGTGGTCGCCCAGTTTCCAGCCGTGATCGCCCCAGAGGATGATCACCGTGTTGTCTCGAAGGCCGAGGGCATCAAGTTCCGCGACAACGCGGCCGACCTGGGCATCCATATAGCTGGTCGCAGCGTAGTAGGCGTGCTTGAGCTGGCGGGCCAGATCATCCGAGATCGGCTCGTCACCGTCGGGAATGTTGGTGTATCCGCGGAGCTCGCCGGAGTTGTTGCCGGCATAGGACGGAGCACCCACCGGCAGCGACTTCGACTTCGCCATCGGAATGGCGTTCGGGTCGTAGAGGTCGAAGTATTTCTTGGGCGCGATGAACGGCAGGTGCGGCTTCATGAAGCCGACTGCCAGGAAGAACGGCTTGTCTTTGATACGCCTCAGCGTCTCGATGGCTGCGTCGGCAATCTTGCCGTCGGCCAATTCGCTATCAGATTTGTCGCTGGCTTCGAAGGCGACTCCCTTGGGGCCACGGGCCGGGCGGGCGCCTTTGAGGATCAAGCCCGTTTTCGGGTCGCGTTCGATGTTGGGACCATCAGCCTGCTTTCGTTTCTGCTGGGCCTTCTGATTCTGGAGGAACGAAACGAATTGGAGGTCGCCAAACTCACCGTCTTCTTCAATGAGGGCGGTCTCCTTCGCAGAGGCCTTGGCACTGGGGAACCAGGCAGGCTCGGTCCAGGAGACCGGGTCGTCATAACCGCCGTGGTAAATCTTGCCGAACGACTGCGTATGCCAGCCGGCGTTCTTGAACGATTGTGGCAAGGTGACGACATCGGGCAGTGCTTTGCGGAAGTGCGTGACGAGGTCGTAGACCTTTGTGGAATCCGGGCGGCGGCCGGTGAGGAGTGATGAGCGGGTGGGGCTGCAGACGGCCTGCTGGCAGTAGGCGCGGTCGAAGACCAGCCCCTTCGCGGCGATGGCGTCGATATTGGGGGACTTGATGATCGGTGTGCCGTAGCAGCCGAGCTCTGGACGCAGGTCGTCGACGGCAATGAACAGAACGTTGAGCTTCTTGTCCGCGGCCTGGGCCGTGGCGACGGCGAGAATCGTGAGCAGGAATGCGATGGAACGCATTGTGGACTCCATTGGAAGAGCGCTGATTGAGGCGGCATCATCGGGGGGAATAGTGCGGGTCGTCAATCGGCTGATTGGCGAGGTTGGGGGTGCAATGTTTCAAGTGAGATCGCCGATTTCGGGCCAGGACAGGTTGTATTGGCCGGCGGCTAGCGCCGGCTGCTCCTACCACGAGTGCGATCCGATTGCACCGGGAATCGATTTCCCCTGTGATGGGGCGATGGACCGTCGCGTTTTTCTGCTGCCTCTCGCCGCCGCCGTGATCGCTGGCATGGTCGTCTGGCGAATGGATCAGGAGGCGGTGCGACGCAAGCGGCCGCGACCAGTGGCCGTCTTGAAGAACCTGCGGCCGGCTCCTTCGTTTCTGCTGACGACGCAGAATGGAGGTCGGGCGAAGCTCGCGGCATATCTTGGTCGCACGAAGATTGTGTTGTTTTTCACTGGCGGCGAGAGGGCACTCGCTGAGAATCCGGACCTTGCGGCGGTTGCAGCTGCCCATCCTGGGATCACCGGCGGCGGGGCGCAGCTGCTGGTGGTTACGCCGGCGCCGCCGCAGGATGTTCGTCGATTGCAGGAATCGCGCGGAAAGCCATTCGGGTTTCCGATTCTGTCGGACATCGATCCCGAGCTGGGAGTGCCGACGCCGGCTCATCAGATGTGGGGTTTGGTCGACGGGGCCAGCTCGCCGCCGCGGTCGGGATTGTTTCTGATCGATCGGGCGGGGTTCACGGAGTTTGGCGTTGCGACGGAGATCGCGCCCGGGAGGCCGGTACCGGTGGCAGATTTTGACGGGACGTTGAAGCGGTTGGCAAAAGGCGAGTGGCCGATGTGAATCCGGTGACGCCTGGGAGACCTTCGGTCGGGGCGGGTGGCACGGTCGGGAGACCGAGCCACCACTCGGC
>JAIBBI010000306.1 GCA_019694755.1 Gemmataceae bacterium
GTCGGCTCGGTGGGTCTGGTGAAGACCACGGCCGGGACGGTGACCCTGTCCGGCGCCAACACCTACACCGGCAAGAGCTCGATCCAGGGCGGCACGCTGAACCTCAGCGGCTCGCTCACCGGCAAGGGTGACGACGTGTTCCTCGAAACCTCGGGCGTGATCCTCGACGGTCTGACGACCGGCGTGATCACGGACCGCGGCGTCGTGGTCAACGCGGGCAAGACCAACACCTTCGTTCGGAATTTCTCCAAGATCACGAATTCGGCATCTGCGACCGGGGTGGTCGTCAACAACAACGCTTCGGTGACGATTCGCGGCAACACGATCCAGAACAACCAGATCGGCGTGCTGGTTGACGGCGGCACGGCCCTGATCGAATCAAACAACCTGAGCTTCAACACGAAGGGCGCTCCGGGCGTTGCGGGCGGCCTCGTGGCCCAGAACGGTGCAATCGTCGATGCCGGTCAGAACCCAACCGGTTACTACACGCACTTCACCGGTCTCGCCGGCGGCACCGGCCCGCTCGGCGCGAGTGCCGGCCTCAACGTGTTCAAGGGCTACCCGTACCTCGGCGCCAACGATTGGCAGCCCAACGTGCCCAAAGCGATACGCAACTTGAACACCGGCGGTACTTACAGCTTGGTCGGCCCGCAGTTCGGCTCGTACGACCTCACGGCCATGAACAACACCTTCGACGGCAGCCCGAGCCTGTTCCTCATCGAGAAGCAGCTCTACCACGACATTGACCAGTCGAATCTGGGATTCATTGCCTACGGTAACTCGATCACGCCGGCGACCATGACCGACATGCGGTACTATGCCGTCAACCCGACGCTGACCTACGCCAGCGGTCCGCCGGACTATACGCAGCTCACGACGGGTAACCCGACGGGCACCTTCCAGGCTTCGTCGATCCGTCGGCTGCGGACAACCTACGACGGCTACGTCTTCATCGACATGAAGGCCGGTGCGTCGACGATTCCGATTGGCGGCGCACTGGCCGGTACGGGCGGCGTTCAGATCTACAAGAAGAACGGCCCGGCTCTGACGAGCTCGAACAACAGCGGGTTCGTCCAGCTGACCATCGTGGCGGCGGCGTACAACCAGAACACCGGGGCCTACACCACCGACTTCGCGTTCAGCAACCTACCCGGCCAATTTCAGGTCGAGCCGAACGGAAGCCTGACCGACGGCAACTACGACCTCGGCCTCGTCAGCAGTCTGATCCAGGGTGGCGGCCCGGGTGGTGCCCCGCTGACCAACCCGACCACGCGGTCGTTCCACCGCTTCTTCGGCGACTTTAACGGCGACCGCCGAGTCAACAACCAGGATCTCACCGCTATGCAGGCCAGCCTCGGCTCCATTCCGGGCACGGCGGCCTACCGCGGCTACTTCAACTTCGACACGGTGGACCTCATCACCGGTACCGACTACGCCGCGTTCGTCCGGCGTTACCGGTTCATGCTCAACCTCGACGGAACCACCACCGGCATCGTGCCGTAGTGAACAAATGACCTATGACAGGTACTGTCCCAAAACAATCGCGACGGTAAGAACTGTATGGCGTGACCGGACGCGGGATGATGCCATGAAGACCTACTCAATGGAACTACCGCAGCCTGTGTCAACGATGTCGACGCGAGCCTGACGACATCGGCGGTCGTAAGGAGATACTCTGTGAGCCCGTCGTGGGTCCGACGGCTGAAGCAGCGTCGGGCCGCCTCGGGTTTGATCGGCCCCAAGCCGCAACGCCGCAGTTTCATTCCCGCCGCCGTGACGGCCGCGGAGCAAATCCGCGAGGTGGTCCGTCGGACTCCGGACGCCACGCTCGACGAGTATCGCAAGCTTCTGAACTGGCAGATGTCGCGGTCCACGTTGGCCAACGCTCTGTTAGCGCTCGGCTTGACTCGAAAAAAAGTCCATCCAGGCGAGCGAGCAGAATCGTCCTGATGTGAAGGAACACCGCGACGAGTGGAAAGCCACGCAGTCGACGCTTGATCCGGGTCGACTCGTGTTCCTAGATGGAACCTGGGCCAGCACGAACATGTCGCGGAGCCACAGCCGCTTTCCGCAAGGCCAGCGACCGGTCATGAATGTTCCGCACGGCCATTGGAAGACCACTACGTTCGTGTTCGCACTCCGGGTCGACGGTTTGACGCCGCCGACCGTGATCGACCGCCCGATGACCGGCCCACTCTTCGTCGACTACGTCGAACAGCAATTGGTGAAAACCCTGAAGCCGGGTGACTTCGTCGTGATGGATATCCCTGAGCAGCCACACGTGGAACACGGTGAGGACGGCGGTCGAGACAGTCGACGCGGAACTCCGCTACCTGTTGCTATACAATCCCGAACTGCAGGGCGTGCACGATCAGTCGCCGGCCTTGACGGCCGACCTCTTTGCTCGCGGGTACTTCGCGCGTTCGGCTTGCCACCTCTCCGCTTCCTTCGGTTTATCTATCTCCGTATACAGGAGAATCAGCCGGTCAATCGCTTCGGGAATGCGGGACGCCTCGCCTTTCGGGATCAACTGCTCGCGTTGCTTCAGGCCTTCGTAGCCGGCAAGAAGAAGGGGTTCCGCGTCGGCCGACTTTTTCTGGCCGAGCAGCGAGTTGCCGAGCATCGAAATCGCCTGAAACTTAGGCCACGCATTGGTTCCGGATTTCTCGCGAAGTGCCAGACACTCGCGAAGAATCAGCTCGGCCCCGGCCCAGTTCTTCTCCCGCAGGGAGTTACTGGCCTCGACTTCTAATTCGCCGGCATACTCAAGAGAATCCGGGCCGACTTTCTCTCGAAAATGCGCCAGCCATTTGCGCCGCCAGAA
>JAIBBI010000307.1 GCA_019694755.1 Gemmataceae bacterium
GACCGGTAAAGTATTGATCGGCATCGCGGTCCTTGCGCGGATCGCCTTCGGGGAAATCGCCCCGGCCGCGGCGCTTCTTCTCCTCGAATTCGTGCCGGGACTTGACCACATAGTGGTTCACCCGTCCCCCGCCGTAGCGGATGTCGACCGGCCGGCCCTGGATATCCTCCAGCACCATCGGCGTCCCGTCGGCATGAACCGACAGGCCATGGGAGAGATACGGGGCGTGGACGTGGACGGCATGGAAGGCGAGCCGCCGGGTTGCGGACTTGCCGAGCCGGTTCATCGGATGCCCGGGCGGGGCCGCCTTCTGGAAGCGTTCCATGACCAGGCCGAAGCCCGGCTCGACCCGGCCCGACGAGCCGAAGGTCCGCCAGTTGAAGAAGACCTGCGTGACGGCATCCGGAAAGGTGGCCAGAAAGTCGCCGATCGACCTCTGCTCATCGAGCAGCAGGAACTCGTCGAGATCGAGAAACACGATCCAGTCGGAGCGCGACTGCAGCACCGCATCGGTGAAGGCCCAGAGCTGCGGCCCGAATTCGGGGCGGTCCGGCTGGTGGCGATACTTCACCCGCCCGAGCGCATCGAGGGCGGCCAGCGTCCGGGCGCTGCCGTCGCTGCTGCCGTTGTCGTAGACGACGATCTCGGTGAAGCCGAGCCCTTCGTGATGGGCGATCCATTCGAGGAGATAGCGCCCCTCGTTCTTGGCGCAGGTCGCCAGCGTGACGGTGACGCCCTCCGCCGTCCGCTGCGGACCGGGGTCGTTGTGCGATTGTGCCATGATCCCCAGTGCCATGCGGGTCCGGATACGCGCCGGACCATGCCGCCTTCCGGCGAACCGGGCAAGCATCCATCACGGCAAGCCATCTGGAATTGCAGGCAGGCCGACCGTTGCACCAGATGCCGGCGCAGGACCGGCCCTCGGGCGCCCGGGCGGTGCCGGGCACCGGTCAGACCGGCACCCGGTCCTGGCGCTTCAGTGCGGTCATGCTGAAATCGCCATGGGCCTGGCCGATATCGGCCTTCGGGATGCGCAGGACCAGCGATCCGTTGTCCTCGACGATCGTGTAGCGGCCGTTCGGGGTCTGGGCGGCGACGAAATTCTCCAGCTGGCGGCGCGCGGACCGGCCGACGCCCTCGGCGCGGAATTCCAGGGTGTCGCCCTGCTCCTTGACCTGCCACTCGGTCCGGTTCTTGACCATCGGATATTCGAGTTCGGTGTTGCCGCTCATCCAGCTGTGTTCGGAGCTGATCTTCTCCAGCGCGTCGAGCACGTCGAGCGTGTTGCGCTGCGCGGTCTCCGGCGTCATCGGGCTGCGCACGCCGGAGAAGTCGAAATCGTAGACCGCGAGACGATCGCCGAACACGTCGAGGATATGCTCGCGCCGCGACAGATAGGCCTTTTCCATCTCGCCGATCTGGCCGGAGAAATCGAGCCCCGGATTGTCCTTGCCGAAGGTCGCCGCATATTCGCGGAACACCGCCACGTCCTCGTTGGTCTTGGACAGCCGGGCCAGTTCCTTGACGCCCTCCATGCGCTCGGAGAACGGGCTCTGATCGAAGATCGAGAAGTTCTTGTAGCACTTGCCGTCGAAGATGCTCGGCTGCTCGAACGACATGTCCGAGCGGATGTCCTTGCGGGCCATCAGGTTCTGCCCGCCGGTCTCGAGCGAGTGGCCCGGATCGATGGCGGCGAACTCGTTGCCGACGCGGCCCTTGTTGCCGCCCTTGGAACCGATCGCGTCGCGGTCGCCGAGCAGCAGCATGAAGATCTTGTTGCGGCCCATCTCGCGGATCGAGGTATCGACCTCGTAGTGGCCGCGCGCATTCTTCACCGGCTTGCCGTCCTCGCCGAGCTTGACCAGTTGCCCGTTGCGCGGGCCGCCGACGATGGCGCCTTCGAAATCGGAGAATTTCTCGCCGTTGCGACCCGACATGTGGGTGCCGTCGAGCAGCAGCTTCGGCACCGGCGGCCCGTTCGGCGGCTGGTAGACGGTCGGCACCAGCTTCATCTTCTGGGCGAAGATGCCGAAACGGCTCATCAGGTCGTTGGCGAGGCTTTCGCGCATCGCGTCGCGGTTGATCGCGTCCGGCGTCTGCCGACGGGCCATCTGGTGGAAGAACTTGCCGATCGCGCCGAAGCCGAAGCTCTTGGCGTTCGATTTCGGCAGCGTATAGGTCCGCTCCTCGCCGCGGCCCGAGCCCTGCGCCTCGCGGTAGTCCAACTTGACGTAGTGCCTGGTGTTGAACTTCTTCTCGTTGTCCATGACGTGCTTCTTGAGCGCGGGGAAGACCCGCTCGCTGCTCTTCAGGGCACCATAGACTTCGGCCTTCAGGTCCGGATTGCGGCTGATGAAATGGAACGGGTCGTCCTTGCCGGGCCGGAAGCCGACCGAGGGATCGCGGGCGGCCAGATACTTGGCCGCCTCCGAGCGCACCGCGTGCGATCCGCTCCAGGGATGCATGCCCCGGTCCAGAAAGGCGTCGGCGCGCACCGAGAAGGCGTGGCCCGGCGTGCTGAGCTTGGCGGTATCCTTCGGGGTCCAGTCCTTCAGCGCCACGAAGCCCGGCTCGACGCCGCGATTCTTGTCGGCGATCACCCGATAGGGGCCGACCACCGTGCCGGTGTCGCGGCTCGGATCGAACCGCCGGCCGAACGGCGTCATCTGCAGCTTTTCGCGGAAGAACTTCAGTCCGTAGCTCGGCTTGTCGGATTTCTTGACCGTGCCCTCGGCAACCTTGTCCTTCGGCACGGCGCGCGTCTTGTCCTGACGGCTGAGCGAGAGATGGCGCGTCCGGCTCGGCTCCGACG
>JAIBBI010000135.1 GCA_019694755.1 Gemmataceae bacterium
GGCCGGTGGTCGGGCGGGTGTCGGCGACGCCGGGATTCGTCGCGGGAGATTCTGCACCGAGCAGCGCGTCGACATCGAACAGCCGGCGGAGCCGATCGGCCCGCGCGGGGAACCTGTCGTAATACTCCTGCGGCGGCGGTGCATCCCCGAGCGACTCACGGGTGACGAACTCGCCGTAGATGAGTTCGAGCGCGAGGTCGTCGTCGGCCGCGAGAGCAGGGCACGCGGTGAGCCACTCCTCGGCGCGGGCGGCCCGACCGGCCCGCAGCGCGCGGTCGAGCGCCGCGCTCGCCTGGCGGAGCTGACGCTGGGCCGGATCTTCCTGGAGTGCGTCGGTCGTCATGCCGTCCTCGGGGGGTGCCGCTCATACCCCATGCCGCGAGTGGCCCCGAGTGTAACTGCAAATCCGTGGCGGCATGCGGTACATTACAGGATAACCGGTCCGAGGCTCCACCGCATGACTGCTGCCGTCGACGACTTTGCCGAGCTGATCCGCAAAGCCCGCACCGGCGACGCGGCGGCGATCGCCGAGATCGTTCGCCGGTACGAGCCCGAAGTCCGCCTCGTGGCCCGGCTTCGGCTCGGGGCCGCCCTGCGACCCTATCTCGACTCGGTCGATCTCGTGCAGTCGGTCCACAAGAGCCTGATCCGCGGCCTGCAGGATGAGCGATTCGAGATCGCCCGGCCCGAGCAACTGGTCGCGCTCGCGCTGACGATGGTCCGGCGCAAGGCGGCGAAGGCCTGGCGGAAGCTCCAGCGGCAGAAGCGGCCCGGCGATGCCGGCGACAGCCTGCCGGACGTCCTCGTCAATCTGATCACGCCGCAGACCGACCCGGCCGAGGAGGTCGCCTTCCGCGACGCGGTCGAAAGGCTGTGCCGGGACCTGGAGCCACTTGACAAGCAGTTGCTGGAGAAGAACCTGCAGGGGTATCGCACGGCCGAGATCGCCCGCGAACTGGGAGTGAGCGGCGATCTGCTTCGCGTGCGCCTCAGCCGGCTGCGGGCGAAACTCCGCGCGGCCGGGATCGCCGAGGACTGGTAGTCACCCGCCGACTTCCCGCATGTGCAGGAGCGGGAAGGGGTGGCCCTGGCCGTCGGTCTCCGATCGACCGACGACCTGAAACCCGTTGGCCTCGTAGAACCGGGTCGCTTCGGGGTTCTGCTCGTTCACGTCGACGGTCAGCGGCCCTTTGAGCCGGCGGGCGTGCTCGAGCAGCAGCCGACCGCCACCCTGCCGGCGGTGGGCCGGTTCGAGAAACATCGCCTCGACCATCGCGCCGGTGAGGCCGAGAAACCCGATCGCCTCGCCGGCATCGCCGCACAACACCCACAACTCGAGCGCGGGCAGCGCGTGGTCGCGGACGAGCGGATAGAGCCGCTGGATCTCCGCCTCGTCGAGAAACGTGTGGGATGCCCGCACCGACCGCAGCCAGATCTCGAGCAGAACAGGATAATCCGCCGGCACAGCTTCGCGAATGGTCATGAAGTTGATTTAGCCACAGAGGTCACAGAGGAGCACAGAGAAAAGTCCAGTGAGAGATGAAAACACCAAATGGCGACAGCCAACCCTGACTGCTCGGTCATTGCCTTTCTTTCTCTGAGCTCTCTGTGGCTATCTTGTTTCCCACACCAAAAACTCCGACCGACGCCGCCCCGCCGCGCCTATAAGATGGAGAAGGCCCAGCGACTTTCCTATTGCGGAGTGTTTCTTCGATGGCAGACCGGTTTGACCTGATTGTAATCGGTGGCGGCCCCGGGGGTTACGTCGCCGCGATTCGCGCGTCCCAGCTTGGCAAGAAGGTGGCGTGCATTGATAAACGGGGCGTGTTCGGCGGCACCTGCCTCAACGTGGGCTGTATCCCGTCGAAGGCGCTGCTCGATTCGAGCGAGTTGTACGCCCAGGCGAAGCACTCGTTTGCCAAGCACGGCATCAAGGCCACCGGCGTTGCCCTCGACATCCCCGTGATGCTCGAGCGGAAGAACAAGGTCGTCTCGCAGTTGACCACCGGCATCGCCGGGCTGTTCAAGAAATATGGCGTCACATCATTTGCCGGCACCGGGGCCCTAGCTGGCCCGGGCAAGGTGAAGGTCACCTTGAACGACGGCAAGACGGCCGACCTCGAAGCGCCGGCCATCCTGCTGGCGACCGGCAGCGAGCCGACGCCGATCCCCGCGCTGCCGTTCGATGACAAGAACATCGTCAGCAGCACCGAGGCGCTGAACTTCAACCCGGTGCCGAAGCACCTGATCGTGGTGGGTGCGGGTTACATCGGCCTGGAGCTCGGGTCGGTCTGGGCCCGGCTCGGCAGCAAGGTCACGGTGCTGGAGTTCCTCCCGCGGATCCTGCCGCTCACCGACACCGAGATCGCCAACCAGGTGAAGAAGTCGCTCGAGAAGCAGGGCCTGGAGTTCCAACTCGAAACCAAGGTCACCGGGGCCGAGGTGAAGGGCGGCCAAGTCACGGTGAAAGCCGAGGGCAAGGACGGGCCGAAGACGTTCACCGGCGACAAAGTGCTGGTGTGCGTCGGCCGGCGGCCGGTCACCGCGGGGCTGGGCCTCGAAGCGCTCGGCATCAAGGTCGAGAAGGGCAAGGTCGTCGTCAACCCCGAGACATTCCAAACCAGCGTGCCGGGCGTGTTCGCCATCGGCGACCTGATCGACGGGCCGATGCTGGCCCACAAGGCCAGCGAAGAGGGCATCGCCTTCGCGGAGATGCTCGCCGGCCAGCACGCGCATGTCAATTACGATGCGATCCCGAGCGTGATTTACATCTGGCCGGAGGTCGCCAGCGTCGGAAAGACGGAAGACCAGCTCAAGGCCGAGGGCCGGGAGTACCGCACGGGCAAGTTCCCGTTCATGGCCAGCGGCCGGGCCATCGCCATGGCCGACACCGAGGGCATGGTCAAGGTGCTGACCGACGCGAAGACCGACCGCCTGCTGGGCGTCCACATCTTCGGCCCGCGTGCCAGCGACATGATTGCCGAGGCGGTGACCACGATGGAGTTCGTCGGCTCGGCCGAGGACATCGCCCGGATCGTCCACGCCCACCCGACCCTGAGCGAATCGCTCGGCGAAGCCGCCCGCGCCGCCTACTTCGGCAAAGCGATCCACGCGTGAGGTGACTCAGAGTCGGGTTTGATCTTAGACGAGCGGCGGGGTTCATTCCCGCCGCAGTCTCCGAACCAACGCACAAAGTAGCCGATCAAACCGGCAGCGATAGGTGACGGGGTATTGCATTGGTATCGATGGGACGGCGGCGGGGATGAACCCCGCCGCTCTTCGACGAAGCTGTTTCATCGAGCGACGGGGTAGCGGTTTATATGACGTTTGTCGCGGCTCAGAACAGCAGTCGGCGACGATGCGCGAGCACGTAGTACTCGTTCCTGGCGAGCGTCGGAGCGTCAGCCCGACGTGGAGTGAACGCCAGCGAGACGCGCCGACGCCTGTGCACGGAACCGCGACGGGCTAATGCGCCGCCACCCGCCCTTTTCTTCGTAAGCCCGATTGCAGAAACAAACCAAGTACGTCTAGCCTTGCTTGGTAGCCTCGGCGTGTTAGGATGAAGCCCATCGACGGTGATCGTCCAATCGCCAAAGTGTAATTGTGACGATACCTGTCCAGCATCACAGTTTCCTTCCACCGGCATCGCGTCAGCCGTACAAGACGCACGAGGATGGGTGTTCGAGTCGAGGTTCGGGAAGGCGAAGGAATCGGGCAGGCGCTTCGGCGATTGAATAAGGATTTGAGGTGCCTCCGATTGGAGTACCGACTGGAGGTGCGGGAAATGCGCCATACCAAGCCGAGTGAAGCCCGGCGGCGACGGATCGGAAATGCCAAACTGAAGGCCCAACTGGCTGCGTCTCGTAAGCGGCTAAAGTTAGGGATCGAGTAGTCCCGGGCAGGAGTTTTCGAGCTTGACGCGATGACAATTGCCTAGCCGAATGCGGACCCGCCCGGGATGCGACTGCAACCACTCCTACACCTTTTATGTTTGGCGGCAGCAGGCGTGATGAATGGATGTCTCCAATGTCGGCGGCAAGAATAATGTGTACTGTGGCTGTCCTGGCCCTCGTCACCGTCGTGCTAACGGCCGATGACAGACCCAAACGCCATTCCGAAAAAGTCGACGATGAGCTGCTGCGCAATGAACCCTTGACTATCGTCTTCCGCCAACTCGGCGGATTGCCGCAGCCCGGAAAGCCCTCAAAGAGGGAGTGGAGCATCAATTCAGCCGGCGACGGCGAGTTGACGATCAACCATTTCCCGAACGTGGAGCGGCAGGCGATCAAAATCCCTGCCGACAAGCTCGCCTCATTCCGGCAGGTGCTTCGTGACGAGAAGTTCCTGCAACTCCAAGACGGGTACGGCCGTCATTTCATCGATGGTGGCTGGTGCACCCTGACAGTCATTGCTGGTGAGCACATTAACAAGACTATCCGGTTCTATGACGTATGGGGCTGGACGAAAGGGTGGGAGCCGGGGAAGTTGGCTGAGGCTGCGCCGGCCGGCCGCGTTTGGTTGAGGATTGCTGAAATAGTGGACCCAGATGCGAAGGTCCTAACCGAACAGAAGGATCTCGCAACTGCCATCAAAGCACTCACGAAGTAAGTCGAACTATCACAGAATCGCTGTGTGGCCACGATCGCCAGGCACCCGCACCCTGAGTGACGATGGAATCCCGGCCCATGAATTCCTTGGCCGCAGAGCGACCGTCGTCAACCACGTCATCGATCATCGGCTTCCAGATCACTCGGGTAACTCTTCCGCAACTCCTCCAGCACCTCGTCCATCGGTCGGCCGGTCGCCGTGCCTTCGCGAATCTCCGCCAGGCGGCGGGCGATCTCCTCATCCCACGCTTCAACGGCGCCGGTCATCACTTTCCCCGCTTCGGCTCCTCACCCCAGCATACCACGGCGTCGCTCGACCGTAAACTAACCCGGCGAGGGCCCGGGCCGCTATCATTGAGACCGCATGACCTACGACGAACTCTCTGCCGCGCCGGATGTGCCCGTTGCTACCGCGCTGGCCCGGCTGGCGCGCGAGGGCCGGCCCGGGCACTTCGATGCCGGGCTGTACACGCTCCGCTACGCGCTCTGGGGCAGCGGGCCGCCGCTGGTGTTCGTGCACGGGCTGTCCGATGTCGCGCGGTCGTTCGCGCTCGTCGCCGCCGACCTGAGCCGCGACTTCACCTGCATCCTGTACGAGCTTCCCTCGGGCGACGGCGATGCCGCCCGACTCGGGGCGTATCGGCACCGCCACTATGCCGACGACTTGCACCGCCTGCTCGACCATCTCAAGCTCGATCGCACGTACCTGCTCGGCTCGTCGTTCGGCTCGACGATCGCCCAGCGGGCGGCGGCCGACCGGCCCGAGCGGTTCGCCCGGCTGGTGCTTCAGGGCGGGTTCGCCCGCCGGCCGGTGCACCCGCGCGACGTGGTGCTGGCCCGGTTCGCCCGCTACTGGCGCGGGCGCATGCGCTCGATGCCCGTGAAGACGTCTCTGAAGAATCCGAAAGAGGCGTCGGTGTTCGCGACCGTGCCGGACGACCGCCGGCGGTTCTTCGAGGACAACGTCGGCTCCGCGCTCATCGGGGCGACGGCGCGGATCGGCCTGCTGATCGCCGGGCTCGACACCCGGCCGCTGCTGCCCAAGCTCACCATGCCGGTCCGGCTCATCGGCGGCGACCGCGACGGGATCATCGCCCCCGAGCGCGAGCAGGAACTGCTCGCCGGGCTGCCCAATGCCGAACGCGTCGAGATCCCGCAGTGCGGCCACGTCCCGCAATACACCCACCCCGGCCTGCTGGCCGAGCTGACCCGGGTGTTCCTGAATCCGAATTGTCAGGCGACCTGCACCCATCCACACACCGACGCGGTTGCCCCGCCCGCCGCCGCGAGCTAGGCTTGAGCGTCACCTGGACCCTGCGGAACCCCTGCGGATGAATTGTCGCAACTGCGGTGCAGCGATGGAACCGGTCGGCGGGCGGGCGTATTTCCGCTGCGCCCACTGCAACACCTTCGAGTTCCCCGAAGCCACCGACGACGGCATCGTCACGATCGGCGAGCCGGTCGAGCTCGACTGCCCGGTCTGTGCGACGCCGCTGGCGACGGGTTCCATCGACGGCCATCCGGTGTCGGTGTGCGGGTCGTGCCGGGGGTTCCTCGCGGCGAATCACGAGTTCAACGACATCCTGCCGCGCCGCCGGGCCCAGTGTGCCGACCGGCCTTCGATCCCGCAATCGCTCGACCGGACGGAACTCGCCCGCCGGGTCGCCTGCCCGAAGTGCGACAAGACGATGGACACGCATCCTTACGGCGGGGGCGGCAACGTCGTGGTCGATTCGTGCAGCGGGTGTCACCTGATCTGGCTCGATGCCGGCGAACTGGAAACGCTCGCCCGGTACCGGCCCAAGGTGCCGACGATGGCGCTGGCCGGCGCGGGCGCGTTCGCCGACAACCGCGAACCGGAAGCGGCATTCCGCTGGGGCGGCGAGTCCGAAGAGCACGGCGACAGCCCGAGCCTCTGGTCGCTGCTGGCCAAGCTGCTCGGCTAAGTCGGCAGCAGCAACTCCATACAATACCGGCAATTCACTTTGGCCGAAAACTCGAGGAGTTGCCCGATGGAACCCACCCGACCGATGCTGATGCCTGGCCTGGCCCTGCTGGGCTTGCAGGAACTCCGCGCCAAGTGGGGCTGGTTCCTCGCGCTCGGCATCTGCCTCGTGATCCTCGGCACGATCGCCATCGGCTCCTCGTGCGTGACCACGCTGGTCTCGATGGTGCTCGTCGGCTGGCTGCTCATCATCGGCGGCACGATGGAAGCCCTCAGCGCGTTCGCCTGCAAGAGCTGGGGCGGATTCTTCATCGACCTGCTCACCGGCATCCTGTACGGCGTGGTCGGATGCCTGATCCTCGCCCACCCGGCCGAGACGGGGATCGCGCTCACGCTCCTCATTGCCGTCTCGCTGATCTTCAGCGGCATCTTCCGCATCGCCACGGCAGTGATCATCCGGTTCCCGCACTGGGGCTGGCTGCTGCTGCACGGCGTCGTGAACCTGTTCCTCGGCATCTCGATCGTGAAGCAGTGGCCGCTCTCGGGCCTGTGGGTCATCGGCCTGTTCATCGGCATCGACATGCTGATGAACGGCTGGTCGCTGGTCATGCTCGGCCTCACCGCCCGCCGGATCCCGGCTGTGCAGTAGAGTCATCCGCTTTACGGATTCCGCTTGCAGAGTAACGCATCGGCGGCTATGGCCGCCCGATGCGCTCTCTTCTCCGTTCGACGCGGGCGGCGCTGCTGCTCGTGCTGCTGGCCGGACTGGTCCCGGCGTGTAAGTCCACGAGTCGGCACGGCTCGCCGCCCACCACTTATTCCAACCGCAACATCCGCTACGGGATGCCGGCCGCCGCCAAGGCCGACCCCAACTCGCGGAACGCCTACCTCCTCGAGCGGCCCGAGTACGTCGTGTCGTACAACGATTTCACGAAGTGCCCGAACTGGGTGAGCTGGCAACTGACCAGCGCGGATATCGGCGATTCGCCGCGCGGCTCCTTCGAGGGCGACCCGCTCTTGCCGTCCGGCTTCCGCCGGGTCAGCTCCAGCACCTACGACGGCTGCGGGTTCGACCGCGGACACATGTGCAACTCCAAGGACCGCTCCGATACGCCCGAACACAACGACGCCACGTTCTTCATGACCAACATCGTTCCGCAGGCGCCCAATAACAACCAGCAGGGGTGGGAAGAGTTCGAGTCGTATTGCAGGACGCTCGCCCGGGAGGGGAAAGAACTCTACATCGTGTGCGGCCCCGCGGGCGTCGGCGGCACGGGCAGCCACGGGTCGAAGACGATGATCGGCCCGCCCGATGTCCAGGTGACCGTGCCGTCGTTCGTGTGGAAGGTCGTCATGGTCCTGCCGTCGCCCGGGGCGACGCCCGACAAAAACACCCGGACGATCGGCATCTGGATGCCCAACGATCAGAGCGTCCACAGCGACTGGTCGCCGTACATTACGTCGGTGCGCGACATCGAGGACAAGACCGGCTTCACGTTCTTCTCCGAGGTGCCGGCCGACATCGCGAAGGTGATCAAGAGCAAGGTCGATACCGGGAAGTAGATGGAACCTCATGAGTGATGAACTGTCGGCGATCCGGAAGGCGTGCGACGGCCTGCAGTTCACGAGCGAGACGGAGTCGCCCGTCGAGCCGGTGACCTGGCCGGCCGAGCCGGGCTGCACCGCCGAGACGCGGGTCCGTCGCGAAGCGGCGGGCGATGCCGCTCTCCAGACGATGACGCTGGCCGCGTTCTTCCGCGCGGTGCCGAAGGCGGACCGCCCGAAGTTCGACGCACTGGCCAAAGTGTTGAACGAGCAGTTGAAGGGAGTGCAGGTCTACAAGCTGGGCCGGGTGCGCATGGACGTGTTTATTGTTGGTGAGCGGACTGACGGCGGCTGGGCCGGCGTGAAGTTGAAGGTCGTGGAGACGTAGGTGGCAGAGTGATCAGCCGTCGAGGGTGTGAGGAAGACAAACAGTAAGAACCCAGAAAAGGACAACCCGGTCTTCTGCCGGTTCAGGTAATCTTCAGGCGAGGGTCGGCCAGTCACGGCCGGGGTTGTTTGCTTCAATGCGACAGACGCATTCGGTTCTGAAACGTGACGGACCTCATTGCTGTCCAGCGCGAACCATCGTTACTTCTTCTCCGGTGATGGTTGAGCAGCTTCCTTGGGCGGCGGGTACTTCGCCCGCAATTCCTGATACTTTTTCACCTCGTCCGGCTGGTTCGTCGCTGTGTACAGTTCGATCAGCCGGTCGAGCGCCTCGGGGATACGGATGCGGCCCTGTGGCGGCATGGTCTTCTCGCGGGCCTTCAACCCCTCGTAGCCGTTGAGCAAAAGCGGCTCGGCGTCGGCGTACTTCTTCTGACCCAGGAGCGCCGCACCGAGGAGTGACTGGGTTTGGAAGGTGCTCCACATTTCCGGCTGCGTCTTCTTGCGGAGGATCAGGCACTCGCGGAACAACGGCAGGGCCTTGTCCTGTTGGCCGGAGGATAGGTAGGCCAGCGCCAGGTTGTTCATGCAATGAAGGGTGTCGGGGTGCTCGGGACCGAGCTTGGATTTGCTCAGCTTCAACGCCTCTTCCGAGAGGGGCAGTGCCTTTTCCCATTGGTGTTCCGCGAAGTAGGACGCGGCCAGATTGTTCATGCAGGTGATGACGGATGGGTGGTCCGGGCCGAGCTTGGTTTTCTGAATCTTGAGCGTCTCCTCTAATAGTGGCACGGCCTTGTCCAGCTTCCCGGAGCTCAAATAGATAGCAGCCAGGTTGTTAACGCCGTGGAGTGTATTGGGGTGGTCGGGTCCGAGCTTGGCCTTCCCGAGCTTGATCGACTCTTCAAGGAGAGGCAGGGCTTTGTCGTGCAGGCCGGCGGTATGATAACCAATCGCCAAGTTGTTCATGCTTTGAAGTGTGCTGGGGTGATCGGGGCCAAGCTTGGCCTTCAGGAGCTTGAGAGTCTCCTCCTGGATGGGCAGAGCTTTATCGACCCGACCGGTGGCCGTGTAGGCCTGTGCCAGGTTACCCATGGCGGCAAGGGTGGAGGGGTGATCAGGGCCGAGTTTGGTCTTCTGAAGCGAGACCCCTTCCTCGAATAGCAGCTGGGCTTTATCAAACTGGCCCGCAGAGAGGTAGCCCAACGCCAGGTTGTTCATGCTCGTGAGGGTGTCGGGGTGATCGGGGCCGAGCTTGGCTTTTCTGATACTGTGAGTCTCTTCGAGCAGTGGCATGGCTTTGTCGAGTCGACCTGAGAGCCGATAGCACAGTGCCAAGTTATTCATGACGGAGAGAGTACGAGAGTGGTTAGGCCCGTGCTTGGCCTTTCGGAGCGAAAGGGTTTCCTCGTAGATCGGCAGGGCCATGCTGATTCGGCCGGCTTCCTGGTAGCCCACAGCCAACTCTCCCAAACTGTCGAGTGTGTCGGAGTGGTCAGGGCCGAGCTTTGCCGTGAAAGTAGCTCGCGCCTTCTCGAGCACCTCGACGGCCAGTTTCGCATCCCCCAGGCCGAGTAGCGACCGGCCGAGAGTGTATTGCATTCTCGCCACGTCCAGCGGGTCGCCGATGGCCGAGCCTTCCAGTTCCTTGACCGCCTTTACCAGGTTCTCTCGCAGCATGTCCTGTAGCGGCCGGCCGCTCTCGGCGATCTTCTTCGGGTCCAGCCCGGTGAACACCGAACCGAGCAACTCGTTCCCCATTTTGGCAAAAGCCAGATTGCGGATGGCCTCTTCCCGCCTGGCGTCGGCATCGAGCTTGGCGACCTTTTCCGCCTCGGCGGCCTTGAGAGCGTTCGCCTTCTCGGCCTCGGCTTCCTGCTTCGCCTTGCGCTCCTTCTCGGCCGCGGCCAGAGCCATCTTTTCCTGCTTCGTTGCCTCGATCAACCCCACCGTCGTTCCCACCATACCGCCGACCAGCGCCAGCAGCACGAGACTCGCCGCGATCACTTGACCGCGATTCCGCTGCACGAACTTGCGCAGCCGATACGTCGCCGAGGGCGGGCACGCTTCCACCGGTTCATCGCTTAGATAGCGCTGAATGTCGCGGGCCAGACCGTTGGCCGTCTCGTACCGTCGGGTGCGGTCCTTCTCCAACGCTTTCAGCACAACCCAGTCGAGTTCTCCTCTTATCAGATTCGACAGCCGGGCCGGTTCCGTGCCGCGGTTGGCCGCCACGCTCGGCAGCGTGTCGATGGTGCTCAGCCTCGCGCTCGGCTTGGGTGCTTCGACCTCGCGGACGATCCGCAGGATTTCCAGAATCGCCGCCTGGCCAAGGCTCTTACGGTCCACGGGTGTCGTGCCGGTCAGCAACTCATACAGCAAGACGCCGAGCGAGTAGACATCGCTGCGGGTGTCGATGTCCTGATTGTTCAGGTTCGCCTGCTCCGGCGACATGTATTCCGCCGTGCCGACAATCGCCCCGTACCCGGTCATCAGCGTCTTGTCGGTCAGCGCCTGACCCGCGGCCTTCGCCACGCCGAAGTCGATCACCTTCGGCACCGGCCGGTCGTCGTATGGCGCGACCAGCACGTTGCTGGGCTTGATGTCCCGGTGGATGACCCCCTTCTGGTGTGCGTGCTGGATCGCCTGGCAGACCGGCACGAACAGTTCCAGCCGTTGCCGCGGCGTAAGTTTGTTGTCGTCGCAATACTGGGTGATGGGCGTGCCCTTGACCAGTTCCATGACGAAGAACGGTCGGCCGCCTTCCGTCGTGCCGGCATCCAGCACCTTGGCGATGTTCGGATGGTCCATCATCGCCAGCGCCTGCCGCTCGGCTTCAAAGCGGGCCAGCACCGCCTTCGAGTCCATGCCGGCCTTGATGACCTTGACCGCGACGGCCCGCTTCACCGGTTCGGTCTGCTGGGCCATGTAAACACTGCCCATGCCGCCTTCGCCGATTTCCTCGATCAACTTGTATTTGCCGACCAGGATCGAGCCGACCCGGGCCGTCGGATCGCCGAAGTCTTCCGTCTGCGGCCCACGGTCCGGCGCGTACGCGCTGGTGCCGTCGGACTGTTCTGCCGGGGATTCAAGGAAGTCACCCGCCGCGTCGTGAGCCCTGAGCAACCGTTCGACCCTGCGGCGCAATTCTTCGTCCGTGCCGCAAGCTTCGTTGAGATAAGCGGCCCGTTCCCCCAGCGGCTTCTGGGCAGCGGCCGCAAAGATGGTTTCGACACTCATCAGGTCTGGCTCCGGGTAGGGGTCTGATCATCCATGCGGAATCGGCACCAAAAACCCCTCATTCGGAATTTGATAATTCTGCGAAGAGCCATGCCTTGGCAAATGTCCACCAACGTTCGGCGGTGGCGAGGGACACACCCAGGGCCGCCGCCGCCTCCGGCATGGTCAATCCGCCAAAGAACCGCAGCTTCACCAGTTCTGCTTTACCCGCATCGACTTGACCCAATCGTTCGAGCGCTTCGTCCACGGCGAGCAAGCCGTCGGAGGTTTGCAATGCCTGAGCCAGATCGCCGAGCGGCACGCGTTGCCGGCCGCCGCCATGTTTGAGGGCGCTACGCTGCCGCGCGCGATCAATGAGAATGCGCCGCATTGCTTCGGCCGCGGCAGCGAAGAAGTGCCCGCGATTCTCAAAATTCTGATCGCCAACCAAGCGCAAGTAGGCCTCGTGTACCAGAGCAGTGGCACTGAGGGTGTGGTTCGGATTCTCGCCGGCCATTTTTGCGGCGGCGAGCTTTCGCAGCTCATCGTACACCAGCGGCAAGAGCTGCGACGCTGCGTGCGGATCGCCGGCGTCGATGGCGTTCAGAATGACGGTGACATCGGTCATACAAGAAGGTTGCAAAGTACCGAACGGTGTTCCAAACACCGAACTGCGGCATGCGTGACGACCAATTGCATCAGCGAGGCCGGTGGCTGACACTGTCCGGCTCTAATCCCTCGGGAGACCGCCGCACTTCTGAACGGCATTGGTCCAACCGCCCTGTGACTTGTTGTAGTCATTTCTTCTCGGGCTCCATTTTCGCCCCGGGGTACTTCGCCCGCAATTCCTGATACTTCTTCACCTCGTCCGGCTTGTTCATCGCGGTGTACAGTTCGATCAGCCGGTCGAGCGCCTCGGGAATGCGATCCTTGTCCGGTGGCGGGACCGAATTTTCGCGGGCTTTCAGCCCCTCGTAGCCTTTGAGCAGGAGCGGTTCGGCATCGGCGTACTTCTTCTGGCCCAGATACGCCGCACCCAGCATCGACTGCGTGTTGAACGTGGTCCAGACGTCAGGTTCGGTCTTCTCGCGGATGGCGAGGCACTCGCGGAGTAGCGGCTCGGCTTGGGCGAAGCCGTGCATCTCGAGCAGTTTCAAGCCGTATTGGGCCAACTGCTGCCCCAGTTGCGGGCTGTCCTTGGGCGTCGCCTGGCGGACGTCGGCCAGCAATTCGCCGATCAACTTGGACGCCTCGGCGGGCTTGCCGGACTTTGCGTAGGCGTCCAACAGCTCCAGGCCGACCAGGCGGAATTGGGCGTGCGTCTTCGACGCGGTGTGCGCCTCCTCCAGCAGCGGGATCGCCTCCTTCAGCCGCCCGGCGTCCCTGTAGTTCACTCCCAGGTTAGCCACCATCATCTGCGTGTTTGGATGAGTACGGCCGAGTTTCTTCTCAAAGAACGGCAGCAGTTGCTCGAAGAGGGGGACAGACTGATCGAGCCGACGCAGCGACCAGTAACATGCCGCCAGGCCGGCTATGCTGGCGTACGTGTGGGGGTGGTCGGGGCCGAGTTTGGCCTTACTCAGTTTGAGCGTCTCCTCGTACAGCAGCAGGGCTTTGTCCAGATTTCCGGCGTCCCGGTAACCCGACGCCAGGTTGTTCATGCCAATGAGTGTTTGGGGGTGGTCGGGGCCGAGTTTGGCCTTACTCAGTTTGAGCGTCTCCTCGTACAGCAGCAGGGCTTTGTCCAGATTTCCGGCGTCCCGGTAGCCCGACGCCAGGCTGTTCATGCCAATGATTGTGTGGGGGTGGTCGGGGCCGAACTTGGCCTTCATCAGCCTGAGCGTCTCCTCGAACAGCGGCAGGGCCAGGTCGAGCTTCCCGGCGTCCCGGTAGCCCGACGCCAGGCTGTTCATGCCGATGAGTGTGTCGGGGTGGTCGGGGCCGAGTCCGGCCTTCTTCAATTGGAGCGTCTCCTCGAACAGCGGCAGGGCCAGGTCGAGCTTCCCGGCGTCGTGGTAGCCCACTGCCAGGTTGTTCATGCTCTGGAGGGTGTCGGGGTGGCCGGGGCCGAGTCTGGCCTTCGTCAACTGGAGCGTCTCCTCGAACAAGGGCAGGGCCAGGTCGAGCTTCCCGGCGTCGTGGTAGCCCACTGCCAGGTTGTTCATGCTGGTGAGGGTGGAGGGGTGGTCGGGGCCGGCATGGGTCTTGAACAAGTCCCGGGATCGAACCAGAAAGGGAAGGCCGATTGCCGCCTCGCCGATTCCCCGGTAGGCGCCTGCCACGGTCCGCAGGATTTGCGCTTGCACGAGCGGTTGCTTCGGGAAGTTCGCCTCGATCTTGTCCGCAGCCAGTTCCTTCGCTGCCCGGTCGAGCAGTTCGCGGATCGTCGGGTTCAACTTCGCTTCTTCCGACGACCTGCCTGCCCGCATCAACGCGTCGGCCTGAACTGTGGTGCTGGCCTGGGCGAGCAGTTTGTTTTGCAGGAAGTCGTTCACCGCCTGGGCGATCTGCTTTTCCTCGTCGGCCCGCTGCTTCTCGGCTTCGACTTTCCGTTTCTCCGTTTCGACTTCCTGGAGTCGCGTGTT
>JAIBBI010000308.1 GCA_019694755.1 Gemmataceae bacterium
GCGCCGGACGGCTACCGTCCGCTCGGCGGCGAACCGGGCGAAGCCTTCACCGAGGCCTGGGCCGCGAACCTCGACGAGGCCATCGCCTCGCTCAAGGCGAGCCCCTTCGGCTTTTCGGCGCTGATCGTCGACCCGTTCTTCGCCAACGAGGGCTTTCCGGACCTGCCCGACGGCTTCCTCAAGCGGGCGGCGGACATTGTCCGGCGCGAGGGCGGGCTGCTGATTGCAGACGAGGTGCAACCAGGTTTCGGCCGCACCGGCACGCATATGTGGGGCCACCAGCGGGCGGGCATCGTCCCCGACATCGTCACGCTCGGCAAGCCGATGGGCAACGGCCATCCGATCGGCGGCGTGGTCGCCAATGCCGACACACTCAATGCCTTCCGCAAGGCCTTCCGTTACTTCAATACGTTCGGCGGCAATCCCGTCTCCTGCGCCGCCGCCATGGCCGTGCTCGATGTGATCGAGGACGAGAAGCTGCGGGACAATGCGCGGGACGTCGGCGCTTACGCATTGGCAGGTCTGACCAAACTCGCCGACAAGCACTCCATCATCGGCAATGTCAGGGGCTCCGGCCTGTTCTTCGGCGCGGAGCTGGTGCTTGACCGTGAGGCCAAGACTCCGGCCACCGACCTCGCAACGCGGGTCATCAATGAAATGCGCGAGCGCGGCGTCCTGATGGGCAAGCTCGGCATCCACCAGAATGCCACCAAGATCCGCCCGCCCATGCCCTTCACCCGCGAAGACGCCGACCTGATGCTGTCGACGCTCGACGGCGTCCTCGCCGGGCTTTGACCGATGGACGCGGTGATCGAGGCCCTGACGGGACGGGCGACCGAGGCCCTCTCGCACTGGAACCTGCCCGCGCAGGTCCCGGAACTGCTGAAGTACCGGGAGAACGCCGTCTTCAAGGTCCGGCTCGAATCCGGCGAGCCGGCGGCATTGCGGCTCCATCGCCCCGGCTACCATTCCGAAGCGGGGCTGCGTTCGGAACTGGCATTCATGAAGGTTCTGGGTGATCAAGGTCTCGACGTTCCGAAGCCGATCGCGACGAAGACCGGAGCCCTCCTCGCGCCCGTCGCCGGCGAGGAAATGCAGTTCGTCGATCTCATCGGCTGGGTCGACGGCCGGCAGGTCGGCGAGAGCGGCAAGCCGCTCGATCATTCCGACACCGAGGTCGCCGGCATCTATCGAAAGATCGGCGAAGCCATGGCACGACTGCACGCCATCGCCGACCGCTGGCAGGCGCCTGCGGGTTTCACCCGCCCGTCATGGGACGCGGCCGGCCTCGGCGGCGATCAGCCGCTCTGGGGGCGTTTCTGGGATTCCCCCGACCTCGCCAAACAGGACCGCGAATTCCTCACCGATCTACGACAACGCCTCCAAGGGCGTATGGAAGCATTACCCCCGGACCTCGACTACGGTCTCATCCACGCCGACCTCGTGCGCGAAAACGTGCTGGTCGACAACGGCCGCATCGCCCTCATCGATTTCGACGACTGCGGCTACGGTTGGAGATTGTTCGATGTCGCGACTGCGCTTCTGCGGAACCGGCGCGAGCCGCGTTATCCGTTGATCACATCATCCCTGATCGAAGGCTATCGGTCGCACCGCGCCCTCGACGAGGCGACGCTTGCCCACCTTCCCTTCTTCCTGCTGCTGCGGGGCGTGACCTATATCGGCTGGGCGGCGGAGCGGCCGGAACTGCCCGACCACGAAGCCCGCCTCGCGCGCTACACCGCGGAAGTCCGCGACCTCGCCCGGGAAGCCGGCCTCTAGGCCTGGGACACCTCAGCAGAAGCGGGTGCCCATCGTCGCGGTATAGACCGCGTAGAGCGACTTCGTCGCGGTGATGAACAGCCGGTTGCGGCGCGGGCCGCCGAAGGTGACGTTGGCCACCGTCTGCGGCACGAGGATCTTGCCGAGCAATTCGCCCTCTGGCGAAAAGCAGTGCACGCCGTCGCCGGCGCTCGTCCAGATATTGCCGGCAACATCGACCCGGAAGCCGTCCGGCAGGCCCTTGTCGATCGAGCAGAAGGGCTCGCCGCCTCCCAGCGTGCCGTCGCTCCTGACGTCGAAAACCCGGATATGGCTCGGCCAGTCCGGATCATGACTGGATCCGGAATCGGCGATATAGAGCTTGGTCTCGTCGGGCGAGAAGGCAAGCCCGTTCGGCTGCCCGAAATCGCTGCAGACGTTGGTGAGTGAGCCGCTCCTGGGATCCAGCCGATAGACGTTGCGCGTCGCCTGTTCGGGCTCGGACTTGAAGCCTTCGTAGTTCGACATGATGCCGTAGCTCGGATCGGTGAACCAGATCGTGTCGTCCGACTTCACCACAACGTCGTTCGGCGAATTGAGCCGCTTGCCTTCGAAACGATCGGCCAGCACGGTGATCGTCCCGTCGATCTCGGTGCGCACGACGCGACGCGCACCGTGCTGGCACGAGATCAGCCGGCCTTGGTTGTCGCGGGTGTTGCCGTTGGTGAAGTCCGACCGGGACCGGAACACCGAGACGTCCCCGTCCTGCGAATAGCGCAACATCCGCTCGTTCGGGATGTCGCTGAACAGCAGGCAGTTGAGATCGGCGAACCACACCGGGCCCTCGGCCCAGCGGCAGCCGGAATAGAGTTCGTCGAGCGCCGCGCTGCCGACGATGACGTGGCGGAAGCGCGGATCATGGATCTCGTAGATGGATGTCTGTGCCATGGTAACCTCCCCT
>JAIBBI010000309.1 GCA_019694755.1 Gemmataceae bacterium
CGGCCTCCTCATCGTCGTCTCCGTGGCCCTCGATCTGGTTCAGAAGATCGACAGCCACCTCGTCATGCGGAACAAGCAGGGGCTCTTGGAAGCAGACGCCGCCTGAGTTCGCTGGATGCTCCGGCCTGCACCAGGCCGGTCCTCTGATGGCCCTGCACCCCGGCTGCAATCTGCTGCCGGGGTGCTTTAATTGACACTCACTCCCGTGCTCTCACTGAAAAGCCCCCGCGAAATGGCGCTGATGCGCGACGCCGGACGGATCGTCGCCGAATGCCACGCCATTGCCCGAGAACTCCTCCGCCCGGGAGTCACCACCGCGGAAGTCGATGCGGCCGTCGACCGCCACCTCACCACCCTCGGGGCCACTCCCCTGTTCAAGGGGTTTCCCGGCGACGTCCCGTTTCCCGCCAGCACCTGCATCAGCATCAACAGCCAGATCGTCCACGGAATTCCCGGGGGCTATGTGCTCCGGGAGGGCGACCTCGTCAGCTTCGATGTCGGAGTGAAATGGAAGGGCTGGTGCGGCGACGCGGCCTGGTCCTATGCGGTGGGACAGGTGGATCCCGAAAAAACACACCTCATGGCCGCCGGCAGGTATCTCCTTCACCGGGCAATCTACAACACGGCCCACATGAAAAAGTGGTCCGAAGTCGCCGATGACATGACTCGCGAGGCCCGGCGGCTCGGTGTCACACTCGTCAAAAAGTTCGTGGGACACGGCATCGGCCGCGAAATGCACGAGCCTCCGCAGGTCCCCAATACCATGGATCGCGACCTGCGCCGGGCCGATTTCGACCTCCGACCTGGGCTCGTCCTCGCCATCGAGCCGATGGTGAATGCCGGAAAGCCCGATGTGAAAGTGCTCGGCGATAAATGGACCGCCGTCACGACCGATGGAAAGCCCTCGGTCCACTATGAGCACACCGTCGGACTCACGCCGAATGGTCCCACGCTGCTCACCGAAGGCGTCGGCGAACCGTTCGATCCGCTCGAGCCGCCCGTCTCCCCGGTCCCGTAGATCGCATTCCATGGCTGTGGAGCGGTGCAAGTAAAAGCCCACCGGCTGCGTCCGGTGGGGCGAACTCCAGAAATCGCTCCATCTGTCGAAGATGCGCACTGGCGGGAAGCCATCACCGCCAATTCGGCCGTGATTTCGTCCCGGTCACGTTTCTCCTCAAATCGCGTTTCACGCTCCCGGCAAATCCCGCCGGACTTGAGCCATTCCGGTCCCGGAAAACCGGAATTCACGGCTTTTCGCGACAGCCGGCGCAGGCGGCTGTTGACCTCCCGGCGCTTCCAGTCGTATCAGCCTCTCCGGGTCGAACCGGCGGTCTGTTCTGTCCGCCGGGCTCCGCGGTTTGTTTGCCGAAGTGTCGTTCCATGACTCCTGCGTTCCTTCGCATCATCGTCGTCGCCGGCCTGTCGCTGGGCGTGCTGGGATGTTCGACGACACAGACTTCGAACACCGCCCGAACCGCCACCGAACAGCTGCTCCTGTCCAATGCCGTCGATCAGTCGCTCGACAAGATCGACTTCCGTCCCCTTGCAGGACAGAACGTGTTCCTGGAAGAGAAGTACATGGACAGCGTCGACAAGCAGTATGTCCTCGCTTCGATCCGGCACCGCATCCTGCGCACCGGAGGTCGGCTCGTCGACAAGGCGGATGCCGCCGATATCGTCCTCGAGCCCCGCTCGGGCGGCGTTGGCACCAGTTCGTCGTCGTCATTCGTGGGCATTCCGAGCATCGTCCTTCCCGGCATGCTCACGCTGCCCGAAGTGAAGTTCTACACCCGGTCACGACAGGCCGGCTTCGCCAAGATCGGCATCGCTGCGTATGACCCGAAGACGCACGAGAACCGCGGCAACGGCGGCATGACCGTCGCCGTTTCGGACGACAACAACTCCTACCTCGTCGGCATTGGCCCGTTCCAGAGCGGAACCCTCCGCGAAGAAATCGCGCGAACGACGACCGGCCCGGCCGCCACCCGTCGCGATCAGCTGCCCGCGAACATCGTCTTCAACACCGCCCCGCGCCGCCTGCCCGACGAAGCCGGCGCCGCGCTCATCAACAGCGAAGTCGAGCAGACCCGCGGAACCGCTCCCTCCGCTCCCTGACGTTCTGCGACCCCGAAGCCCGCCAGCGGCGTCCGGTGGGATGCCTCCACGCAATTCGTGAACGATTCACCACGTGGCTCGTCTCACGTTCAACTCAGCCGGCTCGGAAGCTCCCGCCGCAAGAGATCCAGCGCCGTCTTCCCGATGCGCGCATGCAGAATTGCCGGATTGCCCCCCACCGGAAGGCTGTCCACCAGGATGCCATCCGGTCCGGCGACCGCCACGCGGACCCGCAGTCGGCTTTGGCCCAGTTCTTCCAGGCTCATTTCCGGCAGGGGCTCGGTCGCCAGGGCATACTTCACCCGCAGCTCTTCACGGAGGGCAGCGGCGAGCCGGCCGACGCGATACTGGTGGGTCTCATCATCCAGGTCGGCCCCGATGACGCGCGCAATCGTGGCTTCGGTTCCACTCAGGACGGTCGCGATTCCCGGGTACGTGGCGTCCAGTGAACCGAGGGCCCGCCCCAGCCAGCCGGCGGACGAACAGTCCGCAACCGCCAGCGTCCATCGGTAATGAGCCAGGTTTCGCAGCACGACGAACTCCAGTTCCTCGTCCTCCACGCCGTAGACGTACCTCGATAGCCGGGACGCAATCTCCTGGGAGGCCCGTTCAATCTTCACCTGGCATTCTTCTT
>JAIBBI010000310.1 GCA_019694755.1 Gemmataceae bacterium
CGCTCGGCCGCCCACCTGCCCGCCCGTCCCCGTCGGCGACCGGCCGAACGTTGCCCATGGCGCGATGGTCTGCGGGCACCCGGCCCGGCGCATGGTGTGGTCGCCGCTGGGCGGGGCCGGGTCGGCCGCGCACGCCGCGACGGCCAGCAGTGTAATCAGGCGGACGTGCATGGTCAGTTCTCCGGGTTGCGGTTGAACTTCTGGTACGGCAACCGGACGCCGCGGACGAAGACCAGGTCGGCCTGCAACACGCCCGCGGGCACCTTGAACCCGTTGGCAGCAAACGCGGTGACGACGTCGTCCTGGTCCACCCCGTCGCCCGAGACGCCCAGGCCGCCGGCCAACTGATTGTTCGCATACACGGGCGCGCTGCCCGGGAAGAACACGACGCCGTTCTGGTTGGCGATGTTGCGGGTGTCGTGAAAGTTCGTGCCCGGGTTGAAGCTGTCGAAGCCGAGCGCGGACTGAAATGCGGAGGCGGGCAACCGCGGGCCGACGAGCAGACCGGTAAGCGGATTCGACCCGCCGTCGTTGTAGATCGAGAACGGACCCGGTGCGGCACCGTCGACACCCTCGGGGAACCGCGGTTCGGCGAGATACCGGAACGTGCGACTCGTCAGCGCAGTCCCGGCCGGGATGCCGGGGACCTGATCGATCGGCTGAATCGCGGTCGCGCTGGCGTAGTAGGCCACGTTCCGCGCTTTGGCGACGGCCACGTCGATCGAGAATACTGTCGCGTCCGGCATCCTATAGAGCCCGACGATGTTGCCGTCGAGGTCCGACACGGCGAAGACCATCTTCGTCCGCGAGTCGAGCGGCAGGCGGATTGCCGCCCGCGTCTTGTCGGCCTGGGCGATCCCCTGCTCGATCAACTGGCGGACTTGCGCTTCGGTGATCCCTACGCCCGAATGCGGCTCCACGAGCCAGCCTTCGGGGACGGGCTTGCTGGCCTCGTACATCTTGCCGGGAGCGACCGGCTGATCCGTGCCCGAGAACGGGTTGCCCGGCTTTACCGACTGGCCGTACTTCAGCAGATTGGTCGGCCCGTTCTGCCCGCCGGGGCCGATGATGTCGAGCGTGATGCCGACGAGGTCGATGCGCTGATTGTCCGGCGTGAGCGGAAGCGCGAACCCGGGGCACGCCGGCACGCCGACGTTCGGCGCGTTCTTGCCGATGCCCGGCGCACCGCCGGCGGCGACGAACGCCATGTACTCGGCCTCGATCGTCCGGTCGGGCTTGGCCGGGTTGTACGTGGTACTGAGGATCGAGTTCTCCTCGGTCGCGAAGCCTGTCTTGCCCGGGAAGAACACGCCGATGCCGCCGACGAGCTGGCCGTTCTTGTAGAGCGGGATACCGCCCGGCAGCGTGGCGATTCCCCGGCTCTGGGCGTTCTTCTGTCCGAAGGCGGCACCGTAGCTTTCGGGGGCAAACAGGTCGACGCCGGGGGCGCGGAAATTGGTGTCGATGTTGAACCGCTCCGCCAGCGGGATGTCGTCGGCCGTGCCTTTGATGTGGTCCGCGCCCGGATGCACTTCGCTGTCGCGGTTGGTGTGCTCGATGGCGAACAGGTCGACCTGCGGCGTGTTCGGCACGCCCGGCGGGAAGTGCCCGCCCGAGCGGACGGGGGCGACGTACCCCGGCCCCCGGCCGATCGAATTCGGGTCCATGTCGAACGGCAGCGACTCGACTTCGCGCTGCGTGATCGTCGACTGGCTGATAAACCCGACTGTCCGCGAGGTCAGCGGAGCCGCATTGTTTGCAAAGAACGCGGCCGTGCGGGCCTTGGCAATCGCGCCGTCGATGGCAAACGCCTTCAGGTTGGGGTCGGCCAGCAGGTTGGCATCGACATTCGCCTCGGTCCTCACGCCGAGGATCCGCCCGTTGCGGTCCACGATCGCGATGATCGCGTCTTCCGAGTCCGACGCGGCCGACGCAACCTGCAGCAGGCATTGCACGTCTTCGACCGTCATCGTCTGCTCGACCGCGGCGGCCGCGGCCACTCCGGGCGCGAAATTCCCCTTTGGCACAACTCGCACTTCCGGGGCCACGTCGATAAGGTCGCCCGGCTTGAGCCCGACGATCAGGTCGTTGCCCGGGCCCTGGTGGATCGACGTGGGGCCCGCGCTCACCTTGTAGAGGTCCGTGTCCGTGCCGCCGGCGAACTCGCTCGGGGCTGCGCCGCCGAGGAACTTGTCCCGGCCGTCGCCGCCGTCGGCCTGCACCGGCACGAGCAGGTCGCGGGCCACGCGCACGCGGTCGTCGCCGGCCCCGGTATCGACCTTGACGAGGTTGATGCCCGAAAACCGGCCGACCTCGACACCCTCGGCCCGGACCACGATCTGCGTTCCGTCCTGGGAGATGTCAATGCGGTCACGCCCGGCCGACCCGGTCACTTCCAGATTCGTCCCGTTCACGATGGCCGACGCCGACGCGGCGTCGCGCCGTTCCAGCGGTTCGAGTTCCAGACGGTTCGTTCGGCGCATGGCAAGCCCCTCGACTTGAGAGAAAATCGACCTCCGGAGCGAGAAAGTTGATCGAATTCCGGTAAAGTCGTCACAGTTTCTCAAGAAAGTGATGAAGAAACGCCGATTTCACTCAACTACGGGAGGATCATGCGCTCAAAAGGTCTGCGACTGGCGACGCTCGCGGCGACTCTGCTCGTCGGGGCCACCGCCCGCGCCGACGGCGACGCACCACCGCCCGCCGAGGAACCGCCGCCGCTCCGCCGGCCGCTGGATTTCGAGCGC
>JAIBBI010000311.1 GCA_019694755.1 Gemmataceae bacterium
GTCTGGACCTGGTGGCGCACGCAACCCGGCCCGGCCTGGGTCGGCGTCGGACTCGGCCTGCTCGCCGGGGCCGCCGTCTGGTCCGGCGGGCCGCTCCTGACCGCCGGACTCGCCCTCGCCGGCGCCACGCTCGACCTGCTCGCCACCGGACCGTCCGCCTCCGCAATCCTCGGACCGTGAAGCGTCCGCCGCGCTCCGGGGACCCGCGCGGCGGGTCCCGGGGCCGGTCGGGCGGCGCGGGCGGATCGCGGCGACGCCGTCACGTTCCCAACCTCGATCCTTCCTCAACCTCTTCGGAGATTCCCATGTCCGTACTCGCCGAACCGATGAACGGCCGCCCCCAGCGCAAACAACTGAGCGACCAGCTCGACCGCCTCGACGGCATCATCGACTGCCTCGCCGACGGGCTGAACCAGGCCGTCGCCGACGCCGTCCGCGACGGCACCCAGGCCGCCCTCCAGCAACTCGTCCTCGAAACCCTCCGCAATCCCGACACCCTCGAACTGCTCCGCCGCGCCCTCGCCACGCATCCGGTCCCGGCGGCGGAGCCGGCCGCGCCGTCCCGCACGGCTGCGTTCCTGGCCCGCTGCAAGGCCGGCCTCGCCGCGATCGGAGCACGGGCGAAGCGCATCCTCGCCGCCGGCGGCGCGATCGTCCGGTCGACGGTCGTCCGCACGGGCACCAAGGCGAAGGGCGTCCTCGCGATGTGCCGGCTGGCCTGGCACCTCAAGCGGGCCGCCCTCGTCGGCGTCGCCGTCGGCGGGACCGTGGCCGCCGCCGCGCTCGTCTCCCACCCGGTCGCCACCGTCCTGAGCGGCGTGTGCGCCGCGGCCACCGCCTTCACCGTGCAGGTGGCCCTCCACTGCCGCAAGGCCCTCCGGCCCTGGATGGCGTGACGGCCATGAAGTGAGAATGGTCGGGACGGAATTCGAAGCGGGATTCGATCGCTAAAGTCTCCGGCCGGCCGGTCTGCGGGAAAGCCCCGAGACCCCGCCCGGCGGAGCAACTCGAAGGATCGGGAATCCGGACTATGCCGTCGGTCCCCTCGCTATATCGCTGCGACCAAGCCGCCCGAGCCATGCCACAATACCGCGGTCCCGTCCGGGAGATCAGGACGGGACCGCGGTATTGCTTCCTTTTAGCCGTCAACCGTCAAGCCGGAACCCAACCTATTCGACAATACCCGCGAGGAAGTGGACGACGAGGAAGCGGCCGATCTGGTCGAACCGATGGCGTCGTCAACCGACAGTGACAAATGATCGTAACAGCGGGAGAATCGACCAGCCACGGCCCCCATTGATTCGATCGAAACGGAAATGGTGATGGCGGCGTTCCGCCAAGTGGCGCGGAATCGCGGCAACTCGGAGCGGGACGAACTCTTGAAGGCCGTCTCGGAGATCCTCGGCTACTGGCGGCTGGGCAGAAAGATCGCGGAAACACTTCTGGGGCACTTGCGGGTGGCGATCCGCCGGAGCATCATCGAGGCCGACGGACCGAGCTGGTACGTGCCGGTACCGCCATGATGGCGGACTACAACCGGGAGGACCTGTGGGATAAGGTTCGCTCGGTGATCCGGAAGGATGACTGGTACGAGCGGGAGGATGTGATCGTTGCGCTGGCCCGGCATGTGGGCTTCGCACGCGTGACGGAGAACACGAGCACGAAGGTGCCGATCGTCTCGGCGGCGAGGCAGTAGCGGAGGGCGGTCAACCCGCCCTTGCCCGCCACATGCATCCAATTGTCGCGGCCACGCGGAAAACCGATGCGTCTGTGTCGTTCTTGGGTCGTTCATCAGCCGCCGGCTGCCACTCACTTTATCCAGGTGCAAATCGAAGCCGGCGTATCCGAATGTCTTGCCGCCAGCAACGAGAAGAACGACACGTTCCCGAGGGCGATCATGAAAGTTACTGTCTTCGTCACGGTCCCCGAGATTCGAGCAATTCGCACCACCGGGGCGTAGGTACTCGCCAATGCCGTAAACATGGTGGAGTTGAGTTTTGCGGTCAGGTCCGACCGATTTTGGATTCGATCGGGAGGCCACGAAGCAGCTTTTGTTTGCCGAACAGATTCGGTCAGCATTTCAGCCATTTTAAGAATTAAGTCAGAATAACGGTTCGTTGGGCCCCCGCATCGTTCATTCTGAACGAGGTGAGCCAGGGTAACTAAGTTCGTTTGGTACCAGCGTTTGGGACAGGAAGGCAAATCGTGCCTCGATCGACCTCGGCCCCACCGTGAAGCTCGAAATGGAGACTCCGGCATCATGCACCTTTGCCGTCGATGCCCAGATCCAGACGTTCGACCAGTAGAGATGCATGCAGTTGCCGCGCGGCAACTACGGTGTTGGACTTTCACTCGTTGGTCATGCCCATGGTTTACACGGGAACGCGTTCGCCGGTCTCTGGAGGTTTCGTAGACGTAGACAGTGTAGACGCCCGCAATTCATTTTCTTGCACGGCAACTTGGACCATAGCCAAGATTCCGGCCTTCAAGGGTTCCGGCAACTTCAGCCAAGACCGCATGAGCAAAACAAATCCGGAGTCGGTTTCGGAGAGTGCGCCGGATTCTGCGCCTCTACCTTCAGGAATTGCAGTTTTCACGGGGAAATCGCGAGTAGTTCGAATCCCACTCCCTCCGCTGGCGTCACATCGGGATTTCCTTCGCGGTCCGCATTTCGGTTCCGCCGGCGATGGCGACGGCGTACTGGAAGCCGGTCTTCGGCGTGCAGGCCGCGCCGATTTCG
>JAIBBI010000136.1 GCA_019694755.1 Gemmataceae bacterium
GCGGATAGCCCAAAGATGAAAGCCGAGGAATGAGATTCATCGACGACGAAACCCGACACAAGATTCTCGACCTGCTGCCGCGGTATCCGAGCAAGCAGGCGGTGACTCTGCCCGCGCTGCACATGGTGCAGGACAAGTACCGCTGCGTGCCCAATGACGCGGTGCGCGATATTGCCGAGCTGCTCGACCTCGCCCCGGCCGAAGTGCTCGACACCATGACCTTCTACATGTTCTTCCGCGGCGAGGAGAACAAGCTGGGCAAGACCCGCCTCTGGGTGTGTCGCAGCCTCGCGTGCCAGCTTCGCGGCTCGGATGATCTGACCGAGCACCTTTGCCACAAGCTCGGAGTGACGGTCGGCGGCACCTCGGCCGACGGGAAGATCACCCTCGAGACGGCCGAGTGCATCGGCGCGTGCGAAGGCGCGCCGGCCGTGCTCGTCGACGATGCCCACGAAATGAACGTCTCGAACGAAATGGCCGACAAGCTGGTGGCGAGGCTAAGGGCCTGATGCGTCGCCGCTTGCGGAAGAAGCGTCGCATCGGCGAGTTTCGTCAGGACGTGTTCCGGGTGACAATCCGAACGGTCGCGATGAGTCGCGAAGAGGAAGACGCCTTTCTCGACTACTGGCTTGAGGCGTGTGTTGAAGAACACGGACTCGGCTTCGGTGGTGGGTGCCGCGAAGGACGATGGGACGGATACATCCAGCGATCAGGAAGAACGACAACGGACGACGACCGGCGGACAATCGAAGAATGGCTGAAGAATGAACCCCGGGTCGCCGCTTATGCGATAGGTACGCCCGTCGACGGATGGTACGGAGACTTCGACGACTCCGAGCCCGTGTTGCTCGAGAAATCGGTGATGAGATAAAATGGCCGACAATCAACTCACTCTGCTCGCCCGGGTCGACAAGCCCGGCTCGCATACGCTGGCGAGTTACCGCGCCGACGGCGGCTACCGCGCGTTCGAGAAGGCGATCAAGGAGATGCAGCCCACGCAGGTCATCGACACCGTGAAGGCGTCGGGGTTGCGCGGTCGCGGCGGCGCGGGTTTCCCCTGCGGCGTGAAGTGGACGTTTCTCCCGAAGGATCACCCCGGCCCGATCTACATCTGCATCAATGCCGACGAGTCGGAGCCCTGCACGTTCAACAACCGCGTGCTGATGGAGAAGGACCCGCACCAGGTGCTCGAAGGGGCCATGCTCGCCGCCTTCGCCACGCGGGCCAGCACGGTCTACTACTACATCCGCTACGAATACGGCCCTGCCTACCGCGCGACGCAGGCCGCGATCGACGAACTCTATGCCGCCGGCCTGCTGGGCAAGAACATTCTCGGCACCAACTTCAGCCTCAACATCTACACGCACCGCGGCGCAGGCGCGTACATCTGCGGCGAAGAGACGGGTCTGATCGAGTCCCTCGAAGGCAAGCGGGCCTGGCCACGGATCAAGCCGCCGTTCCCCGCCATCGAGGGCGCGTTCCGCAAGCCGACGATCGTGAACAACGTCGAGACGCTGGCCTGCGTGACGCACATCATCGGCAAGGGGGCCGACTGGTTCAAGAGCATGGGCGTGCCGCCCGACCCGGCCAACCCGCGCGATGCCGGCAGTTACGGCCCCAAGCTTTACAACCTTTCGGGGCACGTCAACAAGCCGGGCACTTACGAGATCCCGCTCGGCATCACCGCCCGTCGCCTCATCGACGAGTACGGCGGCGGCGTGTGGAAGGAAAGGAAGGCCAAGGCAGTCGTGCCCGGCGGACTGAGCATGGGCTTCATGACCGAGTCGGAACTCGACACACCGCTCGACTTCAACGGGCCGGGCAAGGTGGGCTGCTTGGGCCTCGGCACCGCGGCCGTCACGGTCGTCGACGATCAGACGAGCATGGTAGACGTGCTGTACAACGTCTGCCGGTTCTACGCGCACGAAAGCTGCGGCCAGTGCACGCCGTGCCGCGAAGGCACCGGCTGGATGTTCAAGATCATCGACCGCATCCGCCGGGGCGAGGGTCGGCTCGAAGACCTCGACCTGCTCGCGGAGGTCGGCAACCGGATCGGCATCATGCCCGGCACGACGATCTGCGGCCTCGCCGACGGCGCGGGCTGGCCGGTCAAGAACGCCATCAAGAAGTTCCGCCCCGAATTCGAGGAGTACATCCGCTCCGGAAAGAAGGGACGCGCGCTTCAGGTCGCGGCGGCCCACTGAGGCCCGGAACGTGGGCTTTGGGACCCTGGATCATACAATTTGATGGAACAGTTTTCTCCACGAGGCGTGCCCATGCTGGCTCGCAACCTGATCGCCGGCATTCTTTTCTGCGCCCTTGTCGGGGGCTGCGGTAAGGAGAAACCGCGGACCGCCGCCGAGGAGGCCGAGACCCGCAAGGCGATGGAGAACTACGCCCGCGACCGCCTCCCGGTGCTGGACCGCGGCATCGTGATGCAGGAACTCGAACAGCTTCACCTGTACTTTTACACGGCCTACACCGCCTCCGGAAAATGGCCGAAGGATCTGAGCGCGGCCAAAGAGATGATGCAGCGTGACGCCGACATGCGGAAGCTGTACCAGAAGGTCGAAGACGGAACTTACGTCATCGTCGGCAACCCGCCGGAGGGTGGCATTCTGGCCTACTGCACGAAGGAAACCACGGTCGGGCTCATCTCGGTGAGCACGAACAAGGACTTCAATCAGCACAAGCCGGACGACTTGAAAAAGCTCCTGGCCCAACAGAAGCGCTGACCGGGAACCCCCAGCGACTCATGCCAACTGTTTACGTCAACGATCAGCCCGTCGAAATCGGCGACGCGAGATTGAATTGCATCGAGGCTGCCGGCAAGGCGGGGGCGTTCATCCCCCACTATTGCTGGCACCCGGCGTTGACCGTCGTAGCCAGTTGCCGGATGTGCCTCGTCGAAGTCGGCGAACGCAAGCCGGACGGTTCGGTCGCGATGCAGCCCAAAGTCGTGCCCGGCTGCCAGACGCCGGTCAAAGACGGCACGGTCATCGTCACGTCCGAATACCATAAAAGGCCTGCCGGCACGGCACCACTCAACTACGACCCGAAGTACGGCACGCCGGGCGAACGGGCGAAGCTGGCCCAGGCCGATACGCTCGAAGGGCTGCTGCTCAATCACCCGCTCGACTGCCCCGTCTGCGACAAGGCCGGCGAGTGCAAGCTTCAGGACTTCAGCTACACCTACGGCCGGGCGACCAGCCGGATGGTCGACGACAAGCGCACCCCGCCGAACAAGCCCGACATCAGCTCGAAGATCACTCTGTTCACCGACCGCTGCATCATGTGCAGCCGGTGCGTGCGGTTCACCCGCGAGATTGCCGGCACCGCCGAGCTGACCATCGTCTCCCGCGGCGACCACGCCGAGATCGACGTGTTCCCCGGCGAGCCGCTCGAGAACAAGCTCTCGGGCAACGTGGTGGACCTGTGCCCCGTCGGCGCGCTCGGTAGCAAGGACTTCCTTTACAAGCAGCGGGTTTGGTTCCTGCAGGACACGCCCAGCGTGTGTGCCGGGTGTTCGACCGGTTGCTCGATCACGATCGACGCCAACAAGGATGCGGTCTATCGGCTCCAGCCGCGGGAGAACACCGAGGCCCAGGGCTGGTTCATGTGCGACGAGGGTCGCTGGGGCTTCCATTACGTCAACGATGCGGACCGTCTGCGCAGGCCGATGGCCGGCAGCGTCGTGCAGCCGTGGTCCGAAGTACTCCCGGCCATTCGGTCGCGGTTCGCGGCCGCCGGCGAGCAGGGGCCCGTGGCCCTCGTGCTCAGCCCGTTTCTCACCGTCGAGGAAGCCTACCTCGCGGCCGAGTGGGCGCAGGCGTACCCGCGACGCAAGCTGTTCCTCGGCCCGGTGCCTGTTGTCGGCGAAGACGACCGGTATCCGAAGGATCGCCAAGGCCGGGCCGTCGAGCCGACGAAGTTCACGATTCGCGCCGAGAAGGCGCCGAACCGCCGGGGCATCGAAGCAGTACTGGCCCGCTACCAGGGCGAAGTGCTGACGTTCGACAAGTTCCTCGCCGAGGCCAAGTCGTTCAAGGCCGCCTGGCTGACCGCGGGTTATCCGCGCGGCACGGGCTACCCGCTGGCCGATTCGCCGTTCACCGACGAGCAGGCCTGGCAGATTGCTGGCATTCCCCTCGTCGTGGTGCAGGATCTGTTCGCCTCGCCGGTCTCGAAGGTGGCCCAGTACACGCTGCCTGCCGGGGCTTGGGCGGAGAAGGACGGCACGTTCGTCAATCATGCCGGGCTCGCGCAGGCCATCGGCCGGGCGACGCACCCGGCCGGGGAAGCCCGGACGGAAGGTCAGGTCTTCTCCGACCTGCTCGGCCGACGCGGTCTTTACCGCGCCGCCGACGTGCGGAGCGGCCTTGCCGAGATGGTGCCCGCCTTCAAGGATCTGCCCGTGCTGCCCGTGACCAACGGCACGCGCCTCCCGCTGCCCCTTCTCACCGGAGGGAGCCGGGCATGAGTGCGATCTGGGAACAGTATTCCGCGCTGATCGTCATCGGCGTGGTGATGGGCGGCGTGCTGACGGCCGTAGCGTATCTGGTCCTGCTCGAGCGATGGATCTCGGCGTGGATGCAGGACCGCATCGGGCCCAACCGCGTCGGGCCGATGGGGCTGCTCCAACCGCTCGCCGACGGCATCAAGATGTTCCTGAAAGAGGACATCGTTCCCGAACACGTTGACCGCGTCTTCTACTTCCTCGCCCCCGGCGTCGCGGCGGCGACCGCGCTCCTGGCCATTGCCGTCGTGCCGTTCGGCGCGACCGTGCCGTTGCCGGCGCCGCTGGCCGATCTGGCCGCCTACAACCAAGCCTGGCAACTTTATCACCAGCAGGTCGCCACCGACCGCTGCGTGATCGCGCCCGGCATCGACATCGGCTTCCTGTTCACCTTCGCCGTGACCAGCCTCGCCGTGTACGGCATCATCCTCGGCGGCTGGAGCTCGAACAACAAGTACTCCATGATCGGCGCGCTCCGCAGCAGCGCTCAGCTCATCAGCTACGAAATTCCGCTGGGGCTCGCAGCCCTCTCCGTGGTGCTCGTCGCGGGATCACTCAACCTCGAAACCATCGTCGGCGATCAGGTCGCCCACGGGTGGAACATCTGGACGCAGCCCCTGGCATTTCTCCTGTTCCTGATCGGGGCGTTTGCCGAGTGCAACCGTCTGCCGTTCGACTTGCCGGAGGCCGAGCAGGAACTGGTGGGCGGCTACCACACCGAATACTCAAGCATGAAGTTCGGCCTGTTCTTCCTCGGCGAATACACGCACATGATCACGACCAGCCTGATGGTCAGCGTGCTGTTCCTGGGCGGGTGGGACCTCCCGGGAGTTACCGGCGGCACCGGCTGGTTGGCGTGGGGCCTGAAGCTGGCCGTGCTGATGGCCAAACTCGGGTTCTTCATCCTGCTGTACATGGTGATCCGCTGGACGATCCCGCGGTTCCGGTTCGATCAGCTCATGCACCTCGCGTGGAAGCTGATGATCCCGCTGGCCACGGCCAACGTGATGATGGTGGCGGTGGTCCGCGAGTTCGGCTGGAGCCGGTGGGCGATGCTGGCCGGGTCGGCCGGGCTGGTGGCGGTCTGGGCCGTGTTCGAGGTGATCAACGGCAACCGGGCGATCAACATGCCGGTCCGCAACAAGGTCGGTCGGGAGCCGGTCGGCGTGTAGCCGACGGCGTGGCGGGACTACGAGACGACAGATGCCGATCGCAAGCAAAGACGTGAAGTGGGTCAGCACGCCGAAGATGGGCCTCGGCGACCTGCTCTATTTCCCCGCCGTCTTCTCGGGCATGGCGACGACGCTCAAGCACGTCATCCAGCCGAAGGTCACGGAGCAGTACCCCGAGCAGGAGCCGAACCTGCCCGCCAACTATCGCGGCGTCCACCGCCTGAACCGCGACGAGGCCGGCCGGGTGAAGTGCGTGGCCTGCTACATGTGTTCGACCGCCTGCCCGGCCCACTGTATCGACATCGTCGCCGCCCCGTCGCCGTGGACCGACCGCGAGAAGTACCCCGAGACCTTCGTCATCGACGAATTGCGGTGCATCTACTGCGGCATGTGCGAGGAAGCCTGTCCGGTCGACGCCATTGAACTCACTTCGCTCTACGACCTGACCGGCCTGTCGCGGGAGCAGATGCTCTTCGACAAGGAGAAGCTCCTCAGCGTCTTCGACATGACGACGAAGGAGAGCCCGAAGAAGGACCCGATCCGCACGCGGGCCGGGAAGCTCGGCGTGGCCAGCGAGGCATTGAAGAACTCATGATGCTCGCTTCGTTCGGCCTCCGGCAGGCGATGATCCCGGCCGCCCTCGGGCTGCTCGGGCTCTACCTGCTCCTGCCCCGGCCCAGTCGCATTCCGCGCCTCGCCGGCGCGGCCCTCGGCATCGTTGCCCTCGTACTCTGCGGCCGGCTGATCGCCGAAGCCGCCCCGGCGACGCCGTGGATCGAGCGGATCCTGTTCTGGGCGTTTTCCGCGCTGGCCATCGTCGGCGCGGTGCAACTGGTCACGCAGCCCAACCCCGCCCGCGGGGCAGTGGCTTTCGCTCTCGTAGTCATCAACGTATGCGGCCTGTTCCTGCTCAACGGCGCACCGTTTCTGGCCGCCGGCACGATCATCATCTATGCCGGGGCCATCGTCGTTACATTTCTGTTCGTCATCATGCTGTGCCAGCAGACCGGCGCGGCCGATGCCGACGCGAGGAGCCGGGAGCCGCTCCTGTCGTGTGCGGCCGGGGCGATCCTGCTGGGCCTGCTGCTCTCGCTCGTCGGCCGGCAGTACGACCCCGCACCGATCGACGAGTTGCTCGCGGCCATCGACAAGTCGATTGCCAGCGACAAGCCGGGCTTCGAGAACTTCGATCATGAGTTTCGGAAATTCCCGACGCACCTTCCGATCAAGGAATCGCTTGAAGCCCGCAGCGACGAATCGATGTTGAAGATCAAGGCGTCGAAGAACGACCCCAAAGTCGTGTCGGAAGAACTCGCGAAGTTCCGGGCGGCCGTCGCCGCGGGTCGATCGCGGGTCGGCGACATCCCGCCGCCGGACAGCGTGCCGGTCACGCCGTTCGCCGGGTCGCGGACCGATCATCGGTTGCCCGCGGGCAACGTGGCCGCCCTCGGTCGGTTGCTGTTCACCGATTACATCATCGGCGTGGAAATGGCCGGCACGCTGCTGCTCGTCGCCACCATCGGGGCGATTGCCATTACCTACCGCTCCGGGAGGAAGCCGGCATGAGCGTCCCCCTGGAACAATACCTGGTGGTCGGTGCGATCCTGTTCGTGCTCGGGGCGGTGGGATTCCTGACCCGGCGAAACCTGATCACGCTGTTCCTCTGTGCCGAACTCATGCTGCAGGGCGTGACGCTCAACTTCGTCGCGTTCTCGAAGCACCACGGGCAGATGACCGGCCAGGTCTTCAGCCTGATGATCATCACCATTGCCGCGTGCGAGGCGGGCCTCGCGCTCGCCCTGATCCTCGTGCTGTACAACTCCCGGCGGACACTGGACGTGAGCGTCTGGCAGGATCTGCGTGAGTCCGGGCTGGAGCAGACCATCGATACCGAGCCGCTTCCGGCCCCGGCCGACGAAGCCGCGATGCCCCGGTTGCAGGAAGCCGGCAAGATGCCGACCCGTCGGCGGGGGGACAGCTATGTCTGACGTCCTCTGGCTGATTCCCGTGCTGCCCCTGGCGGCCGCAGTCCTCGTCGGCCTGTTCGGCAAGTTGCTCCGCGGCCAGTCGCACTGGCCGGTGGTCGCCGCGATTGCCGGGTCGGCTTGTGTCTCGCTCTATGCCGTCGTGCAACTCCACCACCAGTCGGGCCCCGTGGCCGTGCTGCGCTCGACGCCGCTGCCGTGGTTCTCGGCCGGCGGCGTAAACATCGACTTCCAACTCGTCGTCGATCCCATTACCGCGGTGATGCTGACGGCGATTACGTTCATCGGCACGTGGATCTCGATCTACTCCATCGGTTACATGCACGACGACCCGGGCTACCCGCGCTACTTCGCGGTCTTCTCCGGGTTCGTGTTCAGCATGTGCGGACTGGTGCTCACCGACAATTTGCTCGTGCTCTACGGCTTCTGGGAGGGCGTGGGCCTGTGCAGTTATCTGCTCATCGGCTTCTGGTTCGCGAAGCCCTCGGCCGCGGCGGCGGCCCGCAAGGCGTTCCTCGTGACCCGACTCGGCGACGCGGCCTTCGTGCTGGGTATCTTCCTACTGTGGAACAAGTTCGGCACACTGGAGTTCGAAGAGCTGTTCCAGGCCGCACGGGCCCAGCCGAACGAGCCGATCCTGCTGACGGCGTGCCTGCTGCTGTTCTGCGGGGCGGTCGGCAAATCGGCGCAGTTTCCGCTGCACGTCTGGTTGCCCGACGCGATGGAAGGCCCGACTCCGGCCTCCGCGCTGATCCACGCGGCCACGATGGTGACGGCCGGCGTGTACCTCGTCGGCCGGACGATGCCGCTGTTCGTCGCCGCCCCGGCCGCACTCGCCACTGTCGCCGTCATCGGCACCATCACCGCGCTACTAGCGGCCCTGATCGCACTCACGCAGCATGACCTTAAGCGGGTGATGGCTTACTCGACCGTCAGCCAACTCGGCTACATGTTTGCCGCGCTGGGGTCGGGGCAGGGCGACTTGGCGGCGTTCGCCGTCACGGCCGCGATCTTCCACCTGTTCACCCACGCATTCTTCAAGGCGCTGCTCTTTCTCGCCTCGGGCAGCGTGATGCACGCGATGGGCCACGTGATCGACATGCGCCGCATCGGCGGTCTGCGCAAGGCGTTGCCGATTACCCACTGGACTTTTTTCATCGGCGCGATGGCCCTCGCCGGGTTGCCGCCGTTCTCGGGCTTCTGGAGCAAGGACGAAATCCTCGCCGTCGCGAAGGAAGCAGGGCACGGCTCCGCCTACCACGCGGCCTACCTGTTCGTCTTCTACGGGCTGCTCCTGACCGCGCTGCTGACGGCCTTCTACACGTCGCGGGCTTACTTCCGGACGTTCTGGGGGCCGGAGGTGATCCCCGCGGAGGCCGGGCACCACGGCCACAGCCACGACGATCACGGTCACGACCACGATCATCATGCCAGCGAACCGGCCGGGCCGGGCGTGGCTCACGAGTCGCCGTTTGTCATGACCGGGCCGCTGATCGTACTCGCGATCGGCGCGGCCTGCGTCGGTGGCCTGCTCGCCGTTACGCACGGCTTCGCCCACTTCCTCGGGCACACGTCCGACTTCGTGAAGTACCTGCCGAAGCACGAGCATCACGCGGATTACGGACTGATGGCGTTGAGCGCGGGCCTATCGGTGGTCGGTATCTTCTCGGCATGGTGGATTTACGTCCGCAACCCGAAGACGGCGGGCGCGATGGCTCGGGCGGTCCCCCGGCTGTACGCCCTGTCGCAAAACCGGTTCTACCTCGACGAGATTTACGGCTGGCTGGCGGTCGGCCCGTTGACGGCGATCGCCGTCATCAGCCGGGTGTTCGACATGCTGGTCGACGGAATCGTCGACATCATCGGCCGGGTGCCGAGGTTCTTCGGCGGGCTGTTCCGCCCGGTGCAGAACGGACTCGTCCAGTTCTACGCCCTGGCGACGGTCCTGGGGCTGGTCGTGTTCATCTTCGTGCTGGCGTATCTGCGTGGTGAAAAGGGGGCGTGGTGACGCCACAGATGCTGATCCTGGCGACGTTGATCGTGCCGCTCGTCGGTGCGGCGATCGCGGCCGTCAGCCGTTCGACGAAGGCGGCCCGCGGCATCGCACTGGTTGCCGTGCTGGTCAATCTCGCGCTCACCGCCTGGCTCGTCCTGCCCGTGATCCCCGAACTGATCGCACGGGCCCCCGTGCCGACCGATGCCGAGCCGCTGAGCTTCTCGCCGCTGCACACGCTGAAGTTCGACCTGCTGCCGTTCGCGAGTGAGCCCGGTAAGCCGAGCCCCGCGCTGCAGTTCTACGTCGGACTCGACGGGCTCAACGTCTGGCTCGTGCTGCTGACCTCGTTCCTCATGGTCCCTGCCGTGCTGGTCTCGTGGACCGCCATCGAAGATCGCGGGGCGGAGTTCTACGCCTGGTTGCTCGCGCTGGCGATGCCGATGCTCGGCGTCTTTTACGCCTTCGACTCGATCCTCTTCTACGTGTTCTTCGAGCTGACCCTGGTGCCGCTCTACTTCATGATCGGCATCTGGGGCGGGCCGATGCGGCGCGACGCGGCCCGGAAGTTCTTCCTGTTCACGCTGGCAGGCGGCGTGATTGCCCTGCTCGGGCTCATCGGCATCACCATCGCCGTGCGAAACCGGACCGGCGAGCTGACCTTCGCCATCCCCCGGCTCATCGAACTGGTGCAGCAGCACCTGCGGGCCGGCGACCCGACGACGATGGCGTACTGGAAGCAGGCCCAGTGGCTGGTCTTCCTCGCGCTTACCGCCGGCTTCGCGGTGAAGGTACCGCTCTTCCCGGTGCACACGTGGCTGCCACTGGCCCACGTCGAAGCACCGACCGCGGGCTCTGTGCTGCTGGCCGGCGTTCTTCTCAAGCTGGGCACCTACGGTTTTCTCCGGATCGCGATCCCGCTGTGCCCCGACGCGGCCCTCGCCGTCGGCGCGCCGCTTTTGTGTACGCTCGCCTGCATCGGCATCGTGTACGGCGCACTGTGCGCGTTCGCCCAGCAGGATGTCAAGAAACTCGTCGCCTACAGCTCCGTATCGCACATGGGCTTCTGCGTGCTCGGGCTTTTCGCGCTCAACTCCGCGGGGATCAACGGCGGCCTGCTGCAGATGGTCAACCACGGCCTGTCGACCGGCGGGCTGTTCCTCCTCGTGGGCATGCTCTACGAGCGGTATCACACCCGCATGATCCCGGATTACAGCGGCATGGCCGCCCGGCTGAAAGTTCTGAGCGTGTTCATGGTATTCATCTGCCTCAGTTCCGTGGGCATGCCGGGCCTCAACGGCTTCGTCGGCGAAATGCTGATCCTCGCGGGTGCGTGGTCGGTTCAGGCGCCGGGCGTCTCCGGGGCGTGGCTGGCCTCCGTCGTCTGCGTCGGGATCTTCCTCGGCGGCTGGTACCTGTTCACGATGCTGAAGCGGGTGTTCTTCGGGCCGCTGCACGAGCCGCACCACGATCATCACGCGCCCCCGGTCGCGGACCTGAACGCACGCGAACTGTGCGCCCTCGTGCCGATCGCGATTGCCTGCATCGTGCTGGGCCTCTGGCCTCAGCCGATCATCGACTCGGCCCGCCGGGATGTGAACACCGTGGTCAAGATCTGCGATGGCGCCCGCGACCGGGCCGCGGTCGTGAAAGGGGAATAGTCGGTGGACGCGAGTATCGCCACGCTGCAATCCGCTTTCCGGCAGGGTGCCCCTGAGGCGGTCCTGATCCTGACGGCGTTTGTGGTGTTTCTCGGCGGGGCGTTTCGGCCGGGCAAGCTCGTCTGGGGCTTCGTCTGCCTGCTAGGGTTCGTCGGTGCACTCCTCGTCGTCCTGTGGCACCCGTTCGATCTGAGCAAGTGCGTTCCCACCGTTAGCGTCTTGTGGACGGACCCGCTGTGCCACTACACCCGTATCGTTGCGATCGTCGGCGGCGTGGTGCTGCTTCTGGCTTCGTGGGATGAACTGCCCCACACTCAGGCGGCCGACTACTTTGCCTGTCTGCTCATCCTGACGGCCGGCGTCGGCCTTGTCGGGGCGGCCAACGAACTGGTCACGATGTTCCTCGCGCTGGAACTCATCTCGATCCCGACTTACGTAATGCTGTACCTGCCGCGGACCGGCCGGCCGGCGCAGGAAGCGGCCGTGAAGTACTTCCTGCTCAGCATCTTCTCGTCCGCGCTGCTGTTGTTCGGTTTCAGCTACCTGTACGGCGTCACGGGCACGACCAACATCGCCGCGATCCACGAGGCTTTCGCCCGCCGGGAGGTGACGATGCTGCCCGGTCTCGTCATGGCCGGTTCACTGTTCGTCGTCGCCGGGCTGGGGTTCCGGATCACGGCCGTGCCGTTCCACTTCTACGCCCCGGACGTGTATCAGGGCACGGGCAACGGTCCGGCCGCCCTGCTGGCATTCATTCCGAAAGTTGCCGGGTTCGTCGCGTTCATCCGCCTGCTCGGCTTCACAGGGCCGGGGCCGGTCCTCTCCGCCATCGAAGTCGGCGTCGAGATGCCGCTCTTGCTCTGGATCCTCGCGGCCATCACCATGACGATCGGCAACGTGCTGGCCGTCTGGCAGGACGACGTGAAGCGCATGCTGGCATATTCGGGCGTCGCCCACTCCGGGTACATGCTGCTCGGTCTGGCCGTGAACCCGTACCTCGCCGATAAGGCCAACGGCGGCGTACCCGCCATTCTCTTCTACCTGATCGCTTACGGGGCGATGACCGTCGGCGCGTTTGCCGTGCTGCAGGCGCTCTCCACCGACAACCGCGCCGTGAGCCGAAACGACGACCTCGCCGGCCTCGCCGAGACGCACCCCGGCCTGGCGATGGCGCTGGCCCTGTTCCTATTCAGCATGATCGGCCTGCCGCTCACGGCGGGCTTCGCGGGCAAGTTTCAGCTGTTCGTCGGCGTGCTGTCGACGACGGCCCCGGCCGAGTCGCAGATGTTCCGCTGGCTCGCGCTGATCGCGGCCGTCAACGCAGCCATCGGAGCGTTCTACTACCTCCGCCTGATCGGCATCATGTACCTGCGGACGGCGATCCGCCCGCTGCCCGGTCGGGCCGGGCTTACCGGCGTGCTCGCGCTGGCGGCGTGCGTCGGCTTCACTGTGTGGCTCGGCGTGTACCCCGCGGCTGTTGTGAAGTTCACGCGAAATGCAGGTCAGGCCGCCTACCCGGTTCATCATCTCGCCGGTCGCCCGTGATAGAATGGCGACCATGGCGAAGTCTCGCCGGTTAGACCCGACTCCCGTGCTGGCCGCGCTCGGGTTCCCGACTGCGCTGATTACCTCCACACACTTCGGTTTCTCCGACGCCGTCGTCTGGCACGCGGGGCCGGGTGCGCTCAAGGCTTATCCGCCCGACTGGGGCGGCGTGGCTCTGTTGCGGCTCATCCACAGCCGACTTACGCAGGCCGTCGGCCTGCTGCCCAGGCCCCTCGCGCCACCGTGGGAAGATCAGGGGCGCGTCTGGGACTTCGTCGAATGGCGGCCCGGCCAGTCGCTCGCCGACGAACGCGAGCCGGATGTCTGGCGGTCGGTGGGCGAAGCGCTCGCCCGCCTGCACCGCTCGTGGTGGCCGCAACGTACGACGGCGGAAGTCGCGCCGTGCGTACTCCGACACTGGCAGGCGTTGGCCGAGTTCGACGGACCGGACGCGGCTTACGGCGTTCCGCTCGGACTGCTCGTCGAGCGGGCCCGCGCGCAAATCAAACCCTGGCTCAACCGTGCCTGCCCGGTCCAGCCCGTCCACGGCGATCTGTGGGCAGGCAACGTGCTGGCCGAGGCCGGCCGGGTGTCCGGATTCATCGACCACGGGTCGATCCGCATCGACGCCCCGGTCGCCGACCTGGCCCGATTGGGCGAATCGCATCGGGCCGACGTCCTCGCGGGCTACGAATCGGAGTCGGCGATCCCGCTGGCCGACGCCGACCTGCTGGCCGCGCTGGTCGTGTCGGGGCCGGTCGTGCGTTTGCTGCGTTGGCTCGCCTGGCAACGCGAGGGGCGGGCGTTTCCGGACGTCGCGGCGGCCGGCCGGCGGTTCGAGTCGGTCGTCGCGCAGGCCCGCCAACTGCTCACTGTTTGAAATGGGAGTGAAGCTCCCGGTCTGTGCCCGGCCCGGTTTCTATCCTGACTGTTTCCTCCTGATGCCGACAGGGATCGCGGAATGATTCGTCGAATAGTCTTCGTGTCGCTGCTGCTCGCGGGCTGCGCCCGGCCCACGGCCGCGCCCGCGCCGCC
>JAIBBI010000312.1 GCA_019694755.1 Gemmataceae bacterium
TGTCCGCGGCGAAGTGCTTCGCAATGCCGTCGCACGGGCGAAGGATGTCGAGACCACCAGTCTTCTCGTTCAGGATCACCATCTTGATCCCGTTGTATTCCGGCGGGTTGTGCGACGCCGTGACCATCGCACCGGCGATCGCGCCGTGGAGCCGCATGCCGGTCGCCCATTGAACCATGTCGGTCGTCGCCAGCCCGCACGGCAACGCCACGCCGCCACCAGCGTTGATGCCCGCACACAAGGCGGCATACAGGTTGGGCGACGACAGCCGGCCGTCGCGACCGACGACAATCTTGCTCCCCTTCTTGCCCGTCGTCTCGTTGACGGTGGCGGCCAGGTACTTGCCCGTGAACCAGGCGAGCTCCTCGTTGATCTGGTTCGGATAGATGCCCCGGACGTCGGCCTTACGCTGGAACAGTGTGGTGTCGAACATGATCGGCGAGCTTCCTGCGGAGACGGGTAAAGGATGGCCGGGAGTTTCGCGAAACGCCCGGCGTCCGGCCAGCGGTGAATGTGTGAAATTTCCAGACTCGGGCCTCCGGACTTTGTACCTGTTGTGACGACGTGAGTGGCGGCAAACCCGTCGCCGACGCTACGGTCGGAACGCCGGGCGAAGTTGTTTCGAAAAAACCACGCGCCGGCAGGACCAGTTTCGGCGGCGTGACAGGCAGGTGCTAGGTTTGCATGGAGGACGAGTCTGCGCGCCCGGTGAGCCGGGAGCGTGAGCGACCGGAGCGCGAGGGGACGTCAACAACGGGAGCCTGCCGGCGACTGGAGCGCTGTCCCATGCCTGACGTTCAACGCCTCAAATCCGATCTGCTCGCGCTGGCGATCCTGGCGCTCACCGTGTTTCTCGGGCTGGCCCTGGTCAGCTACAGCCCCTCCGACCCGCCGGGCGACCTCGTCTACCCCGCTCCGGCCACGCTCCACAACCTGTGCGGTCCGACAGGCGCCAGGCTCGCTCATCAGCTCCATTCCGCAATGGGTCTGGGCAGCTGGTTTCTGCTCGGCGGACTGATCCTGTTCGACATCCGGCTGTTCGCACGCAAGCCCGTTCCGGATCCATTTCTGCGATTACTGGGCGGCACCGCCGCACTGGCGGCGATCTGTGGCGCGCTGCAACTCGCCCTTCCCCGGCTCGGGACCGGCCCCGTTTATGGGAGCGGCGGATTCATCGGCTCGGCCGGGCGGACCCTGATGACGGAGCGTCTGTCGACAGGCGGCTCGTCGATCCTGCTCGCGACGCTGTTCATCGCCGGACTGATGCTCGCAACCGATGTGCTTCTGGCACGCATCGCATATGCCGTTCTCTGCGGACCATTCCTGGCAGTCGGTTACCTGCTTGGATGGCGGCCGAAGAACCGCGTTGAGAATCCGGTGGTCGTCGAGCCGGTGAAGCCCGTCGTGGAGAAGCCCGCCACCGTCCCCGTTATCAACTCGCAAGAGGAGGTCGACGACGAAACGCCCCCGGTCGTCGAAGCCAAACCGAAACGATCGTTGATCGGCAGCCTTGTCTCGGCGGTTGCGCCATCAGCCGCGCCAGCACCTGCAGTCGCGTCAGCCGGGAGCTTCAAGGTGAATCCTCCAGCGGGTCTGTCCAAGACATCACGCGAGGCGGAGTTCAACACCGGCACAGCCGCGGCCAAGGTGAAGAGCGATTACAAACTTCCCTCGCTGAACCTGCTTGGCCAGGGCGAATCGTTCCCGTTCGAGCAGTTGGCCGCCAAGGCCGAAAAGACCCGGGCGGTCATCGAGAAGACCTTCCAGGAATTCGGCCTGAATGTGAAAGTGACCGAAGCCGACACGGGCCCGGTCGTGACCCAGTTCGAGCTGGAACTCGAACCGGGGCTGCGTGTGTCGAAGGTTCAGGCGTTGGCCGACGACCTGGCGATCGCGCTGCGCGTCCCATCGGTCCGTGTCGTCTCGCCAATCCCGGGCAAGAACACAGTGGGTGTGGAAGTCCCCAATGAAAAGCGGGTAATGGTCCGCCTCCGCGAGATCATGGAGGCCGTCGGCGCCGACAACGCGAAGTTCGCGATTCCAATCTACCTTGGAAAAGACGTCAGCGGTCGTCCTCTCGTCGTCGACATGGCCAAGATGCCGCACCTGCTGATTGCAGGCCGCACAGGCACGGGTAAGAGCGTGTGCCTCAACACGCTGATCCTGTCGATGCTGCTCACGCGGACGCCGGACGAAGTGAAGATGCTGATGATCGACCCCAAGATGGTCGAACTCAGCCCGTACACGCGGATCCCGCACCTCATGCACCCGGTGATCACGGACATGAAGAAGGCGGAGGCGGTGCTGGCATGGGCCGTCGACAAGATGGAGGAGCGTTACGAGATCCTCTCGAAAGTCGGCGTCCGGCACCTCGACAGCTACAACAAGCTCGGCAAAGCCGCCGTCTGCGAGCGGATGGGAATCGATCCCGATTCCTACGAGGCCGAAGCGATTCCCGAATCGATGCCCTACATCGTGATCGTCGCCGACGAAATGGCTGACATGATCATGACCAGCGGCAAGGACGTGGAAGCCCACATCATCCGCCTCGCCCAGAAGTCGCGGGCGGCGGGCATCCACCTCGTCCTCGCGACGCAGAAGCCGACCGTGGACGTCATCACGGGACTCATCAAGTCCAACCTGCCGGCCCGAATCTCGTTCCAGGTGGCGAGCCGGACCGACAGCCGCGTCGTGCTGGACGAGTGTGGCGCCGAACGCCTG
>JAIBBI010000313.1 GCA_019694755.1 Gemmataceae bacterium
AGAACCTCCCGCCGGACCTCGCGGAGGACATGCGGGGCAGCCGCTATCTCGGACAATACCGACCGGGGGCAGCCGGATGGCTGGCACGGCCGGGCGATCTGCCGAGTACGGATCTGACTGCGGCGTTCGAGAAGGGCACGGGACCGGTGACCGGCCCTCCCGCTCCGGCCACGGCCACGTCGGCGCCCACGGCAACCGCCACCGCCGCGCCATCCGGACCCAGCGCCGCGATCTATGTGGATGATGCACTGATCGACTCGGGACAGGCGCTGGCCATCACCGTCATCGCCCGCGATGTCGAGCCGCTCGACAACCTCCAGTTGCATCCCGTACTCGGGGACGAGCGCCCGGACGGCGACCATAGCCCGGCTACGGACCCCGAGCTGGCGGTGCGGAGCGTCGCCTGCGACGGCCGCCTCGACTGTGCCTTCGTCTGGAACGTCGTACCGACGACCGAGGGCAGGTACACGCTCTGGGCGCGGGCGCAGCGACAGAGCGGCGTGCTGTCGGATTGGGTCGGCACAGGCCTTCGGATTCGGCCGGCAAACACGCCCACACCAACGCTGATCCCCACGGCCACCCTGACGGCGACGCCAACCTTCACCCCGACGGCCACAGCGACAGCCACGTTTCCGCCAACGGCCACGGCAACGGCGACCGCCACGCCGCCGCCCGTCGGTCAGGGCGCGTCGACGGGGGTTCCGGCGGCCGTCCGGACGCCTTCACCGTAACCGCTGGCGTCCGGGACGGATTCGGCGAGCATCACGCGGGCAAACTGACCTGCAACCGGGGGGATCACCGGCCGCGCCTTGGTTCGGATTCTGTCAAGTTTGGGCCATCATCCGCCTGCGGTCGGGCCGTAGTCTGGCCGACAACTGCTTGACGAAAGTCTAGAAATGTGCGTCAATGCGGCCCGACGCGTGACCGCCGGTTCGGATGTCGTCTGTGACGGGTTCACTTCGCCGACGTGACAGAACCGGGGCAAGACTCGACAGTTGTTAGTACGGAAGCGGGCGCAAGGATGGCGACGCTGGCGTTAGCGTCACCACGGCGGGCGACTCGCCAGGCATGGAGGTCGATAGCGTTCTCATGAAACGAATGGCTGTCCTTATCGGGTTCCTTGTCATCGGACTGTTGTCCGCGATTGCGCCCCCCGGCCGCACGACGGAGGCGCAGGCGAACTGTTTCCAGGAGACCGGGTTCTGCATCACCAACCCCGCGTTTGCGGAGTATTTCCGCGTACGGGGTGGCGTCCGCATTCTCGGTTACCCGGTGTCGCGTTCGTTCACCCTGGAAGGCTTCGAGGTGCAGTTCTTCCAGCGGGTCGTCCTGCAATTGCAGGGTGGTCAGGTGCAGCGCCTGAACATTCTGGACCCGGGCGTCATGCCGATGACGCGCGTCAATCAATCGGTCTTCCCCGGCCCCGACTCGGCAATCGCGGCGCAGGCTCCCCAGACCTCGTCGCCGACGTACGCCACTGACGTCGTGGAATTCATTCGGCGCGTTTCTCCGAACACCTTCAATGGCCAGCCTGTCCGCTATTTCGACACGTTCAATGGCACCGTTCCGGTCGAAATTGCGTTTGCGGGTACGACACCCAACCCTGGCCTGCTCACCCTTCTGAACCTGGAGATCTGGGGTCTGCCGACCTCGAACCCGGCACCGGATCCGGGCAACGGCGGCTTCATCTACCAGCGGTTCCAGCGCGGCATCATGCACTTCCGCGCCGAAGGTCCGGTGACGGAAGGCATCCTGGTCGCCGACTACCTCAAGTCGGTCATCACCGGGAAGAACCTGCCTCCGGACCTCGCGGCGGACATGCAGGGGAGCCGCTACTTCAACCAGTACAACCCCAGCAACGTCAACTGGCTGGCTCGCCCCGGTGAGCTTCCGGGCACCGATCTGACCGGGGCTTTCGAGCCGGGCACCGGAGCCGTGCGGCCTGGGACCGGGCAGCCTGGACCGTCGCAGCCATCCCAGCCCACGGCGACGCCAGTGCCGGCGGCGTCCGCAACGGCGACCCCGACTTCTGGCCCGACGACGACCGTCGAGATTCAGCTTGACGACGAATTGATTGATCCGGGCCAGAAGGTGCGCGTCACCGTCATCGCTCGCAGCAGCCTCGGCCTCGACTGGATCGAGTGGTCCGGCGACGACACCGGCGATGCCGTGCTCGACGACAACCACCGCTACGATGGCTGCGACAAGCGGACGGAGTGCGCGTCGGTCTGGGAAGTGGCCCCGACCAAAGACGGCGACCACATCCTGCGGGCGCGGGCGCGCGACACGGCAGGTACGCGGACCGATTGGACGACCATCGAGCTGCGCATCCGCAAGGGCCCCACGCCGACTCCGTCGCCGTCCACCCCGACGCCGACACCTGGCCCGGGCACTCCGACGGTAACGCCGACCCCCGTGCCGAACGCTCCGACGGTCACCATTCAGCTCAGCGACAAGTCCATCGACCTCGGCGACGAGATCGAGATTACCGTCATCGGCAAGAGCGATGTCGGCCTCGATTGGATCGAGTGGGAGGGCGAAGACTCTGACGATCCGGAGTTGGATCAGCACCGGTTCGACTGCGACAACAAAAAGGACTGCGCCCGGACCTGGAAGGTGAAGCCGTCCAAGAAGGACACCATCGACATTCGTGCGGACGCCAAGGACTCCAACGGCTCGCGTGCAAACGCCGCGCGGGAAGAGCTGCGCATCCGCTAG
>JAIBBI010000314.1 GCA_019694755.1 Gemmataceae bacterium
GAACCACTCCATCATCATGCCCGATGCCAACCGCGGCGCGGCCATCGAGGGCATCATCGGCTCGGCCTTCGGCAACGCCGGCCAGCGCTGCCTCGCCGGCTCGGTGGTCGTCGCAGTGGGGGACTCGGCCGACTGGCTGGTTCCCGGTCTGATTGAGGCCGCCAAGAAGATCAAGGTCGGCCCCGGCGGCGAACCCGGCGTGGGCATGGGTCCGCTCGTCGATGAAGACGCCAAGCAGCGCGTCCACCAATACATTGACCAGGGCGCCAAGGAGGGCGCGAAGGTCGTCCTCGACGGCCGTACCGCGCAGCTTCCAAAGGGCGGCTGCTTCGTCGGCCCCACGATCATCGACCACGCTCGCCCGGGAATGGGCGTCGCCGAGGATGAGATCTTCGGCCCGGTGCTCACGATCATGCGCGAAGCCACGCTCGACGCCGCCATCGCGACCGTCAATCGCTCGCGCTACGGCAACATGGCCGTCATCTTCACGAACAGCGGCCACGCCGCCCGGCGCTTCCGCACGCTGATTGATGCGGGCATGCTCGGCGTGAACGTCGGCGTCCCCGCCCCGATGGCGGCCTTCCCCTTCGCGGGATGGAAGGATTCGTTCTTCGGTGACCTTCACGCCAACGGCGAGGACGGCCCGCGGTTCTTCACGAAACCCAAGTTGATGGTGAGCCGCTGGCTGTGACGAAGTGGGCGATCATCACTGTGTGCATGTGTGCGTCGCCCGGCTGTCAGTCGGATAGCAAGTCGACAGCCGCCGAGAACGTTCGTGCGCCGAGTGTGGCCGAGCTACAGGCGGGCACTCCCATCATCGGGCGGCTCGGGAAGCCAATCGGCTCGATCCAGATCGTGCAAGGGCGAACTATTCGATCGGTGGGCAAGGCTTCAATTTGGTACCTCCAAGTTCAGCGAGTCGGGGGGATTGCAACTCAAGAGTGCACTTCGATTCCATTGAGCCCCTACCTCGCAGATTTCGGCGAAGAAACCGGCGTCGCGGGTGCCAGAAGTCTGCCTGCCATTGTGGATGGCAAAACGTACGAGTTCGAGGGCTACGAAACGGGCGGGTACGAAGGAATCCCTGCCGAGGCAATGGAGAGATCCGGAGTCCTGTTGCAATCTCATGAGTTCGGATTCAGCACGGAATTCGTTGTGTACGCCGGTCACCAGATCGAACCGATCGCTTTCACCCCTACCGACTTCGTAGGCTGCGAGATGTACGCCAAGAACTTGACAGCCACCGCGGCCGATGCTGAATCGCAAGTGTTGATCCCGGCAGCGGACATTGGAAGCGATTGCATCATCACAGGCCGACTCGGCGAGCCGCTTGGAACGATCGTCAGACTTCGAGGGCAGATTGTTGATACGCGCACCAAGGCGGACGACGGCATTTCGTGTGCACGAGTGCTCAGCATTGATGACGCCGAAACGTATCAGCCGTTGACCCTGCAAATCCACCCCATGTTCGGCAGCTTCCCTGAAGGCAAGTTGACGATGGGCAAGATTTACGATCTTGAGGGGTATGAAAGCGGCGGCTTCCGCGGCATTCCTGATGAAGCAATGACTCGAGCAGACACAGAAGTAGCGACAACGTCTCACCACTTCGGGACTTACTTCCTCGCCTACAAAGTGGTCGAAGTTCAGCCCTAACCGAGGTACCCATGCCCCGAATCACCCGCGCCGCTCTGATCCAGTGCTCCAATCCCCTCGCCGACAACGCTGACCTCCACAAGGTCAAGTCCGCGATGATCGAGAAGCACCTCGGACTCATCAAGCAGGCCGCCGACAAGGGCGCCCAGGTCTGCTGCCTCCAGGAGATCTTTTACGGCCCGTACTTCTGCGCCGAGCAGCAGACCCGCTGGTACGAGACCGCGGAACCGATCCCCGACGGGCCGACCGTCAAGCTCATGCAGGACGTCGCCAAGAAGCACAGGATGGTCATGGTCATCCCGATCTACGAGGTCGAGATGACCGGCCTCTACTACAACACCGCGGCCGTCATCGACGAAACCGGCAAGTACCTCGGCAAGTACCGCAAGCACCACATCCCGCATGTTCACCCCGGCTTCTGGGAGAAGTTCTACTTCACCCCCGGCAACCTCGGCTATCCGGTCTTCGACACCCGCGTCGGCAAGATCGGCGTCTACATCTGCTACGACCGCCACTTCCCCGAGGGCGCCCGCGAACTGGGGCTCAACGGAGCGGAGATCGTCTTCAATCCGTCCGCCACGGTCGCCGGGCTCAGCGAGTACCTCTGGAAACTCGAGCAACCCGCCCACGCCGTCGCGAACCAGTACTACGTCGGCGCGATCAACCGCGTCGGCACCGAAGCCCCGTGGAACATCGGCGAGTTCTACGGCCAGTCCTATTTCTGCAACCCTCGCGGGCAGATCATCACGATCGCCAGCCGCGACAAGGACGAAGTCGTCGTCGCCGACCTCGACCTCGACATGATCCGCGAAGTTCGGAACACCTGGCAGTTCTACCGCGACCGCCGCCCCGAGTCGTACACGCGGATCGCCAAGCCCTGACCCGGCATGTCATCCGCGCTGAGCAATCCCGACCTCGCCCCAACCACCCCCGCGCAGCGAACGTGGTCCACGTGGCACATCGCCGCGCTGTGGATCGGCATGGCCGTCTGCATCCCGACCTACAACCTCGCCGCGGGAATGATCGGCCAGGGAATGTCGTGGTGGCAGGCCGTGCT
>JAIBBI010000315.1 GCA_019694755.1 Gemmataceae bacterium
CCGCCGCCCCCGCCGACCAGCGGCGCGATCTTGTTGGCACCTATACACAGGAAATAGGAGCTCAGCAGGAGGATGAGGCCGCCGCCGCCCATCACCGCACCGGCCTTGACGGCCGTGCCGCGACGGTCCTCGACGTTGTCACTCTCCCGGCGACCTTCCCACTTCATGGCGTAGTCTCTCGAAGCTGACTTTTAGTCCATTATAGAAGTCCGAACTCCTCAATTCGACCATGCCGTGGGCGTGCGGTCCCAACGGTGGTCTTTCAGCCGGTGGAGCAGGTCGGCCGGGAGCGGGTCGATCGCGTCCGTGTTCATCTTCACATGAGTCGCCTTGCGCATCCCGGGGATCACGGTGGCCACGTCCGGGTTCGAAAGTACGAATCGCATGGCCATCTCGGCCATGGTCATACCTGCGGGGACCAGCGGCCGGAGCTTCTCGACGCGATCGACCGTCGGGATCAGGTTCTTCTCCGTGAAGTAGATGTTGCGCCAGTCGCCATCGGGCCAGACGCTGTCTTTGGTCAGCACGCCGGTCAGCGACCCCTCGTCGAACGGGACCCGGGCGATGATGCCGACGTTCAACTCCCGGCACACCGGGAAAAGCTCGTCTTCGGGGTTCTGGTCGAAGATGTTGTAAATGACCTGCACGGTGTCGATGAGGCCGGTCCGCAAGGTCGCCAGGCTGTTGGCCGGCTCCCAGCGGTTGATGCTGATGCCGATGTGCCGGATGATGCCGTCGCGCTTCAGCTCCTCCACGGCCGTCTGCCACGAAAGGTCTTGTGCCCACGCGTCTTCCCAGACGTGGAACTGAAGTAAATCAATACGGCCGAGCCGGGCCAGGCTCTCCTCGGCCGATTTCCGGATATAGTCGGCGGGGAACACCTCGGAGAGCGGCGTGCCGCGGCGCGAAGGCCACTCGCGGTTCTTCGGCGGTACCTTGGTCGCGACATACAGCGGCTTGTCGGAACACTCGGCGACGAGTTCGCCGAGCAGCGTTTCGCTCTTGCCTTCCCCGTACGCCAGCGCGGTGTCGAAGAAGTCGACCCCGCGCTCGACCGCGAGTCGCAGCGACTGGCGGGACTCGTCGTCGTCGGAGCCGGACCACCCGGCGAGGCCCCACATCCCGTAGCCGACGGCCGACACCCGGCAGCCGGTCCGGCCCAAAGTTCGATATTGCATGCGTCTCTTCACTCGGCTTTGGAGTGGAAGCTTTTCTCGGGCGGCAGGAATTCGAATGCCAACCGACGGAACATGAACAGCGAGAGCTTCCAAAGGGCGAACAACCCGAAGACGATACCCCAGACCTCGATGCCCCAGTGGAAGATGAAGCCCATGCCCTCGGCCTGGTCGTTTTCGAAATAGCCCCAGCGGTCTTTGGCGATCTCCTCGGCCCACTTCGCGCTCAGGACCTTTTCCGGCAGCTTGAAGTGGTAGTACCAGCAGGCCACGAACACGCCGATGATGCCGAGAAACGCCCCGAGCGTGGGCAGGTGCCACTTGATGAAGTCGGCGGCCGTGCGCTGCTGGACGATCTGGCTCTCGCGCCGGCCGCGCTGCTCGAGGTCGTAGCCGCAGTTGAGGCAGATTCGGGCGTCCGGCGGGTCGATGTCGTGAGCACAGAACGGGCAGCGGTTGGCGAGGCTGGTCTCCGTTACGCCGTAGGGGTTTTTGCCGTCCTCGGCCTCCCAGTCGAGGCTGCCCTTATGAAGCTTGGGCTCGGGGACGGGCACGACGGCTTTGCAATTCTTACATCGCACCTTCTTGCCCGCGGCGGTCGCCGGCACTTTGAGCTGTTTCTTGCAGGCATCGCAGGTTATCAGAATCGGGTCGGCCATGGAACGCTCCGGTCGGCTATCGGTAGCATACGGAGGGGGCAGATGTCGGTGCAAGCGTTGGCCGGGCAACGGGGGCAAGGGACGGCAACGATGAGCGATTCTCCGCCGGGCCGGCTATTGGTCACGATGGCCACCTACAACGAGCGCGAGAACGTGCCGCCGCTCATCGCCGCGGTCCACGAGCAGGCTCCGCACGCCGACATTCTCGTGATCGACGACAACTCGCCCGACGGCACCGGCCGGGTGGTCGACGAGTTGGCAAAGGCCGACCCGCGGGTCCACGCCCTGCACCGGCCGGGCAAGCTCGGGCTAGGCACGGCCACGCTGGCGGCTATGCGCTACGCCATGGACAACGATTACACCTTCCACCTGAATCTCGACGCCGACTTCAGCCACCCGCCCCGTTACATCCCGGCGATCCTCGCCGGCATGCGCGACCACGACGTGATGATCGGCTCGCGCTACGTGCCGGGGGGCGGCACGCAGGATTGGCCGCTCTCGCGGCGGATGATCAGCAAGAGCGTGAACTTCTATGTCCGCCTGCTGCTCGGCCTGCCGGTCCGCGACGCCAGCGGCGCGTTCCGCTGCTACCGCGTCGCCAAGTTGCGTGAGGCGATGCTGGAGCGGGTGCAGTCGCGGGGATATTCGTTTCAGCAGGAAGTGCTGTTCCGCTGCCACCGGGCCGGCTGCCGGATCGGCGAAACCCCGATCATCTTCGAGAACCGCAAGGCCGGCTCGTCGAAGGTGAACTGGAAGGAAAGCATCCGCTCCCTGACGATGCTCACCTGGCTCGGCGTACAGAACGTCTTCGGCCGGGCGTAATTCTCAATCGAAGTCGTATCGGTCCGCAATCCGCTCGGCGATGTCGTCCGG
>JAIBBI010000316.1 GCA_019694755.1 Gemmataceae bacterium
CGGCGGCTCCGGCGTGCCGGAAGACCGCGTGTTGGTGATCGTCCAGTTAGGTGGCGGGAACGACGGCCTCAACACCGTGGTGCCCTTCGGGTCGCGCGAGTACTACACGCTTCGGCCGTCGATCGCGATCGGCGGGCCGGGCACGCCGCGCGACGCGACCGGTCAGGCCCTCGTCCTCGACCAGGCCAAGGGCATCGGGCTCCACCCGAACCTCACCGGGCTCAAGGACCTCTTCGATTCCGGCGCGGCGACGATCGTGCAGGGCGTCGGCTATCCCAACCCGAACCGCTCGCACTTCAAGTCGATGGACATCTGGCAGACCGCCCGCACCGACGGCAAGGGAACCGGTTGGGTCGGCCGCTACTTCGACTGACCCTGCAACGGCACGCCGTCGAGCGAAGGCGCGATCGCGATCGGACAGGCCCCGCTGGCGATGATGGGTGAGACGCAGAAGCCGATCGCCTTCGAGTCGGCAGAGCTCTTCCGATGGCTCGGGAAGGACGTGCACGAATCGTTAGGGGAACCTTACGGCTCGGTGACCCGCGCCGGCCCGCTCGGCGGCGTCGAGCCGGACACCCAGATGAGTTTCCTGATGCGGACATCCCTCGACGCCCAGGTCTCGAGCGATCGGATCCGGAGCGCCGTCGCGAAGACGCCGCTCGTCGAGTATCCGCGCAGCCAGCTTGCCCAACAGCTTCGCACCATCGGCGCCCTCATTCGGGACGGGATGAAGACCCGCGTCTACTACGCCTCGCTCTCCGGGTTCGACACGCACGGCGGGCAGCTCGGGCCGCACGGCAACCTGATGCGCCAGTTGGGCGACGCGCTCCTGGCGTTCCACAACGACCTCAAGGCCCAAGGCAACGAGAACCGCGTCGCCACGCTCTGCTTCAGCGAGTTCGGACGGCGGGTTGCCCAAAACGGAAGCGCCGGCACCGATCACGGCACCGCCGGCCCGGTGTTCCTGATCGGCGGCCGCGTCCGACCGGGGCTGCTCGGTGACCACCCGTCGATGACCGATCTCGATCAGGGCGACCTTCGCTACACCGTCGACTTCCGCAGCCTCTACGCGGGGATCCTCGATGACTGGCTGGGTGCCCCTTCCGAGAAGGTGCTCGGCGGGACCTTCCCGAAGGCGAAACTCTTCCAAGTGTGAATTCCGGTGAGGGAGCCGGCGGGCCCGCGGCGCATGAAACGAGCCTCGTCATGCCCCTCAGCCGGCCAACTCGCCCGCCGCAGTTTGGCGAGCGCGGATTCCTGAGGCATGGTGCGGTAGCCCACTCGGGCTCAAGCACCGCGGACGCCGCCTGCGCGAACGTCCGAGAGCCTGCCTGCGCCCACTCGCACCTTCCCATTCACGATGACCTCACCACGCACCAGCCTCGCTCTGTCCATTCTCCTCGACGCCGGCACAGCGGGCATCGCGTGGGCCGGCCCGACCTTCGAGGAAGTGCCGGACGCCGGGTCCACTCCCGCAACGGCCCAGCCGGTCACGGGATCAGGAAGCACCGGCCGCATCAAGGGCGAGCTGACCGCGACCGCCGACACGACCGACTTTGAGGACATGTACCTCATCTGCATCAGCGATCCCGCCGCGTTCAGCGCGACGGTCGATCCGATGTCGACGAATTTCGACACCCAGCTCTGGCTCTTCAAGCTCGATGGCACTGGTCTCCTCGGGAATGACAACAACGCCGCCGCGTTCCCGACCGTCTTCTCGCGGCTCCTGCCGAACGCGACCGACGGCTCCGGGGCAAGCCTGGTGACGCCGGGCCTCTACTTGCTTGCGATCACCAGCAAGGCCAACAAGCCGGCGAGCGCGAACGGCCTCATCTTCAACGACCCGACCATCGCCGGGATCGAGATCACCGGCCCGGACGGCGCGGGCGGTGGCCTGCCTTTCCAACAGTGGACGCAAGGCGAAGGCACCACCGGTGGCACCTATGCGATCGACCTCACCGGCGTGAAGCCCTTCGAGGTGCCGTGCACGACGAAGTGTCCCTTCGGTGCGCAGGTCGATGACGACGCGTTCGATTGCACACCGAGCGATCCGGACATCAACGGCGGTTGCACCGAACCGGGCACGCCGCTTCAGAACATCGGCCTGGTCGCGCCGGGCCACTACATCGCGGTGTGCGGCACGACCGGCGTTGAGTACAACGTTAGCGGCCCCGCGAGCAAGGACCGCGACTGGTTCCGGTTCGGCGTCACGGCACCTGGCTACCTCTACGCGGCGCTGGCGACCGAGACCCTCAGTGGCCTCCCCGCGACGAACGCCCGGATCACCCTCTTCAAGGGCGACGACTGCGCGACGCACGTCGAGCTGGCCGTGAAGACCGACCCCGCGTGTCCGCTCGAGATCGGCCCGATCGCTGTGACGCCCGGGCTGTACGTGATCGTCGTGACCCTCGATGGTTCCCTTCCGCGCGAGCCGAAGTGCCCGGTGAAGTACACGCTGTGGATCAACGAGCGTCCCACCAAGTTCGACGCCTGCGGCAATCCAGACGCCGCGGGCTGCCTGACGCGACATCCGTCGCCGGGTTGCGACAAGCCGCTGTGCTGCGACACGATTTGCATGATCGACCCGAGCTGCTGCGAGGAGAGTTGGGATGGCGCTTGCGTCGGGCTCGCGACTAACGTCTGCCTCGGTGCGCCGTGCCCCGCCGACCTGAACGGCGACGACCTCGTGGGCGGGGCCGACCTCGCG
>JAIBBI010000017.1 GCA_019694755.1 Gemmataceae bacterium
GCTGCTCGGCGGCAAACCGTTTGAGCCGGTCGAAGAGAATCCCATGATTGGATTCCGCGGTGCGAGCCGGTACTACGACGACCGGTACCGCGAAGGATTCCTGCTCGAATGCCGTGCGATGCGGAAGGTCCGCGAGGAAATCGGCCTAACCAATCTGAAGCTCATGGTGCCGTTCTGCCGGACGGTGGCCGAGGGCGAGCGGGTGCTCGCCGTGATGGCCGACGCCGGGCTCCGGCGGGGCGAGGACGGCCTCGAAGTCTATGTCATGTGCGAGATTCCGAGCAACGTCATCCTGACGGAGGACTTCGCGCGTATTTTCGACGGATTTTCGATCGGATCGAATGACCTGACTCAGCTTACGCTCGGATTGGACCGCGATTCGTCAATCGTCGCCCACTTGTTCGACGAGCGCAATCCGGCCGTCATGCGATTGATTGAGGATGTGATCAACCGGGCCCGGGCCTGCGGACGGAAAATCGGAATCTGCGGGCAGGCCCCGAGCGACTATCCGGAATTCGCGGAGTTTCTGGTCCGCTGTCGAATCGACTCGATCTCGCTGAACCCCGACTCGGTCCTGACAACGACACGGAAAATCTACGACGCGGAACAGGCGGTCGGCCCCTGACACTGCTTCACGCGAGCCGGATCCGCGCGTCGACAATGACCGTGCCCGAACCCTCGGCGAGCGCCATGACCGGATTAAAATCCAGCTCGGCAATGACGGGAACCGCTTCGACCAGGCCGGACAGGTCGAGCAGCATACGCTCGAGTGCGGCAACGTCGCACCGGGGGTGCCCGCGATACCCCTCGAGCAACCGGTAGCCACGGATCGACCGCACCATTTCGGCCGCGTCGTGGTCGCTCAGCGGCGCAATGCGAAAGCAGACATCGGCCAGCACTTCAACGTGGATGCCACCCAATCCGAACATGATGAGCGGTCCGAAGGAGGGATCATGCGTCATTCCCGCGACGATCTCGACAGAAGACCCCACCATCGGCTGAACGACCACGCCGTCAAACGCATCCGCCCCCGCCACTCGAATTGCAGCTTCGCGAATCTCGTCGAAAGCCGAGCGGATGGCTGCATCTCCGAGCAGCCCCAACCGGACACCTCCGACATCGCTTTTATGCAAGATCACCCGCGACGCCAGCTTGATCGCAACCGGCCCGCCGATCTGCCGCGCGAGCGCGACGGCTTCGTCGGCCGAGGTTGCCGTCCCGCCGCCGGGAAGTTGGAACCCCGCGGACGCCAGGAGTTGGCGTGTTTCCGTGGCGGAAAGCCAGCCCGGGCCGCGGTCACGGAGCGCGGCCTCACAAAGGGTCCGAGCGGCATTGAATCGGTTGCCGGAATCGACATAAACGCCGGCGGGCTGCCGACGCCAGTCGGCATATTGCACCGCCCGTCCAAGTGCCCGGGCGGCCGCCTCCGGGAATTCGAACATGGGAAACGACTCTTCGCCGGGTGCGGCCGGCACTTCCGCCATTGACTCTTCAACCATGAAGCATGCGACGACCGGGCGGTCCTTCGCGCCGGCCCGACGGCCCGAGCCGACGCCGCGTGCGATGGCTGCGCGGATATCCGCCGGCTTCTGGCCGACGGCAATGTACTCCACGATCAGGGCGTCGAAATCGCTGCTTGCAAGTGTGAGTGCGATGACCTTCTCGTACTGTTCCGGCGTCGCCGAGGCGATCATGTCGATCGGGTTGTTGAACCCTGCGGCAGCCGGCAGGATTCCGGTAAGAGCAGTCCGCAGTGCGTGCGAAGTCGGCGGGACAACCAGCCCCGCCGCTTCGCACGCATCGGCCGCGAGGATACCCGGACCGCCGGCATTGGTGACGATCCCGACGCGCGGCCCCGGCGCCAGCGGTTGCAGCGACAGTACCGCAGCCGCATCGAAAAGTTCCTCCAGGGTTTCCACCCGCACGACGCCGGACTGGCGGAACAGCGCATCGACCGCCACGCCGCGGGCCGCCAGCGCGGCGGTGTGCGATTGGGCCGCCCGTGAACCTGCCTGCGAGCGTCCACCCTTAAGTGCAATTACCGGCTTGGTTCGACCGACTCGCCGGGCAATCTTCGAGAATCGGCGTGGATTCCCGAACGACTCGAGGTAGAGCAAGATAACAGCGGTCCGCGGGTCCTGCTCCCAGAATTCGAGCAGGTCGTTGCCGGACACATCAACCTTGTTGCCGACGCTGGCGAATCCGGAAAGGCCGAGCCCAAACCGCCTGGCGGCCGTCAGTGCGGCCACGGCCACCCCGCCCGATTGCGATGACAGTGCGATATTGCCGACAGGTGGAAGTACCTGCGAGAAGGACGCGTTGAGCCGCACGGCCGGATCGGTGTTGATGATGCCCAGGCAGTTCGGCCCGACGACACGGATACCGCTTCTGGTAATCAGTGCCTTGATCTGCTGCTGCAAGGCTACCCCGTCCGGCCCGGCCTCCGAGAACCCGGCAGAGATCACCACGGCGGCAGGGACTCCGCGTGCGACGCAGTCTTCCAGCACGCCCGGCACAGTTGCCGCAGGCGTCGCGATGATGGCAAGATCAACCGCGTCAGGCAACTCACGAACCGATGTGTAGCAGGTCGTCCCTTCGATGCACTCCGCCCGAGGATTCACGGCGAACACCGGCCCCTGAAACGGGTAACCCAGCAGATTGTTCAGCACGCGATGCCCGATCGCACCCGGCTTGCGGGACGCACCCACGACGACGACCGATCGGGGCATCAGAAGCGGTCGCAGGCTGCATGCAGTTGCGCCTCGAATCGACTTCGGTCCATCGTTCATGAAGCCTCGCTATTGTGGTCCGTCTGCAGGGCCGGGGTCCTCCGGGGCAGGCAGCAAAGCAGCGTTCACGCCCGCAGAAGCCGGGATGGATCCAGCCACGTTCCTCGGGTCGTCAGCCATTTTCAGGGCAAAGTCTAAGGGCGACACCCGCATGAAATTGAAACCTGCCACCGCGGCGGCACACCGGCCACGTGACAACGCGGTTGCGTCGTCGCGAGTCAGTGCCTTCCACCTTGCAAGACCCATCGACCAGACCGCCCTGTCACCCGTTGCGGAGATTCCGTTCGCCATTCCGGTCCAGTTCACAAATACGGATGCCGTAGAGGTCCAGCGCAAGACTCGCATCAGGTCGTCGTCCCGGTCCAGTCCGTGTGTCTGCACCAGGGTCGTGTCACCTCCCGAGACGACAGCGCTGGAGTATGACTCGACTCGTAAAGCACTCGGGGCCGACTCCTCGGGTGCGGCGCGATAATCCACCATCGGCTCCGACGTGACTGTCGTCGTCCGCGTCATGCGAATGGTGGCCTCCGCGCCAGATTCGGCAACCAGGAGGCTGCCGGCCACGGCCACGGCCGAGTCCGTTAACGACAGCTCAACCTTTTGTCCTGCCCGGGTCGCCAGCACATCGGCCGGTCCGCGGATCAGCGTGCGATCACAGCGGAACGCGGGAGTCGCCTTGCGATCAGCAGTCGGGTCCGCGGCTGTGATGACGGACATACGCCGGCCGTCCGCGTCATCCAGAGTCACGACGCACAATTGTAAGTCGACCTGAGCGGTGCCTGCGACCGTCATCAGCGCGTTGGACGCTCCGTCGTTGCCGCCGGCCTGAATGTGCAACTCGCGAAACACGACACGAACATCTCGGACGGTTACGGCCCCGTCCACCCTCATTAGTCCCCGGTAACCCGGAAACGGCTGCACGACAAGCCGCAGGTCGGGCCGATCAATGAGCAGCGTGCCCGTCGGAATCGGGACCGCCGATTTCAGGAGAATGGTGTCGTCACCGCGAGCATCCGCGACCGCCTCGGCGAGCGTCCGGTACGTTCCCGGGAAGACCAGGGACTCGCGCGACGGGTCAACGACACGCGGCCGGCGAAACTCCGACTGCCCGGCCACCGGGATGACCCGGCCCCATGGCGACAACTGCACGCCGAGCCATGGCGATTCCGGGCCCGGGCCCGCCCTCAATTCCGTCATTCGGGGGTCAATTGCGATCTGCCGGGATACGGCGCCCGGACTCGCGGGTAGTCGCCCCGCAGCACACGGCGGCCAAGCCAATACAAGTGATGCCGAATCGATGAACGCCGTCTTCGCGGCCGCGCAATCCTCGGGCGTGGCCGCTTCGATTCGTTTCTCCCCAGCAACGTCGGCCACCCAGAATGGCGAGAGCCCGTGGTAGGCATTGAGTTGCCTGGCTCCGTCTCGCCCTATCATCGCCTGAACGAAAACGTCTCCACGCCGGTTACCTGACTGAAGAATCAGCGCATGCCGACCGTCGGCCGGGGTTGTCACGATGCAATTGCCCAATTGAATGTCGGCGCCCGCGCCGTCCGTGAAGTGGAAAGCCACTGGTCCCGCGATGCCCAAGGTGCAGTGCTCGAACCGGAAGCCGCTTTCGACCGGCCCGCCAGTTTCGGTTGCCGACACGATGGCAGTGACGCCCACCAGCGAACCATGAGTCACAGCCAGCGCCGTGGGACCGGCCAACCGGAATGCCGTACCCCCAAGGACCGCGGACGCAGTCACCTGCATGCCACGTGACTTGTGCCCCACATACACTGCGGTACCGGACTCACCGAGCATGAAGACGCACAATTCCAGGTTCGCCTGCTCGACGCTGGCGACGGAAATCGCGATGCCATCGCCTGCCGACCATCGGACACCGCGCACGTTCAGCTTCGACGTCTCGCCAGTCACGGACAGCAGCGCCAGCGAGCCTTCGGCCGGCCCTGCCCAAGAAATCTCCGCCGGCTGAAACGGGTCGACCGAGCCGATGGTCAGCCGTTTTCCTGCAAACTTCAGCCCCGATCGGCAGTCGATGCGGTAAGCCGGTCCGGTCAATCGGATGTTCGCAACATCCTGACGAAGCAGCCGCTCCAGTTCCTCGACGGTCGCCGCATTCCGCCACTCCGGCCCGGCCGGCGGTTCCACGGGCGGAGCGCCCGCCTCCGGCATGCCCTGCGGAATCGCGGGCTGCCGCGTGTCCGAGACTGGCTGTCGACCGCGGCGTGCCCACTCGGTAACCGCAACCAGCCCCAGCGTCGCGGCCACGGCCGACAAGACCGTCCGTCGACTGACTATCGGCTCGCCGGCAATACGCGGCTGATCTTCGTCGGAATCCGGCGCGACGGCACGCAGGCTTTCGAGCAACTCTTCCGGAGACTGGAACCGGTCACCCGGTGCCTTGGCCATCATCCGCGCGAGAATCGCGACCAACCCGTCGGGGAGCGTCGGCACGATCGTCCGCGGGTCGGCGGGCCGACCCCGCTCGTGAAACCGGAGCTTCTGGGCGGCCGTTCCGGCTGGTGCGGGCGGCTGCCCCGTGACGGCATGGTAAAAGGTGCAGCCGAGCGAATAGATGTCGCTGCGGACGTCGGCCGACCTCGGCTCCAGGGCCTGCTCGGGCGATAGATAGTCGTATGTCCCCAGCGTGGCCCCGGACTGTGTGAGCCCGTCGGCCGGGCCAGCGACGCGGGCCAGGCCCATGTCCACAAGCTTCGCCACGCCGTCGTGCGTGACCACGATGTTCGACGGCTTGATGTCACGGTGGATCACTCCCCGGCCGGCCGCGTGTGCTAAACCGCGGGCGATTTGTCCGAGATAGTCGAATGCCGCGTCCGGGCCCAGCGGTCCACGCGACTCGATCAGAGTTCGCAGGTCCGCGCCCTCCACGTACTCGAAAACGATGAACGCGATGCCGGCATCTTCGCCGCAGTAATACACCCGGGCAATGTTCTCGTGATCGAGCCGAGCCGCCGCCCGCGCCTCGAGGTGGAATCTCGCCAGGCGTTCGGGGTCTTTTGCGAATTCGACCGGAAGGATCTTTAGCGCGACAGTCCGGCCCAGACTGAGGTCGACGGCCTTGAACACCGCGCCCATTCCACCGGAGCCGATCGGTTCGACGACTTCAAAATGGGCGAGCCGACGGCCTCGCCAGTCGTCCAGAATCGTCGGACGATTACGACGATCGGATACCTGCGTCTTGATTTCGTCTGTATTTCGCGCGGGATCGTCCAAACCACCCCCGTTCCGACGGCAAGTCCTTCGGTGTTAGTGTACTCCCGGCTTGCCCCATACCGCAACCGGACCGGCCGACCGTGTTTTGCAAATCGTCGAGATCACCGCTAAAGTGGGAATGTATCGAGGAGTCGCAGGTCGAATGCTGTGGATCGGATCGATTGCCGTTCTCTTGGTGCATGCGGTGCCCCCGCCGTCGGGCGATTGGGCATTCGATGTCGTACGCCTCCGCAACGGCACCGAGTTTCGCGGCCTGATCTCCGGGGAGTCGGACAAGGAGATTCGCTTTACCGTCGTCCGCCGGTCGCCCGGTCGGCCCACCGTCTGTCTTCCGACGACTTTTCGGAAGAGTGAATTGGAAACAATCTCCCGGCTCTCCGCGACCGAGCGGACGGAACTCGCGGACCGCCTCCGCGACATTGCCGACTCCACCAAGAGCGGGCAGACCAGGGAACAGACGCTCGAACTGGTAAAGGAGAAGGGCGATTGGCTGCGGTATCAGTCCGGACAGTTTGTCCTGCGTTCCGACGCCTCGTCGGAAGTCGTCCGCCGGGCCGCCGTCCGACTGGAACAGATCTACGCCGCGTACGACCGCTACTTCCCGGTCCGCCGGCCCGGCGCCCCGCCGACGACGATCACCATCTTCCGCAACCGGGAGGAGTACGACGCTCTGCTCCGCGCCGAGAAGCGGACGTTTGCCAACCGCGCGTTTTACGAACCCGCGACGCGCCGCATTGTGGCGGCCAGCGACCTCGACCGCTTCGGCGCGGACCTCGAAAAAGTCCGGCTCGAGCACAAGCAACTCCGTGCCGATCTGGATAAGCAGGAGGCGGCCCTGGAGAAACTCTACAAGGCCCCGGAGTTGCTCCGACACGTTCAGCCGATCCGCGACACCCGTCGGCGGATCGAACAAGCCGATCGGCAAAATGAACTGGCCTTCGACCAATCCAACCGCAGACTGTTCGCGACCCTGTATCACGAAGCGTTTCACGCCTACGCCGATGCGTTCGTCTACCCGGCCGAGGAGACGCCCCTGCCCCGCTGGCTGCACGAGGGGCTGGCCCAGGTGTTTGAATCGGCCATCGTCGAAGGTGGCGAACTTCGGGTCGGACATGCCGACGCCCAGCGCCTCGCTCAGGCCAAGTCACTGGCGCGGAAGAAGCAACTACCTTCGCTTCAGGACTTGTTGCAATCCGGCCCCAAACACTTTTCGACGCAACTCCCGACCGATGCCCAAGAGGCCGACGCATACTATCTGGCCGCATGGGTCTACGCGCACTGGCTTACGTTCGATCGGCGAGTGACGGGAACCCGGGCGTTTTCAGACTATCTGAGCGACCTGAAACAGGGACGTGATCCGATCGCAGCGTTTGCCGCGCTGGCGGGTCAGTTACCTGTCCAGGTCGAACAATCGGTCGAGCAGTTTCTGCTGAAGCTACAGCCGGACGGGACCGTCGCCGACCTGTCTACGCTGCCGGGAGGGCGATGATGCCACCACCACCCGTCGAACCCCGCCGCGATTCGTTTGCCGGTGCCGTCGTCATTGCAAGCGGGATGATTGTCGCGCTTCTGGCGGTCGGCGCGTTTGCCTATGCGCTGTTCGGGCCTGCGATCGTCGTCGTGGTCATTCTCGCGGTCGGCTTCGGCGCGTTCGGCGTGCTGCACTGGTTCCTGTGGGGCGCGTCCATGTCTCGCGATCCAGACGAGTAATCAGCCGCCGACCGGCTTCTTGAGAAACTCCACGAATGCCGCGACATTCGAGATCTTACCCTCGTCGTACGCACCCACGATGCGGACGCGGTCGCCTGATTCGGGCTTGAGAATGACGTAGAGCGGGAGCTGAATGCTCCCGAAGACTTGCTCCTGAAACGCTCGATTGGTCTCGGCATCACTCGTCTGCCGGGCCGTGCCCACGAATCGGCTGCGCACGGCCGCGGGGTAATGCCGCTCCGGTACCTTGTCCGTGTAGAGCTGTACGAGTTGGTACTTTTTGAACAGGTCCTTGACCTCCGGGCGGGTGAAGACGCTGCGCTCGTTGAGCTTGCAGTTCGTACAGGTCTCGCCCGTAAAATCGACGAAGACGAAGCCACCCCGGGTGCGAGCGGCGTCCAGTGCCTTTGCCAGATCGCCGGTCCAGGGCAACTCGCCCGCGGCGTCTATCGCAGGGTCGGGCAGGATGAACGAGTCGATCCATGCGAACACGGTGCCGCGCGGCCGTTGATTAGCCCCGTCCGGCCCGCCGGCAAACAGCGCGGGCGTGATGTAAAGCCCCAGCGCGAGAAAGGCCATGCCCCACATCAGCCGGGGCACGCTGACACCGGTCGACTCTTCCGGTTCGTCTTCACCCACTTGGATCACCTTGAGCAGATATAGACCACAGACGAGACACAGCGCGACCCACAGGGCGAGCGTGACTTCGTAGGTGAAGACCGTCGACTCGCGAAAGACCATCAGCTCTGCCGTGCGGAAAAACTTGAGCGCGGCCGCGAGTTCGACAAACCCCATGACCACTTTGACGACGTGAAGCCACCCGCCGCTTCGCGGCAGTTTGCGGATCAGACTCGGGAACAGGGCCAACAGGAAGAACGGCGCAGCAAACGTGGCCGCAAATGCCAGTGCCCCGAGCACGAGTTCCAGCGTCGAGAACTGCCCGGACGCGGCCATGCCGCCAAAACCGCCGAGAAACGGCGCGACGCAGGTGAAGCTGACGACAGTAAACGTCAGTGCCATGAAGATTGTTCCGATGTAGCCGCCCCGCCCTTCCCGCGACGAAGTGAACCGCGTCAGCGAAGCCGGGAGCGTCAGGTCGTACATGCCGAACAAGCTGCACGCCAGCGCGATGAACAGCGTTCCGAGAAAGACATTCATCCACGGATTGATGCTCAGGTTGGAAAAGAACCCGAGCAGCGTCATGGAGGCCGCGCCCAACACGACCACAATGGTGGTACAGTACACGATGGCCAGCCTGAGCGGGCTCTGGTGGTTCTTCTCCGACTGTTTCAGGAAGTAGCTCACCGTGATCGGGATCATCGGGAACACGCAAGGCGTCAGCAGCGACACGCCGCCCCAGAACATGGCCTGGAGCAAGAACCCGAGGATCCCCGAGGTCCGCGGCGCCTTCTGCCGATCGATTGTCTCGGCCAGTTTTTTCATCTGTTCGGCATACACGCCGCCTTCCGCCGACTGTGCGACGGGCTCCACCGAACGCGGTGGCGCAGAAACCGCCGGCGTGTCTTTACCGGCGGCCGATGACCCGCTGATAGTCAGGACCGCCGTCGTCGGGACGCGCTCGGGCGGGAGGCAACTCGTCTCACAGGCGAGGATCACCGGAGAGAACTTCAAAGTCAGCGGCCCGTTTACCGCCGCGGCCGTCACGCGAAACTTCTGCTCGTACGTCACCTGCCCCTCGAATTCGGCGAGCGGCAGGCCGCCGAGCGGGTTGTCCTCAAACTTCGGATTCGGCGGATCGATAATCTCGCCGACCGGTTCCAGCCCGGCGACGGCTGGGAACTCGAAACGATTGACCTGAGTCGCGTCGGCGGCGGCCTGCTTCGACGGATACGTGTGCCAGCCCGGCTTAATATCAAACGACAGCTTCCACGAGACCACATCGCCCGGCTTCGCCTCGGAGGGCTCAAACCGGGCGGAGAGCTTCGTAACCACGTCCGCAAACTTCAGCGACTTCTTCTGCGCCATGGCCGGGCCGGCCAGACACAGACACAGGCAGAAAGCGACAAGCCGATTCATCGAGCGGCTCCGGCGACAGGGGGTGCGTCGACGCCGGTCAGCGTCAACGTGGTCACTTGCTTGGTCTTCAGATCGACGACGCGGATGCGGTGGGCGTTGGTGTCGGCCACGTAGAGTTTGCCGTTGGCAATGCTCAAGCCCGCCGGTTCGTTGAAGGTCGGATCGGTCAGCCAGCCCGGCTCATTCCGGCCGCCCAGCCAGGTCGTACACTCGCGTTTGGCCGGGTCGATGACCTTGATCTTGCTGTTGTAAGTGTCAGCCACGTACACTTTGCCGGCATCGTACGCCACTCCGAGCGCGTGTTGCAGACGGACCTTTTCGCCGACGCCGTCGACATCGCCGAAGTTGAACAGATTGCCGCCCTCGACCCCGACGATCGTCTCCACCGCATTTCCCGGCTTCAAGTCGACGCGCCGGACCGCGCTGGCTTCACTGTCGGCGACGAAGATCGACTTGCCGTCGGTTGCCAGGCCGGACGGCTGAGCCAGATCGCTCTGACTCAGCGTGCCGTCGCGGATAGCTTCCCGGCCAGTGCCGGCATACGGCTCCAGCCGTTTCGAGGTCAGGTCCAATGTCCAGATCTGGTGATGGCCGGCCATGGCAATGTACAGCGTTCGGCCGACGAGGAGCAGATCCCACGGGCTGTTGAGCCCGGTCGATTTCGCATCGCCGCCCCGGCCCCGATTTTCGCGATCCTGCTTGCCGATCCCTGCCAGCGTCGACACCGTGCCTGACTTCAGGTCCAGTGCTCGAATCAGGTGGTTCTTCCGGTCGGCGACCAGAAGCGTATCGCCGTCGAGGGCCATGCCCTGCGGGTCGTCGAACATCGCCTGAGCGAATGCACCATCCTTGTTGCCGGGCGTGCCGTTACCGGCGACGGCAATCTTCTTGCCGTCGAGGGTGGTCACCACGATGCGGTGGTGTGTCGAGTCAGCGATGAAGAGTCGATTGCCCGGCCCGTCGGCGAGGACCTTGCCCGGGAAGAAAAGCGGCGTGTCGCCTTTCTCGCGGTACCGGGCCAGGTCGAACCGCATCGGCTTGCGGTCGAGCGTGCCCTTCTTCTCGTGCTCGGCGATCGTCTGGCTGATCACCTTGTCGAGCAATTCGTAGTTGCCTTCGCCAGAAGTGGCCCCGAGAAGGTTGCCTTCGGGGTCGATCACTGCCAGCGTCGGCCAGGAGTTCACGCCGTACCGCCGCCAGATCGCCATCTCGGCGTCGTTGACGACCGGGTGCGAAATCTGGTAGCGCAGGATGGCCTTGCGGATCGCGTCGGTGTTCTTCTCGTTGTCGAACTTGGCCGAATGGACGCCGATGACGACGAGTTCCTTCGCGTACTTCTCTTCAAGTTTCTGCAGGTCGGGCAGCGTGTGAATGCAATTGATGCAGCAGAAGGTCCAGAAGTCGAGGACGACCACCTTGCCCTTCAGGTCTGCCAATTTGACCGGCCCGGCCGTGTTCAGCCATGCAACGCCGCCGTCGAACGAGGGCGCGGGTTCGCGCCGGCCCTGCGCCGCCGACGCGGCGCGGAGCGACGGCACGCGCGGCCCCCAGATCAGCGGGGCAACGCCGAGAAAAACCGCCGTCAGGATGATGGCTCCGATGGATACTCGGGACGGTCGTGTCATGACTTCTCCAGCCACGGGAATACCGGATCATGATAGGGCGCACAACGGCCAATTTGTCAGGCCCCGACCTAAGATGCCGCGAACGGCCTCCAGGAAACGGTCGCCGTAAGTCATTGCAAATCCGGAACCTTGAATCGACGACACAAGCCAAATGGTGAATTGGCACGAAAGTTGAATTGGATGTTTGCGACCAGTTACGCCCACCATCGCGCAGGAGATCCAACAATGTTCCTCCGGAGAGACTCCCTCGGGGAGATGTTTCGAGAGATGAACCGGCTGCACGACGTCGGTCGGTTTTTCCAGCGGCCCAATCCGTTCGCGGCCGGGGCGATCCCGCTCGTGAACGTCTGGGAAGACGAGCACACGGTGTATGCCGAAACCGATCTTCCGGGTGTCGATGTTGCATCGCTTGACGTGTCGGTCACGGAAGGCAATCGCCTGGCCATCGTCGGCGAGCGCAAGCCGATGGACATCGCGGGCGGCGCATGGCGACGCCAGGAGCGAGGCAGCGGCACGTTCCAGCGGACGCTCACGCTGCCGACGTTGGTCGATCCCAACCAAGTGACGGCCAAGTACGATTCGGGCGTCCTCCGCATCACGCTGCCCAAAGCCGAGGCTGCCAAACCGCGTCGAATTCCAGTCATTGTGTAACAGCGCATACAGCGCTGATTCGAGGAGACATACCATGTCAAACACTCAGGTTCAGAAGGCGGATACGGGCGAATTGACGGCCGCCGAGGCCGATCGCGGCTTCATCCAGACGCCCCGGGTCGACATCATCGAGACCGAGCAGGAACTCATGGTGTTTGCGGACCTGCCGGGCGTGAAACAGGATGCCGTCGATATCCGGTTCGAGCGCGGCGAACTGACGCTGCACGCCCGTCGGACGGTGGAGACTCCGTCGGGCGGATTCGCCCACAGCGAGTTCTCCGGAGGCGACTACTTCCGCAGCTTCCGCGTCAGTGACCGGATCGACGCCAGCAAGATCACGGCCGAGTTGAAGCACGGCGTCCTCGCGCTCAAGTTGCCGAAGGTTGAGGCGGCGAAACCGCAGCGGATCGCAGTCACCTGCGCGTGAATCGCGAATCGCCGCCCGCGGACGGAATTGCGGGCGGCGGTTTCTGAAGTAGAATACCGGCGTACCCGAAGCAATCTCTTTCAGGTCACCGGAATCTCATGGCATTCGACTTCTCGCAGGTCCCTCCCGGCGCGGACATCCCCCGGGTCGTCAACGCGATCGTGGAAATCCCCAAAGGCCGGCGCAGCAAGTTCGAACTATGCAAGAAGACGGGCCTGATCCGGCTCGACCGCTACCTCTATTCATCAAGCCACTACCCCGGCGATTACGGGTTCATCCCGCAAACGCTCGCCGAGGACGGCGACCCGCTCGACGTGCTCGTGATGGTCAACGAGCCGACATTCTCCGGCTGCCTGATCGAGACGCGGGTGATCGGCCTTTTCCGGATGAAGGACCGCGGCCAGAACGATTACAAGATTCTGGGCGTGCCGCACTCCGACCCGCTGTTCGCCGAATACCAGAATCTCGGCGACGTCGCGAGTCATTACCTCCGCGAAGTCGAGCATTTCTTCGCGACATACAAGCAACTCGAAGGCGCGCTGGTCGAACCGATGGGCTGGGCGACGGCCGAGGACGCGGTGAGCGAGGTCAAGTCCAGCGTCCTGCGGTTCCGCCAGTCGCACTGAATCAGGTCACCTTGTACTTCCCGGGGACGGGCACCGGCGGCACTGGAATCGTCCCCTTCATGTCCAGATCCTTCGGGAAGGTGTCTTCCTGTGAATTGAGCGCCTGATCCCAGGTCACCGGCCGGCCGGAATAGGCCGACATCCGGCCCATGATGGCCGTGAGCGTACTTTCAGCCACGGCGCGGAGTTCGTTAAGTGGCTTGCCGTTGCGGATGCTCTCGATCAGGTCGGTATGCTCCTGGATGTAGTCGCCGCGCTTCTCCGGGAATTTGAAATCAACTTTCTTCCCGTTGATCGTGAACGCGTTGACCTTGCACACCCCTTTGGTACCGACGGCGACTTCCGACACGTTCGAGGCGCACGGCGCGAGGTGCCGGCAGCTCGAATACATGTGGACGCCGTTGGCATACTCGTAGTCGATCGAGAAATTGTCGTAGATGTTGCCTACTTCCTCCGGCGAGCCCGTCGGCCGACTGGGGTTGCCGGGTGTCCGGCTTCCGGCCCCATCGCAGCGCACCGGGTGCGTTTTCATGATCCAGTTGCATACGTCGAGGTTGTGGACGTGCTGTTCGACGATGTGATCGCCACAAATCCACAGGAAGTGGTACCAGTTGTAAAGCTGATAGTGTGCGTCACTCATTCCCGGCTGGCGTTTGTGAAACCAGATGCCGGGGTTGTTCCAATACGCCCGCAGGCTGGTCACGTCGCCGATCGCGCCTTCGTGAATCTGCTTGATGGTCGCGATGTAGCCGGCGTTGTGTCGCCGCTGGGTTCCCGCGACCACCGCGAGGCCCTTCTTGTTGACCTCGTCTTCCAGCGCGAGCACCCGGCGGATGCCCGGCCCGTCGACGGCGACTGGTTTCTCAGTGAAAATGTTCTTGCCCGCGGCGACCGCTGCCTCGAGATGCGCCGGCCGGAAGCCGGGCGGGGTCGCCAGGATGATGTAGTTGGCGTCCGACGCGACGACCTTCTTGTACGCTTCCAGCCCGGTAAAGCAGTTGTCGTCGTTCAGCTCGCAGCGGTTGCCAAACGACTTGGCCGGGCCGTCTTTCATCAGAAAGTCGTTCAGCTTTTTACGGAGCGACTGCGTGCGCTCGGCAAAGAGATCGGCGCATGCGACGATCCGGACGCCCTTCGCAGCTTCGAGCACGTTTTCCGCCGCGCCGGAGCCCCGGCCGCCGCAGCCCACGATGCCGACCTTGATGTCGTCCGCGCTTCCGCCCGCGAAGGCGTTGCGGGCGATCCCCGTTGCCGCGACTGTCGCCGCGGTCGTACCCAGAAAGGCACGCCGATTCGTTGTTCGCATGTCGCGTCTCGCTCCCCGGGGCGGTGATTATTCGGCAAACTCTTTGCTCGTCCAGTTGACCCGCGGCAGCAGGTCCTTCAGGTCCGGCTGCTCATCGACGGCCCGGACGATCCGGAAGCCCACGAAGTCGGCATCCGTCATCCACCAGATGCTTTGCGGCCGTTGCGGGTCCTGTTTCAGCCACGACTTTTCCGAGCCACGCCGGGCCGCGCTACGGCACGCGGCCGCGTCCTCGGCCCAGCTCCCGCCGCGGACGACGTGCGAGTATTTGATGTCCGTCGGCTTTCGCACCGGCCGGTCGAGCGTCTTGCCCGCGGGCCACTTGGCATAGTCGTTCTTCGAGTAATGGTCCAGGCACCATTCGCTCACGTTGCCGAGCATGTCGTGAATTCCCCAAGCGTTCGGTTTCTTGCTGCCGATGGGGTGGGTGGTGTCGCCGGCGTTGTCCTTGTACCACGCGTATTCACCCAGCGCGCCCGGCTCCGCGCCGAAGGGGTAAGCCGATTTCGAGCCGGCCCGGCAGGCGTATTCCCACTCCGCCTCGGTCGCCAGACGGTAGTTCTTTTTCGTCTTCTTCGAAAGCCAACGGCAGAACATCATCGCCGAGTGGTGGCTCACGCCCAGGCAGGGATGGCCTTCGCGGGCATGGCCAAACGTCTCGTCGGCATAAGGTGGCGTCGGGCGCGTTACCGCGTCGGCCCCGAACTGCGGTGCGGGCGGCTTCCCCGCCTCGGGCAGCGACTCTTCCTTCCAGTACAGGTCATACATGTCCCATGTGGTCTCGCACTTCGCGATCCAGAATGCGGCGATCTTCACTTCGTGCTGGGGCCCTTCGTCCGGCTTCCGGCCCGGCTCGCCTTCGGGGCTGCCGAGCACGAAAGACCCGGCCGGGACCGCTATCATGTCGAATGTGACCTTGGAATCGGGGATCGTTTCGGTGTAGTTGGCCACGCCCGCCTTCGGGTCCGCGCCGACCGGCCGGGCGACTGTCGCCAACCCTGACAGAACAGCCAGGATCAGAATCGCCTGTCCACGGTACTTCGCCATGCGGACCGTTCTCCCGGGGCACGTGTTCCTTCTCGCCGTTCTTGTTGTAACGTGCGCCGGCGCGGTCGCCCAGCCGGTCGAGCCGGCCGACCGCCACTCGTTCGAAGAACGGATCATGGGTACGCTGTTCCGGATCACCGTCGCCGGCGACCGGCCCGCGGCAGAACAGGCAGCACGGGCGGCATTCCGCAAGGCCCGGGAACTCGACGAAAAACTCAGCGACTACAAGCCCGAAAGCGAACTGATGAAGCTCTGCGCCCGGGCCGGGACCGGGCCGGTCATCGTGTCTGCCGAGCTATACGAGGTGCTCGACCATTCGCAGCGACTTGCTGCGCAGAGCGACGGCGCGTTTGACATTACGATCGGCCCGGTGGTACGGCTCTGGCGGCTGGCAAGGCGGACTCGGGAACTGCCCAATGCCGACGAACTCAAGGCCGCCCTCGCGAAAACAGGCTACCGCAAAGTCGCGCTCGACCCGAAAACGAAGGCCGTCACGCTTCAAGTGCCGGGTATGCGGCTCGACCTGGGCGGCATTGCGAAGGGCTATGCCGGCGATGCGATGATCCGGGCCCTTCGCGATGCCGGTTGTCCGCGGGCGATCGTGGCGGCCGGCGGCGACGTAGTGGCCGGCGACCCGCCGCCGGGCGAAGCGGGGTGGAAGGTCGCGATCCAGCCACTCGACGCGGACGACAAACCGGAACCGCTGACACTCGCCAATTCGGCCGTCAGTACCTGCGGCGACGTGGAGCAATTCGTCGAGATCGCGGGCGTTCGATACTCGCACGTCATCGACCCGCGGACAGGGCTCGGCCTGACCGAACGCCGATCCGTCACCGTCACGGCGCCGCGCGGCATCCTCGCCGACGGGCTCGACACGGCGGCCGCGGTCCTCGGCCCCGAACGCGGGATCGCCCTCATTCGCCAGACTCCCGGGGCGGGAGGGCGATTCGCTCGCCTCGTCGGTACTCGTTGGGAGATTACGCGAATCCCGTAGCGCAGGAAGAAGGGCTGCCCTCCCGGACAGCCCTTCTCGGATTTCACGTCGATCAGCGACTATTTCTTGCCGCTCAGCTCATCGGCCAGCGGGCCGGCATCGTAGACTTTCCGCAGCGCTTCGATCATGCCGCGGGAATCCACTGACACGGCCCGGGCCTGCTTCTCGTCGAAGACGAAGTCGAGGACGAGGCTCTGGATGTTGCCGTCGAAGATCAGCCCGACGACTTCTCCGGCCTTGTTGATCACCGGGCTGCCCGAGTTCCCGCCGATGATGTCGGCCGTCGCCACGAAATTGTACGGCGTCTTCAAGTCGAGCCGGGTCTTGCGCTCAAACCACCGCTCGGGCAGTTCGAATGGCGGCCGATTCTCCTGCGATTTGCAGCGGGCGTAGAGCCCGGCATAGTCAGTGAACGCGGGCACCGCCTTGCCGTCTTCCTCGTACCCCTTCACGAGCCCGAACGCCAGCCGGAGCGTAAACGTCGCGTCCGGGTACGTGCTCGCACCCTGCACCGCGTACTTCGCCTTGGCGATCTGGGCGTAGGCCTGCTGCTTGACTTCCGACACTTCGGACTCGGAAGTCTTCCGCAGCGACCGGGCTTCGGAGTCGATCGACTTCGCGAGCGCGATCATCGGGTCCGACGAGGCATCGACCGCGGCCTGACCACCTTCCCACAACTTCTTGCGGAATTCGACGTCTTTGACCTTGGTTCCCAGGATCACCTCGGCCGCGCGGTCGCGGGGCGACTTGCCGGCCAGCAGTTTCTGCACGACAGGGTGATCCGCACCCATCTGTTCGGCAGCGTAAGTCAGGGCGTCGGCCAGCTTAAGTTGTTCGAGATCGTCGTGGATCGGTTCCGGCGAGAAGAGCTGGAAGGTCAGCGAGCTGAGGCCCGATTCGCGGAACTCTGGCAGCCGCTCGCCGTTCGGCTTCGGCCGCTCGGCTGCCGCACGGAGAAGCGTCCGCGCGATGCCGAAGAGCTGGCTGTTGAAGGCCGCTCCGCCCTCGAGCAGGTTGGATTCCTTCGCCAGAGTCTTCTGCTTTTCGACGGCCTTGGCGATCCTATCCCACGCATCGACGGCGTCTTTCAACTTCGGGTCCGCGGCCACGGCGGCACGCAGAGCCTTCTCTTCCGCCATCTTCCGGCCCATGATGGCCGGGTCGAGCAGGCCCGCCAGGCCGCCCTTGCGGGCCTTCCGGCTGTTCTGAACGCTGAAGAGATCGTCACGCACCCGGCGGGCGTTTTCCGCCGACCGCGCGCCCCACGACGAATACAGTACTTCCAGCCGGTTCAGCCGGGCCATCAGCATCGGGTATTGGCGGTCGCGCAGGTATTCGAGCTCGGCAACGGTGTTGAGCCGGTTGGTCCGGCCCGGGTGACCGCTCACGAAAATCAGTTCGTTTTCGGCCGCCCCGTTCGCGCTCCACTTCAGGTAATGCTCCGGCTTGACCGGCTTGTCGTTCTCGTAAGCGCGGAAAAAGCACATGTCGAGGTCGTAACGCGGGAACTCGAAGTTGTCCGGGTCGCCGCCGTAAAAAGCGATCGCCTCTTCCGGAGCGAAAACAAGCCGCACATCCGTGTACTGCTTGAAGCGGTAAAGGTGATACTCGCCGCCCTGGAACAGCGTGGTCACGTTCGACCGCAGGCCGGTCTTCTCTTTCGATTCGTTTTCGATTTCGGCGATGACCTTCCGCCGGGCCAGCGCGGCATCGGCCGTGCTCATGTCCGGCTTGATCGCCGCGTTCACGCGATCGGTCACTACTTCAATGCTCTGGAGCACGTTCAGCTCCAGGTCGAGGCACTTCACCTCGTCGGCCTGCTTCGTGGCATAGAAGCCGTCGCGCAGGTAGTTCTTCTGCGGCGTCGACATCTTCTGCAGCGCGTCGGCCGCGACGTGGTGATTGGTCATCACCAGCCCGTTCGGCGACACAAAGCTGCCCGATCCGCCCGAGTTGAACCGGACAGACGACTTCTGGACGTGTTCGAGCCATGCGGCATCCGGAGAAAAGCCGTGCTTCTCCTTCAGGTGCTTAAGCGGCGGGTTGTTGAACAACCACATTCCTTCGTCGGCGTGCACTGTCGTCACCGCGGTGAAGAGGAGACCGGCCGCGAGGGCCCGGCGAAAAAGTTCCATGACGCGAAGTCCTCCAGAACCCTTGGGAGCTTGTCACCGAACAAATTAGGTGAACCAGCCGAATCGGCAAGCGTCACGCGTCGGCTTCTTCGGTCTTGAACAGCAGTCCCCGGCCGAAGAGGTAGAGCAGGATGATCAGCCCACTGAACGCCCCGATGGCAATCCAGTCGTTGGTCGTGCCGAGGGCGGCAACAGCCTTGCTGAAGTCGATCTGTTCCTTGAACGACTTGGCGATGTCGAACTCGAGGAACGCCGCGAGCACGCCGGCAATCGACCCGCCCGCGATGTACCCCGAGGCGAGCAGCACGCCGGGGCTGGTCTCGGTCCGCTTAATGGTCTCGATTTCGAGACGAGCCGCATGCTCCGACTCCGATTCGTCAGGCCGGCGGGGCAGCTTGATCGAGCCCGTCAGGTACTTGTCGACTGCGGCCCGAATCAGGCCGCCAATGAAGATCGGCACGGAAAACTGGATCGGCACATAGACGCCGACTGCGAACGCCAATGCGGAGATCCCGCACAGCTCCAGCGTCAGCGCGATCATCGATCCGATGAGCACCAGGCTCCAGTTCAGCTTCCGCGACAGCACGCCGTCGATGATGATCTGCATGACCTTCGTTTTTGGCGCGTCGAGCCGACGAAGTTCTTTGCCGTCCATCTCCTTGATTTTGCCGCCTACGAGCGGATCCTTGAGATACGCTATTTCCCCGCTGGAAGGATCGACGAGGAATCGGCCCTCGGGAGCCACCCCCTCGGGCGCCTTGAACAGTGCGGGCCGGTCGCCGGCCGCCTTGGAGAAGATCTCCTGACGCGGATCGAACACGAGGTACTTCTTGCCCTCGTATGTATCTTCCTGATTGAGCTTGGCACGCTCGGCATCGGTCAGCACAAGCGTCTTCTGGGTCTGCGGGTCGCGCGGCAGGTAGGCGGCATCCTTGCTGTAAACGGTACCCGACGCGTTGAGCATCAGCAGTGTGCCGCCAATCACGAGTCCGGAAATCAGCGCTCCGAACAGAATCGCGTACTGCATCGATTTGGGCGTGCCGCCCACGAGGAAGCCGGTCTTGAGCGACTGGGCCGTGGTCCCGCCGTTTGAAGCGGCGATGCAAACGACGCCTGCGATCGAGAGCGCCAGTACCCGTTCCGTCGGGCTGGTCATTCCGAACGCCACGAAGATCAGGCACGTCAGAAGCAGCGTGGCCACCGTCATGCCCGAGATCGGGTTGGACGACGAGCCGATCTCACCCGTCAGCCGGGCCGACACGGTGACAAACAGAAACCCGAAGAGTAGCACGAGCAGTGAGCCGAGCACGGCTTTGACCAAACCGACCTGCGGCATCAGGAACGCGGCAAGCAACGCGAGCAAACCCAGACTCCCGAACAGCACAACCGACATGGAGAGATCGTTGTCCGTGCGCTTGCGCTCGGCCCCGTCCGACGATCCGGAGCCCGATGTCAGTCCGCCACTAATGGAGCGGAAGATCATCGGCAGTGTCTTGAGCATGCTGAGAATGCCGGCCGTCGCCACGCACCCCGCCCCAATGTAGAGAAGGTAACTGTTGCGAAGTTCGCCGATCGACATGTCCTTGATCAGCTTTTCCGTCGACGGCGGAATGATGGTCGGCGCGTTCACGCCGATGAAGTAGACGATGGGAATAATGACCAGATATCCGAGCACCGCACCGGCCATCATCACCGCGCTGGTGCGGTAGCCGATGATGTAGCCGACGCCGAGCAGTTCCGAAGCCATGTCGGTCGCGAACACCGCCGCCTTGTTGATCGCCGTGATCGGAACCGCGACCGTCTCCTTGAGAGCCTGGAAGCCAAGGGTTGCGAACTTGTGCGCAAACGCGATGCCGAAGCCGAGGAACACGGTATAGCCGGCCGAACCGCCCTTCTCGCCGGAGATGAGCACCTGCGCAGCCGCGACGCCTTCGGGATAGAGCAGCGTGCCCGGTTGACCCGGTCGGCCGTGCATCTTCACGATGAAAGCCCGGCGTAACGGGATCATGGCCAGGATGCCGAGAATACCGCCGAGCAGCGACACGATCATGACCCGGCCGAGATCCATGTCGAAGCCGAGCATGAGCAGCGCGGGCATGGTCACGCCCACGCCGAACGCAATCGACTCGCCGGCCGACCCGGCGGTCTGCACGATGTTGTTTTCGAGAATCGTCTTGCCGAACGGACGGAGCAGCGTGACCGCGAGCACCGCCACCGGGATCGACGCCGAGACCGTCATGCCCACCTTGAGCACGAGGTACAGCGACGACGCCGCGAAGATCAGGCCCATTGCCGTGCCGAAGAGTACCGCCGAAACAGTCAGCTCGGCAGGTCTTTCCTCGGCCGGGACGAACGGCCGAAACTCGGACGGATTTGGCGCAGCCATGTGTCGGTGTCCCTGAATCCTGACGGGTGGATTGGGAAAGTATGGTCAGGGCACCGGGGCCCCGCAAGGGCACGGCGCAAAAAAAACGCCGACGATGTCGTCGGCGTTGAAGGCTGCGAATGTCGGAAGTGAGTCCGGATTGACAAGTCGGGTCAGGCGGTGTTCCGGCAATTGCGGAATGCTTCAAGCACTTCGTAAAGATCCGAGGTGACGATCACTTCGTCGTCGAGGAAGTCGCGCAGCCAGGTCGAGTTCGACCGCTGGGCCGCCGCGACGATCGGCAGGAGATCCCGCAGAGCGATTCGCGTGGTGGCGGGCGGACTGGCCGGGCCAGCCGTCGCGTCCGAAGTGGTGTACAACCGCAGGTGCCGACGCGCCATAGCCACCTCTCCTCCGCCGTCCGCCCAGTTTGCCACGGGCAGTTGGCGTAACATGGTGAGTATCGGATCGGCCCGTTCGGCTGCATCAGCCAAACTTGCCGGACCGGCAGGTCCGCTATAATCTTCCGCGCAAGTCAACTCATTCCGGGGATTTCGATGGCGGCGCGATTTGCCGTGTTGGGCAGCGGGGCGTGGGGCACGGCCGTCGCGATGCTTCTGGCTGAGAAGCCGGATCATCAGGTCGTGCTCTGGTCCTACCGGCCCGAACTCACGACCGAACTGCGTCGAACCCGCGAGAACAGCCGCGTCCTTCCCGGCGTGCGCATCCCCGAACCGATCGAATTCGAAAGCGACTTCCGCAAAGCCACGGCCAATGCCGACCTCTGGGTCACCGGCGTGCCGACCGTGTACCTGCGGGCCACGCTCGAGCGCCAGGGCTACCGGCCGGACCCGGAAACGCCGGTCCTCAGCCTTTGCAAAGGCGTCGAGAACGAGACGTTTCAGCGGCCGACGGAAATCCTCCGCGACGTGCTCGGCGTCCGCCGGGTAGCCGCACTGTCCGGGCCCAGTCACGCCGAGGAGGTTGCCCGGGGCCTGCCGGCCTCCGTCGTCGTCGCCAGCGACGACCTGCCGCTGGCACAGTGGGTCCAATCCTCGCTCTGCTCCGATCGGTTTCGCGTGTATACGAACCCCGATCTTGTCGGGGTCGAGTACGCGGCGGCTCTCAAAAACGTCATCGCGATCGCCGCGGGAATCTGCGACGGCCTGCGGTTCGGCGACAACGCCAAGGCAGCCCTGCTGACACGTGGTCTGGTGGAAATGGCCCGATACGGCGTGGCACACGGCGCGAGCGAAGTTACGTTCCACGGGCTTGCCGGCATGGGCGACCTGATCACCACCTGCATGAGCAAGCACGGTCGTAACCGGCGAGTCGGGGAACGGCTCGCGGGCGGCGAAAAACTCGACGACATCCTCGCGAGTACCGAGATGGTGGCCGAGGGCGTTTACACCACGCGCAGCGTCCACAACGAATCAAAAAAGAAGGACCTCGACCTGCCGATCGTGGAACAAGTCTATCGCGTGCTCTACGAGGGACTCGCGCCGCGGCAGGCCGTCGAACAACTCATGCAGCGGATGCCCGTGCCCGAGCGCCGCGCTTGATGTGAGTTATCGCCGCTCGTACCGGTTGCCGGGAAGGCGGCGGATGATCCGCTTCAACTCCATTCCCATCAGCGCACGCGTCAATTCCGGGACCCCGACCGCCAGGCTCAGGACCATCTGATCCACGAACACCGGGCCGCCGTCGAGCGCGTCCCAGACCGATCGCTCCAGGTCGTTCATCTCCGGCGGTGGGGCGGCCGCGGGCGCGGATTCGGGCTTGGCGGCCGGGCCCGGCGCGACGCTGATGCCGATGCCGTGCAGGTCTTCCATCACGTCGTCGGCATGGCGCACGAGTTTTGCTCCCGCCCGGATCAGGCCCAGGCAGCCCGCGCTGGCGGCCGCGTCAACGGGTCCCGGGACGGCGAACACCTCCCGGTTCTGCTCGAGAGCGTGCCGGGCCGTGATGAGCGCGCCGCTACGCTCGTTGGCCTCGACTACGATAACGCCGAGTGACAGCGCGCTGATAAGCCGGTTTCGCGCCGGAAACATTCCGGCCTGCGGCTCCATCTGCATCGGAGTTTCGGTCATCAACGCGCCGGACGCGGCGACGGCTTCAGCCAGGTCCGCGTGTTCGGGCGGATAGATCCGCGAGAGTCCGCCGGCGAGCACGGCGATTGTCCGCCCCCCGGCCTCGAGCGCGGCCTGATGCGCGACACCGTCGACGCCGCGGGCCAACCCGCTGACAATCGTGTAGCCGGCCTTGGCCAGTCCGCGGGCGATGTTCTCTGTCACGCGCCGGCCGTACGAAGTCATGCCACGCGAGCCGACGATCGCGACGGCCCGGGAGTCGGACGCCAGCACCTCGCCACGCAAGAAGAGCAAGTGCGGTGCGTCGTTGACCGTTGCCAGACGGGCGGGGTATTCGGGCGTATCGCGGCGGACCAGACGCACGCCGTGCTTCTGAAGCAGTGCCCGCTCACGCTCCACGTCGACACGAGCGAGCGCTTCCTGAAACTGACGACTCAGCTTGTCGCCGATATGCGGAACGGAGCGCAACTGTTCTGCGGAAAGGCGACGGATCGCCGCCGCCGAACCGAACCGCTGGAGCAATGACGTGGTAAGCCGTGGACCGAGCCCCGGCACAAGTGCGAGCGCGAGCAGGTCATCGAGTTCACGAGAATCGGTAGCACCCACGGGCGATCACCCTGCACGGCGCGTCGGGCCAGCTTTCGTTGTAAACGCCGGGAAGGGTCTCCGACAGCCCGATCTCGACATCGCGCCGATTCCATCAAAAACTTGTGACGAGATGCTTGCTATCGCCGGCGCGTGTAGGTATAAATTCGAGAAGTTCGGGCCGGATGCCATTGCCGAAGTGTTCGGCGGAGGGCGTTCGGAAGGGCCGAACGAATAGAAATCACCTGACGGAGCCGGCGATTATGGATTTCCTCAACAGTTGGCCCGTTATGGGCGGCATGTTCGCTGCTTTGATCGGCCTGGTCGTCGTCATGCTGTACCTGCGCAACAAGCAGAGCGACGAGTGAACGACGCCTGACCCGGGACCGGGGCGAACAAATCGTCCCGGTCCGGTCAGGGCTTCGGCACAAGTTCGCTCTTCGGCTTCTGCGACTGCCAGTCTGCCACTTCTGCGTCGACCGAGATCGACTTTCGGTCGCGCCATACTTCCAATCGCACCTTTTGGCCCGCTGGCAACATGCTGATCAGGTTGATCAGGTGGTTGTCATTGCGTATGGGCACGGAATCGACGTGCAGTACCACATCGTTCTGTTTCAGCCCGGCCCGCTCGCCCGGGGACCCGCGTACTACCGCGTCGATCTTTGCGCCCTTGGCCCGATCGAGCCCGAGCGCCTCGGCCGCGGACGGGTCGAAAGACGGATTGAGGGCCAGGCCAAGGTAGCCGTGCGAGACAACCCCTCGCTCGAGCAACTGCTTCGCGATCCGGCGGACAAGGTTGGAAGGGATGCTGAGCGTCACCCCGGCCGAGCTGCCACTCTCCGACGCAATGGCCGTGTTCACGCCGACGACTTCACCCGACAGATTGACCAGCGGGCCGCCGCTCGATCCCGGGTTGATGGCCGCGTCGGTCTGCAGAAAATCCTTGACCCGCATCGACTTGTTCAGATTGATCCGACCGCGGTCGCGTGCGCTGATAATCCCGTGCGTGACCGACTGGCTCAACCCGTACGGGCTCCCCAGCGCGAGTACCCACTGCCCGACACGGACGCGGTCGCTGTCGCCGAACTTGGCCGTCGGAAGGTTCGTTCCCGACACCCGTAGCACGGCGATGTCTGTCTCCACGTCGCCGATGACGGCCGACGGACGAATCAGCCGGCCGTCAGCCATGTTGACCTTCACGTTCTCGGGCCGGGCACCGGCCACCACATGATTATTGGTGATGACCGCGAAGCCCGATCCATCGAAGTTCTGAATGAGAATCCCGGTCCCCGAATCCTCGGCCGTGCGGGAACCGGTCGGCGTCGTCGGCGTCACCGCCTTGACCGCCTCGATCGAGACGACGGCGGGCAGCACGGTCTTGGCGACCACTTCAAACCGGTCGGACAGGGTCGTCAGATCCCCGGCCGGACCGCTGGGAGCCACGCCGGCAGCGGGAGCCTGCGCCTTCGCGACACCGCCGACCCGGAAGCCGCTGTTGAATATCTGGTAGCCACCGACGGCCGCGAGGCCGCCCATCAGCATCATCACCAGTGTGCGCATGGATCCACTCCCTTATCGAGGCCGCCCTGCATTGTAAAGGATCGCACCGGGGGGGCCGGGAGTGGAGTTGGCCTTGACCGGCACGCCGGCCGGCGATGCAGGCCATACGTTCGCTACAGTTTCCCGGCGGAGAGCCGCTTGCGGAAGACGACCTTGCTGTCGCCGTCGTTGAAATAGTCGCGGAGGACGGCATCCTGCTCGTAGCCGAGCGCGAGATAAAAGCGCCGGGTCGGCTCGTATTCCGGCAGCGAGGAGGTGTCAATGAACAGCATCCGGCCCCCGGCCGCGAGCACGTCGGCCTCGCAGAACTCGACCAGTCGTCGACCGATTCCCGACCCGTGGCGGCGGGGATCGACGGCGATCCACCACATTTCCCAAGTGCCAAACGTCATGGTGTCGGGGGCATAGTAGACGAACCCGGCCGGCACTTCATCGACCAAGATCGTTGCCGCCAGGTGGCCGTTCTCGTCTCGCTCGAATTCGAAATAGTCGTACAGCACTTCGCCGAGCGCTTCGATCTCATAATCCTTGAACACGCCGGTCTCGGCCGCGATGGCGATCAGTGCGTCGGTGTCTTCGGGAATGGTCGGTCGGATCATGAATTCACGATAGGAGCCGCGGGTGAATCGTCCCGGGGATGATCCCGCCGAATTCGCCGAACTCGCTGGCCTCGTTTTCGAGCCGGTGAAACCAGCGCGGCCCCTCCCGCAGGAGCGTCACGGACCCGACGAGCGGCCAGTACAGGAACCCCATCCGGCGGGCCTGCGCGGTGTGTCCGCACTCGTGGGCTAGGATCTCGGCACACGAGCACCACGGTTGCCCGCCCGACCGGTAGCGGCGGTCGATGTCGCCGAGTCGACCGCCCGTTACTCGAACAGGGCGCACGGGCGTCGTCGGCTCCTGCGCTTCTTCCTCGATCACGTCGCGGGCAAAGTCCCAGCCGACGGCAACAGCGCTGGCCGTCAGCGTGATGCAATGATTGCGCCAGAGCGGCCATCGGCTGGCCGCGTTGCGCCGATCATTGGCGAAGACATCGATGGGAGTCCAACCGGTCTCTCCCTCGCCGCGGCCCCGAATGCGGAACGCGACCACCCCGCCCATCAAGTGCAGGAAGGCAGAAGCCGCCGCATGACTCATCGGGATCATGGAGGTCAGGCCGGTGGGGGGGAGTCCTTCAGCCATTTGCCGAGCCGCACCAACCCCTCGGCCGTGCTGACCTCGGCCGAGTACCCGAAATCGCGCCGGGCCGCCGATACATCGTACCAGTGCGAAGTCGCGAACTGCGAAACGAGAAATCGTGTCAGCCGGGGCTCGACATCGGGACGGAACACGGCGTGGCCCCATTCCAGCACACTCGCCACAGCCATCGCCGCCCGACGGCTGATGTGCCGCTCGATCGGCGGTAGCCCGGCCACCGCGAGGATACGGTTGATGAACTCCTTGATCTCGACCGGTTCCCCTTGCGAAATGAAGTACGCCCGCCCTGCCACCGGTGAGCCGGGCGCGAGGCGGTCGCCGGCCAGTAAGTGGGCCCGGGCAGCGTTGTCGACGTAGGTCACGTCGACGCGCTGCCGGCCGTCGCCCACGAAGCGGAACTTGCCGGCCCGCGCCCTTGCGATCAGCCGGGGGACGAGGTGATTATCGCCCGGCCCCCAGACCAGGTGCGGCCGCAGCGCGACGACCGAGAGGTCCGGCCCGTTGGCGGCGAGTGCTTCGCACTCGGCCTGCGCTTTGGTCCGGGGGTAGTTGGCCTCGAAGTGCCGGGCGATCGGCACTGTCTCGTCGACGCCCTCGAGATCGCCACCGGCATGGACAACGCTGGGAGAGCTCGTGAACACAAGCCGGGCGACGCCCGCGGCCCGGCACGCGGCAATCACGTGGCGTGTGCCGAGGACGTTGGCCCGAAAATACTCGCGGTAGGGGCCCCACGACCCGGCTTTGGCCGCCACGTGGTAAACGATGTCGCACCCGCGTACGGCCCGCGCAACGGCGGCCGCGTCGCCGAGGTCGCCGTGGAATTGCTCGACGCCCCAGCGGTCGAGGACCGGGTAACTGCCGCGGGAAAAGCTGCGCACCGTAGCGCCGCGGTCGAGCAGCATGCGCACGACCGCGCCGCCGAGGAATCCGCCGCCGCCGGTGACGAGCGCTTTCACGGTAACCTTCCCGCCGCCCACTCGGCCAGCTTCTCCCGGAAGATCTTGGCATTATGCCGGACATCGACCGGGAATGGCTTGAGGTAGATCAGAAACTCAGTAATCTCGCGGGTGTGCTCGTGGCTCGCCGCGACGTCTCGCAATTGTTTGAGGTAATTGGCGGGTGCGGCGCCGTTGCACTCGATACACACGACCGGCCGGCCGCGGACGCCGACCAATGCGGACCTCGCCACCCACGGAAGCACGTTGAAAACGGCCTCGACCGGAATGGTGTCGAAGATCGCGCCCGCTGGCGTTTCGACCCGATGCGCCTTGCGCCCGCAGAACCAGAGCCGGCCCTGCTGGTCGAAGTAGCCGAGGTCGCCGGTCCGGTGCCAGATTCTTCCTTCGGATCGAATCTTGTGAACCGCGTCCGCCTCGGGCCGTTTCCAGTACCCGGACGAGACGACCGGGCCGCTGACAGTGATCTCACCGCGTTGACCTTTCGGGAGTGCGGCAGGGAGTTCGGCTAACGGACCGGGCGAAACCGGGATGATGCGGACCTCCACTCGTCCAACGGTCCGACCGACGCAGACGCCGGCCCCCAGTTCCGAGAGCGCCCGGGTCTCGCTCAGAATCTCGTCGCCGCGGATCAGCGCGACCGGTAGAGACTCCGTCGCGCCGTAGGGCGTGTACACCGGGGCGTCCGCGGGAAGCATGGCGGTCATCCGCGCGATGACGGCCGGCGCGACCGGCGCGCCCGCACTCAGCACACGGCGCAGAGTCGGCAGATTAATGCCGTGCTTCTCGCCATATCGACTTAAGACGTTTATCAGCGCGGGTGAGCCGAACAGGTTGGTCACGCGATAGCGTTCCACGGCGGCTATGAGCATTCGCGGGTCAGCCCTGGCTGGGCGGGTCGGGTCCATCGTAGGGACTACCGCCGTCATGCCGAGCGCGGGAGCAAACAGCGCGAACAAAGGGAATGTGCAGAGATCGACCTCTCCCGGCTCGATCCCGAGCGATTCGCGCAAGACGCGTACCTGCTCCTGAAACATGCCGTGGGTATACATCGCGCCTTTGGCCGGACCCGTGCTGCCGCTGGTGAAAAGGATCGCAGCCGGCGACGAGTCATCGAGTTCCGCGAGGACCGGCCCGCCGGCCCGCCCGAGGCCGAGAACCTGCCGGAGGTTCATCGCGCCAGGCAAGCTCGGCCCGACCCAGACACATCGCGGCGGCCGCGCCCGACACCAGCCGAAAAGCAGGCGGGCCACCTGTGCTTTGGTCGAACCGATGAACAGATCGGCGTCGGCCTCATCGATGCACTTGCCCAGTCCGCGGACTCCCATTCCCGGGTCGATTAGCACCGGAATCGCACCAGCCTTGAACAGCGCGAACGTCAGCGCAAAAAACGGGAACCCGGGCGGCACCATGAGGACCACCCGCTGCCCGGGCGCCAACCCGAGTTGCCCCAGGCCGCGGGCGAGCGCGTCGCTTTCGGAGTCGAGGTCGCGAAATGTGTGCGTCGCACCGCTGCGGGAGTCGATCACGGCCGTCGCGTTGCCGCGATCCCGCGCCTGCTCCGGCAACCAGCGCGAGATGTTGGCCGTCATGACGACAGGAATTGTGCAATGACCGGGATCAACTCATCCCCGGCGTCTTCCAGCAAGTAGTGACCTGCGTCGGCCAGTGCGACCGTCCGGGCCTTCGGGAATCGCCGCTGCCACTCGGCCAGAAAGTCGCCGTCGAATACGAAGTCACGCAGACCCCACGCGAGCAACATTGGCTTTTCCGCGAGGCGGGACAAACCGCTCGCCGTCTCGTTGATGATGTCGAATCCGGGGTCCCCGCGGCGCAGCGGGATGGTCCGCACGAATTGATGCACGGCCACGCGGTTGGCCCACGAGTTGTACGGTGCGAGGAATTGTTCCCGGACTTCGGGGTCGAGCGGCCGACGCACGACGCACGACCTCGCCGCGCCGCGGCAGAACAGATTCAGCCCCCTGATGAGGATCGGACCGAGCACGGGATTACGACCGAGCCAAAGTTGCCAAGGCAGTTTCTTGCCCGCCGGCAGCGGAAACGCGGCCGTGTTCATAACGACCATCTTTTCCACGCGGTTGGCGTTGCGCGTCGCCCACGTGGTGCCGATCATCCCGCCCCAGTCGTGGACAACCAGACTCACCGGCCCGGTCGGGGCGACCGTGTTAACGAGCGAGTCGAAGTCCGCAATCCGGCGTTCGAGCGTGTAAGGATACGTCCGCAGGCTCGGCTTGTCGGATCTGCCGCACCCGATGTGGTCGGGCGCGATGACGCGAAACGACGGCTTCAGCGCGGCGATCAGGCCGCGGTAGAAGTACGACCAGGTGGGGTTACCGTGAACGAGAAAAACCGGGTGGCCGGCCCCTTCGTCGATGTAATGCAGGCCGACGCGGTCGAGATCGAGCCGTTTCCCGGTAAACGGAAACTCCGGGCCTACCATTGCACGCCCAGCATCAGGCAGTTGAGGCCTGAGCCGATACCGAGGAACCCGACGCGGTCGCCGGGCCGGAGGAATTTGTCCTCTTCGGCGAGGGCGGCAGTGATCGGCAGCGAAGCCGTGCCGATGTTGCCGAGGAACGGAAACGTCGAAAAGTCCTTCTCGATCGGAATGCCGAGCGCCTTCAGGACCGAGTCGCGATGACTCGAGCCGACCTGATGGCAGATCACGCGGTCGACGGAATCGACCGCCCAGCCGAGCTTAGCGCCGAAGCCCTTCCACGTCCGCATGCCGAGATCGACGCCGTACTTCAGCACGTTGATCGCGTCGGTGTTCATGAACGGCATGACGCAGTGCTTCAGGCCGTAGTCCATACCGTGCCGGAGCCGGCTCGCGGCCTCGGAGTTCCACAGGTTGTTGACGGCATTCTCGATCGACTGGAAGCCCCACCGGCACAGGGCATGGTGTTGCGAGGCGTTCTGGGTTTCGCCGCCGATCAGTTGTCGCCGACGTTCGGTGGCGAACGACCCGTCGGTCACAACGACCGCGGCCGCCCCACTCCCCCCGGTGAGCGTGGCGAGCGTGGTCTTGAACGTCTCCATGTCGCCGTTTCGCAACATGCACTCGATCATTGCTTCATTGATTTCGCGGGCGGTCTCACACGACACCACGAGGCCGGCGCGGATCTGGCCGAGCTCGATGCGGTTGGCGATGTCGACGATCCCGTTGAGGACGCCGAGGCATGCGTTGGACAGGTCGTACACGGCCGCCCCGGGGCTGACACCGAGCCCGGCGGCGATCGTGCAGGCGGTAGCGGGCTCGATCTGCTCCCGGCACACGCCGGCGTAGATCACGACATCAATTGCCTCGGCCGGAACGTCGCATTTGCCGAGCGCCTGGCGGGCGGCCGCCAATGCACCTTCCGACAGCGGATACCCGGCCTCCCACCACCGGCGGTGGTGAATGCCGGTCCATGCTTCGAGCTGGCCCTGCGGAATGTAGAGCCGCTTGTAGAGCGGCGCGAGCCGGGCCTCGAGTTCCGCGGTGGACACCACCACGGGGGGCAACTCGTAGCCGATCGCGTCGATGAATACTTTGGAATACCGCATTCGTCAGCCTTCAATGGCGAAATCGGTCATCCGGTAGATGACCCGCCCGTCGACAGCCAGGCTTCCATTCGCTGTGAGGTGGCGGGTAGCGTCCGATATTGTAGCTATTTCGGCCTGTACCGTCATGGCCCTGTTGGTCGGAATCACCTGGCCGCGGTACTCCCAGACGTGGGTGGTGCCGACCGCGGGGATTTGCCGGTCCGGGTTGGCCCCCCACCGCCTGGTGGCCGCCAGGTCGAGCAACTGCAAAAACGCCTCGAGTCCCAGCGATCCGGGCATGACCGGATCCTGGTGGAAGTGGGCCCGGAAAAACCACTCGGCCGGGTCGACCTGCTTGATTCCTCGCACGAACCCCTGCCCTGCAGGCCCGCCGTCGGCCACGTACTGTTCCACGGTGTCGACCATCCGCCACCGGGTATCGGGGTATGCCGGCTGGTCGGGATATCCGAACTGTTCCCCCGGCCGAGGCTCCACGGGCGGTTTGAAGTCACGCACCCCCACCTGATCCGCCAGGGCTGCCTTCGAGAAGAATCCGAAATAGGTCGTCCCGTCGTAGACCGGCCGGCCCGCCGCGTCGGTCACGGAGAAGCTGTAATGCTGGATCAGCATGCCCCCGGCCGCGGAGACTTTGGTCGACCGGGCCCGCGTGCAGAGCCGACCCGTGTGCCGGGTCACGGACCGGTGCAACGTTGCCTTGCCGCCAAGGTTGCGGAACGACAGATCGATCGCACTCGTCAGCGCGGAGCCCATGAAGGCCGCCAGCCATCCGCACGGCTGCAGCGCGACTTCGAGCAACACGGCGAACGGCATCGTGTCGCGGCGATACGCGTCGAAATACCACGCGTCTGCGGGTACGTCGTATTCGGCATCGACGATGTCGCCAGCCTGCACCACCCACGGCTCACCCGTTACTGCCACAATCCTGTCGAGGAACATGTACGGCGGGCCGGGCAGCCGGGCGATGACCCGTTCGGTATCGAACGGCCGATACCTGTCACCGAACGCTTCCGACGGTTTGCCCGTCGCGAACGCCAAGATGCTGGCCGTGTCGTACAGCGCGGGCCGGCCTGATTGCGCCGGCCCCTCCCGTCGACCCCAGAGCTCGCGCAGCGTTTCGCGATCGGTCCCGGTCAGGCGGACCGACATGTTGGTGATCTCGACAATCGGCTTTCCGTCGGCATACATCAGCACGTCGGCCAGCGCGTACGGTTCGGGCCGGAATCCGAGTTCCTTGACGGCCACCTCGTAAGTCACAAGGCGGGTCGCCTCCGTAACCTGCCCCCGGCACTTCAGCTTGCTCGCCACGCCCGGCACGGGTTCCCATGCGAGGGTGTCATGCTCGCCGACCCAGCCACATCGCATCAGGTAAACCCGCAGCGTGTGCAGGCAGCACTCGTACATCACCGTGCCGGGCATCACCATGTCGTCGACGAAATGACACGTCAGATACCAGTCGTCCGGCGCGACGTCCGCATCGCCGCGAATCAGGCCGAGTCCGAAGCGGCCGCCTTTCGGGTCGAGGTGTGTAATGCGGTGAACGAGTCGCAACTTGTCGCCCGGCAGGCGGGTCGGCGCTTCGAGGGGCAAGCCAGCGAACGCGTCGCCGAAGCAATCGGCCAGGTCGCCCTTGCGCAGGCAATCAATCTGCGCGTCGGAGTACGATTCGACCCCGGCGATTGCGACCAGTTCGACCCATTCGGCCGGCAGGGTCCGCGGATCGGGCCGTTTGTCGAGCGTCGTCTGTACCACGCCCTGCCCGGCCGCCAGTTCCTCGGCCGTGAAAAAGCCAGCACAGCCTTGCGCCATCGACAGAAGCGGCTGACCGTCGATCGTACCTTCGAACCGGAATCGGAACAGGTGCGTCTCGCCCTGGCGGAAGAACCTGTCGATGTGAATGTCGTAACGGATGACTTCGCCGGGCAACGGCAACCCGCGGTGAAACGTCACGACCGCGTCGAGCAGCCGGTAGACGGCCTTGCCCCGGGTCCGGGCGTCGATCCCCAGGTAGCCCGCGAGAAACAGGTCGGCCTGCCCGCTCTCGACGGCGATGCAGGTCGGCATCTTTCCGTGATCAAGATACCAGCGGTCGGGCCCGACGTCGTGCTCGGTCACGACCCGACCCGAGCCCAGCGAGTGTGGCTCTCCCTCGACGAGGACGATCCGGTCGACGAGCATCAGCGGCTCGTCCGGTAACCGCACCCGCGTCGGGAAACTATCGACCTCGGCATACTCCGGGCCCAGCACCGGTGCAATCTTTCCGATCGCGAATTCCATGCACTGCGGGCGGTCGAGGAAGACGTCCTGCCGCGAAACTTCGCTTGGAGGAACGGCATCACTCACGGCCCATTGTGCGACATGTCGATCGATGCCGCGGGCGAACTCCAAGTAGGCCGCGTGGGCCAGGCCCACGGCATGCTGGGCGTTTGCGATTCTCGCAAACAGTGAAGCAGGTTCGCTGGCCACGCCCGCGCCGGGTAACGCCCGACGCGCCGCCGGAAACGTCGCGCGGGCGTCGACGGCCGGCGCCCGCCCCTGCAACGCGCTCAAATCCACTGCCCGTCCTTCGGCCCGGAGCCGGGCAAGTGTCGTCAGCAACGCGGTGAGTTCTCCATCGGGATGGGCCGTCGCGGCCAGCGCGACGTGGGGCCGGCCGGCGAGAATCGCGCTGATCGCCCGGGTGCAGGAGCCGCCCGGTCCGATCTCGACAAACGTCCGAACACCCGCGGCATAAGCCGCCTCCACCAGTCGCGGAAAGTCGACGGTGTGTAGTGCTTGTGCCAGGACGGCCTCGGCCGCCGACTCGCGGGTCAGCTCCATCGGCCGGGCGTGGACCGGGTGATAGAACTCGATTCCTTCCGGCACCGACACGGGCAACGAATGCAACTCCCGATATTCGCGCTCGACGGCCCGGATCACATCGCAATGCGCGGCAGTCACGTGTTCCAGCGGCACGACCGGGGCCCGGACCTGAGCTACGAACGATTCCACCGCAGCGACGCACCCGCCCACCACACACTCGCCCGGCCCGTTGATCGAGAGCAGGAAGCACCCGGGAACGGACTGGGCGACCGGACGAACCTCGTCGGCCCGCGCAAGGACGAGCACACAGCGCCATTCCGCAGACTGGCCTTCGGGAATGCCCAGCGAGCGGCGTACAGCCCGGCACTCACCGGCCAGTTCGGAGTCGAAGAGGGGCGACGTCTCAATCCGCCGCAGCATTTCGTCGCGTGCGGTCCAGGCTCGCATGCCGAAAAAACTGGCCGATACGCCGAGACTATTGCCGAACACCACATCGGGGCGGACGCCGCACGCCGCGAGGATGTCGGACACAAGGGTGCCGAACGCGACCTGTGCCATCAAGGCCTGTCGCGGGGTTGGCTCGCCGTCGTTCCAATACTCATCGGCTGCGTACTGCGATCGCAATCGCGTGTTGTCGCCCGCCTGCCGACGCATCGCCGCCGGGAACGCGTCGGCCAGACCCCGGCCCATTCCCGCCGAGTCGTTTCCGGACCCGGGAAAGACGAATGCAAGGCGACCGCCCACCGACTGACCACGGTCCACGCCCGGGAGCGCGAGCGGCCGCCCGGCCACGACGGGCTCCGGATACGGCCGGGCCGGCGCCCGATCCCGTATTACACACGTCCCGGTGTCGCCATCGACCCCGTGATACTCGGCCAGCGCGGCACGGGTTGCCGTCAGCATTGGCCCGGCCAGCCCTGAGTCGGCATGCGACTTGTCGTTCCACGATTCCTGCAACTCATCGAGGGTTGCGTAAACACGGTCTCCCCGCTCCAGCGCAGTTGCCAAGGGCATGACTAGCCAAGCGATGGCAGCATCAACGGGCGACTGAGATTGCCGGCAAGCCTCGTCGCGGCGGTCGGTCGGCGTGTCGGCGATACCCACGATCGCACAATCGAGTTCGCCCCGTCCGATCAGGTCGGCCGCCAGATTCACGGCCGCCCGGCCACTATCATCGCCGGCGTTAAGGACAAAACTCGGTCCGCCCGCTCCCGCCATTCTTGCGACGCGACTAGCCGTCACGCTGGCCAGATGCCCGAGCACAGCCTCGGGCGTCAAAGGCGGACCGGCCGCATCGCGCTGGTGAATCGGACGCGACCAGCGAACGTGAAAGTCGGTGGTGTGCCAATCCAACTCCGCGCCGATGAACACGCCCATGCGCTCCGGCGTGTCGCTCGCAGGCACGCAAGCGTCGTCGAGTGCGTCGGCCGCCGCCAGGAGCATCAGCACCTGTTGCGGCATCATCGCTTCGAATTCCCGCGGGGGAATCGCGAACCGGCCGCGTGGAATGGCAAACATTTCGACTGTCGGCCCGACAGCCGCATCGAGGACGTCGAGGCCGTGCCGGTCGCCCCGCCGCACGCCGACCCCGACAATGGCGATCGCCGGCGCGAGCCGCTCAGGCACCATCACTTGGGCTCGTGACGCCTGTGGCTGATACTCTTCAACCAGCACATGGGCATTGATGCCGCCGAAGCCGAAGGCGTCGACTCCGGCCCGGAGCGGGCCGCTCCACTGCTCGGCTTGTGTCGGCGCACGCAGCGCGCCGGTCAGGCCGGCTGCGGGCCGTTCAAAGTTGGTCACGGGCGGAATAATGCGGTGTCGGATGGCGAGCAGCGTCTTGATCAGCCCGGCCGCGCCCGCTCCCGTGAGCAAGTGTCCGACAGTCGACTTGACCGCGCCGAGGGCGCATCGGCTGCCGAGCGCGGCGAGGCTCGCCAGTTCGACGGCGTCGCCGAGCGGCGTGCCCGTGGCGTGGCACTCGATGTAACTCACACATTCCGGGTCCCAGCCGGCATCGCGGTACGCGGCTCGCAAGGCCCGCAACTGCCCCTCGCTGGCCGGTGCGAGCACGTTGCCCTCGCGGTCGTTCGACAGGCCCGCCCCGGTTATGACGCCGAGTATGCTGTCGCCATCACGTTCGGCATCGGCCAATCGCTTCAAAACGACTGCACCGCCACCCTCGCCGACCACAAGGCCGTCTGCCGCGGCATCGAACGGCCGGCACTGGCCCGACTTCGACAAGGCCCGCAATTGAGCAAAGCCCATCTGTGTGTACAGGCAGTCCGGCCGCGACAGTCCACCGGCGACCATCACGTCGGCCCGCCCGGATCGGAGTGCGTCCATCGCCAGCTTGACGGCATACAGCGACGATGCACAAGCCGCGTCCAGGCCCATGACGGGGCCGGTCACGCCAATCGCCCGGGCCGCGAGTTGCACCGGCAACCCGGCCACTTCACGGTTCCAGGGCCGAGAGGGCTGTCGCCCGCACATCACCTCGACCGCCAACTCGGAGACCGAATCGGTCGGAAGCGCGATATGCCCGAGAATCACGCCGCACCGGGCGGGGTCGTAATGCGAAGTGATCGCGGCATGCCAGGCCCGGGAGACGATGGCCACCGCGAGCCGAACCGACGGGTCGAACTCCTGCCATTCCCTGCCCAGATCGGGAATCGCATTCAGGAAGTAGCCGCGGGTCGAATAGACGCGGTCCGCCCGGCCGGGGTCCGGGTCCTGTGCCTCCGTCGGCGGAATGACCCATCGGCCTTCCGGGACTTGCGTCGAGCAATCCCGGCCGACGATAATGTTGTCCCAGAACTGATCGAGGCTGTCCGCTCCGGGAAAGATGCCATCCATCGCCACGACGGCGATCCGGGGCCGGCCTGCGGAGTCGCCATGACTCCCGCTCATGCTTCGGCTCCCGCCAGCGAGTTCCTGGCAAAAGCCGATGACAGGCCGCCCGAACAGATGTGCTCGAGCGCAGTGACCGACAGTATGATGCGACCGGCCGCATCGCGAGCGACGGCATCCGCACGGACGCTCGAGGCCGTCGAATGCGTGACCCGAATCTCAATCGAGACCGGGCCGGGTTCCATGACCGCGGCGACGGTCAAGCCAGCGAATCCGGTGGGGAGCGACGGCAGACCGAGCTCACGCTGGGTGTAAATGATGACCGCCTGAAGAACGCTGTCGAGCGCGAGCGGGTCGCCGTGCCAGCTCCTCAACTCGCCGCCCGGCAACCAGTCGGCAGCCGGCGGCGCTGTCCGCGCTGACACGATGATCCCCGACCCGTCACACGAAACGACGCGGTCGACCGCCCGCCAGGCCGGCCCGTGAAACAGGTCGGTCCGGTAGCACGAATCCGTCGAGGGCAGGTCGAACGGTAAGGCCCGCCGATGCCAGCCCGGAGCGGCCTCGAGCACGACGTTGGCCCGGTAACAGGTCCGCCCCTCGACCTCGATGCGGGCGGCACACGCCATGCGTTCGCCCGTTCGGACGGGTGGGTCGACGTGTACGATCAGCTCGGCGGGAGCCGTCACGGCTTTCAGCACCCGCAGTTCTTCCACGCCGGCGAATCGCCGGCCGGGGTAGCGCCGGACAGCGGCATCGGCGAGGAACTCGACAGCCAGTGCGACTGGCAGGACTGCCCGCCGATTGATGACATGGTCGGCGAGAACGGGGATCTTTTCGACGGTGGCCGGGTATCGCGTCGGCTCGGCCGGCGGCGGCCCGAGGACGACGACCTCGGCCGGACCGTTTGATGCCGAGAGTTCAGCGACCAGCAGCTTTGCCCCGGCATCGGTCGGAATCAGGCCCACGCCTTCCGCCGCGAACAACTGCCGGAGCGCGGGCGTCACCATCCCACCTTCCCACGGGCCCCAGTTCAGGGCCACCGTCCGGCATTCGGGCAGCTTGACGGCGAGTCGGCGAGCCCGAGCGTTCAAGTATTCATTGGCGGCGGCGTAGTCGCCCTGACCCGTTCGGCCGAATCGGCCCGTCGACGACGAGAAAAGTGCAACGAAGGCCAGCGGGTCGCCGGCACAAGCTGCCAGAAGTGACTCCAGGCCTTTTACTTTCGTTTCGTAGACGCTCCGGAACTGCTCGTCGGTCTTGTCGAGGAGCAGCTTGTCGGCCAGGACACCCGAACCGTGGATGATGCCGCGGACCGGGCCGAACCGCGCACGGCACTCGCTCAACGTGGCCGCGACTGCGGCCGCGTCGCGGACATCGACGGCGCGGTACTCAACGGCCGCGCCGGCATCGGCGATCCGCCGGAGGTTGGCCCGAATCTCGCGGTCGGCGAGGACTCGCTGGCACGCGGTCTCAATCTGCCGGGGCGTCTGCGGGGAAGCGGCCCGGGCTATCAACGCTTTGCGGATGGCCGGTGGTTCGACAAGCGATTGCAACCAGTCCGGCTCAACCTCCGGCAACGGCGAACGACCCAGCAGGAGCAGCGTCGGGCGGTAGGTGGCTGCGACGGCAAGTGCACACGCGGCCGTCACGCCCCGCGCGCCGCCGGTCACGACCACGAGCGACCGTGCGGGCAGGTTCAGCGGCGGCACTGTGGCCGGCTGCGGCTCATGAACGAGGAACAGGCCGCGGGCCTCGTCGGCCAGCGCGGTCTCGACCGGCCCTTCGCGGTGAATTTCGTCGGCGAGTCGTTCGGACGCGACCGGCTCGCCCGCGTCAATCACCCGGCAATCGACTTCCGGCCATTCGTGCCCGGCTGTCTTCACCAGTCCGGCGATCGCGGCGCCGGCCGGGGCGCACCCGCTGCTGAATCGGCCGTCGCCCCGAATCACCAGTCGTAACACGCCACCGCCGGTCCGGAGTTTGGGCCCGGCGAGTCGCAGCCAGCGCAGCGCATGCAGCGCGACATCGTCGTGCGGGTCCCGCGACGTGCAGAAAATGAGTCCGCCTAACTTCGCCGGCACATCGGGGCTGTCCCAAGGATGGACTGCCGCCCCGAGCAACTGAGCCAACTCAGGTTCCGCGTCGCCGACCACGATGATAGGTCCGCCGAAAGGCAACACCGGGCGGCCGACGGGGATGGTGCCCAATCGCAAGACGAGTCGAGATAACGAAGATTCGCCCGGGAGGCTTAGCGGCTCGCGCCGGCCGGGCTCGGGACTTTTTTTTCCGAGTCTCCCGACTCGAACAGGTCCAGCACTTCCCGCAGCGTCCGCAGCGATCCGAGTCGGTCCGGCGGCACGGCCGGGAGGTTCGGCTGACGCTCCTGCACGGCCGAGAGAATCTCGACCCGTTTGATCGAATCGATGCCCAGGTCCGCGTCCAACCCCATGTCCAGGCCGAGCATCTCGACCGGGTAACCGGTCTTCTCCGCGACGACTTCCAGCAGGAGCGATTGCAGTCTCGCATCAATTGTTGCAGCGGGTGCGGCCGCAGGCGCGGTCACTGTTTCTCCAGTTTCCTGAAGAATTGCCACGACATCACGCAGCGATCGGAGCGAGCCGAGCCGATCGGGTGCGACGGCCGGAAGATCTGGCCGCTTTTCCTGCAGGGCCGAGAGGATTTCCACCCGCTTAATCGAGTCGATTCCCAGATCGGCGTCCAATCCCATGTCCAGGCCGAGCATTTCAACGGGATACCCCGTCTTCTCCGCCACGATCGCCAGCAGCGTCTGCGTCAGACTGTCCGCAGGAGGTGCGGCGACGGGCGCCACGACGGCCACCGGCGGTGCGGGCTTCGGCGGCGCGACCTCGATGGGTCGTGGTGCCGGCGCGGGTGGCGGCGGAGGAGGCGGAGCGGGCCGAGGCGTGACGATAGGTGCCACCGGGGCCGGTGGCTTGGGTGCAGGTGAAGGCGGGGCGACCGGTCGCGGCGCCGCGGCAGGCGTGTTCAACGGGAGCAGCGGCGCGCCACCCGCGAGGAGTTGCTGCTGGGTCGCGAGGATGGCCTGAAGCGTCTTTTGGGCCTCGGTCTGCTGTTCGAGGAAGGTACGGTGCAATTCGGCCGTCTGCTGCTGCAGGCGCTCGAATGCCGCGAGCGACTCCCGCGCGATTTGCAGTGCCCGGCCGTGATCGCTTGGCGTGTCAGACATCGGTTTCTCGGGACGCGCGGCTGGCGTCGCTACGGTTTTGGGTGTCGGCTGCGGTGTCGGCAGCAGTTCCTTCCGCGGAGCCCGGTAGTTGGCGCCACAGATCGGGACGATCAGGCCACGAGTCTCGGCCGGCGGGGCGGGCGGCGAAGGATCCCAGGCCGCGAGGTCGATTCCGTACCCCCATGCGGCCAGACGGCCCAGCAGGCGGGCCAGGTCCGCGGCCCCGGACCGTCGGCCGCCGGGCGTCTCGGTCGACGCGGCCCAGTGAGGCCGACCTTCCAGAATCGCTCCGACCAGTCGAGTCAGCGTGTTGCCGGGTCCCACTTCGACAAACGTCGTGACCCCGGCTTCCGCCATGTTGCGGATTTGCGCGACAAAATCAACAGGCTGGGCAAGCTGTGAGGCCAGCAGATCCCGCGCCGCCTGCGGATCGCGCGGGTATTCCCGGCTGGTACTGTTGGCGTACACCGCGAGCCGCGCTTCCCGGAACGCCACGGGGTCCAGCGCGGCCCGGAACGGCCGGGCAGCTTCGGCGACCAGTGAGCTGTGAAACGCCCCTGCGACTGGTAGCCGGACGTGCCGCAGTTTCCGCCGCGAGAGCGATACCTCGGCCCGGGTGATCTCCGCCACCGATCCGCTGAGAACCGCCTGTGTGGGTGAATTGCGATTCGCGATGACGAGGCCGAATTTCTCTTCGGCAAAGGCAGACTCGATCTCGGCCAGCGGAGCCATGACGGCGAGCATCGTCCCGGCCTGATCGCCGCCCCGGGCCATGAGTCGGCCGCGGAGTTGTGACAGGGCAAACAGGCTGGCCGGCTCGAAACAGCCGGCCGCACACAGCGCGGTCAGCTCGCCATAGCTGTGTCCCGCGGCGGCGTCCGGCTTCAACCCAAATGAACGCAGCACCTCGAGCGCGCCGAGGCTCACCGCACCGAGCGCGGGCTGCGCGACGGATGTGTCCCGAAGGGCCGATTCCTGAGCCGCTTTCGCGTCCGGAGTGAAGGCACGGGTCGGATAGATGAAGTCCGTCAATCGCCGGTCGGCCTCCTGCGCGAACGCATCGTTGGCCTGTTCAAGCACATCCCGGAACCTCGGAAAGCGGCAAGCCAGGTCGCGGAGCATGCCGACGGATTGCGCCCCCTGTCCCGGGAATAGCACGGCCAACTTCCCGGGCCGGCCCCGCCCCAGATAAACCCCCTCGGCCTCGGCGAAATCGCTCTCCGGCCCGGCCAGCAGTTCCAGAGCGCGTTTCACGACTTCGGCAGGGTTGTCTTTCCGCTCGAACACGATGACGAGTCGCCAGCTGGCCTCCGGGCGAAAAGCCGAGCGCGTCGCCGTGGCCGCGTGCCGGATTGCCTTCCAGTCGGAGACGGGGAAGCACTCCATCGCCCGTGTGATTTCACTTCGGGTCGGGGCCGACCAGGCGGCAATCGCCAATTCGGGATCCCAGTCGGGCGTACGCTGCGTGGCATACTCTTCGAGCACGCAGTGGAAATTGGAGCCGCCGAACCCGAAGGAACTGACCCCCGCCCGCCGCGGCCGCCTGCCGCGCGGCAACCACGGGATGGGCAGATCCGTGACGGCAAACGGCGAGTCTTCGAGTACCGGTGCCGGCTGATCCACCTTTGCCGTAGGCGGCAGCGTCTGCCGGTAAAGTGCGGTCGCGGCTTTGATCAAGCCGGCCGCACCGGCCGCCGCCTTGGTGTGCCCGATCTGCGACTTCACGGCCCCGATGATGGTCTGACCCGGCTTCGTGCCGGCCGCCCGGAACACCTCGGTGAGCGCTTGCAGTTCCGTCGCGTCGCCGACCTTCGTCCCGGTTCCGTGCGCTTCGATCAGGTCGATGGAATCCGCGGTGATCCCGGCCTGTGCGTAGGCGTCCTCGAGGCAGCGTTTCTGGCCCGGCGCAGTTGGCGCGTACACCGCGTTTCCCGCGCCGTCGCTGCTCGTGCCCAGACCTTTGACGACGGCATAGATGCGGTCGCCGGCCCGCTCCGCGTCGGCAAGCCGCTTCAGCACCATCATGCCCAGGCCTTCGCCCAGGATCGTGCCGTCGGAATTGGCAGAGAGCGGCCGGGCATCGCCCGTCGGCGAGAGCGCGGGCGTCTTGCTGAAGCACATGTACATGAAGATGTCGTTGAACGTGTCGACTCCGCCCGTCAGCACGGCATCGGCCCGCCCGGCCTGCAATTCCAGCGCGGCCAGGTGCAACGCGGAAAGGCTCGACGCGCACGCCGCGTCCACGACGCAATTGGTCCCGCCGAGGTCGAGCCGATTGGCGATCCGCCCGGCCACCACGTTGCCCAGCAGACCGGGGAACGAATTCTCCTGCCAGCCGACGTAGCCGTCGGCAATCCGCTTCATGGCATCATCGATCTGCGCTTCGGGAATGCCCGCGGCCCGCATCGACTTCTTCCAAAGCGGGTGCCCCAGCCGGGCCCCGAGGGGCACGACCATCTCCAGCGTACCGGTCACGCCGAGGATGGTGCTGATACGCTTGCGATCGACCCCCGGTGCGAGCAAGCCGGCGTCGTCGAGGGCCATTTTGGCCACCACCAGCCCCAGCAGTTGGGCCGTGTCGATGGCCTCCAAGTCGCGCGGGGCGATCCCGAACTCGGCCGGGCGAAATGGATATGCGTCGAGGAAGCCGCCGCGCTGGGCGTAGGTGAAGTCGGGCTTGCGCGGGTCGCCATCGAAGTAGTCGGCCGGGCTCCAATGCGTGGCTGGCACCGCGGAGATCCCGTCGACTAGCGACTTGATGTTAGCCCAATACGATTCCAGGCTGTCCGCTTTCGGAAACAGGCACCCCATGCCGACGATCGCCAGTGGCATCTCAGTCAAGGACGTCGACCTCCCGGGGCGGGACGCGGGCCACAGCAGGCGACACGTTCACCCCCTGCGCTCGGGCGAACTGGATCCGAGTCTGCACGGCCGCGCCGAAGAGCAGCGCTCGGGCGACCGGGGCCACCCGACGATTTTCCGGTTTCTCGAGAAACGACCCGGCCGTCCACTCGTTGAACGCGCCGAGCGCGGGCCCGGCCCAGACCTGGAAGTCCATCCGGCGATCCATCTGCCCGGCATTGGCCCATCGAGAGCTGAGCCCCAAATACCAGCGGAACACCAAAGCCATCTTGTGTCGCGGGTCGGTCTCGGCCCGGGCAAGCTGGCGGGCGTCGCGCCCGGCCCAGAACTGCCGGGTCTCTTCCCAGACCTCGGCGATCGGCTTGCGGAAGATCTCGGTTTCTAGCCGCGCCCGGTCGGCCGCGGGAATCGCTTCCAGCGACTCGTAGCCCCGGTACAGCTCGAAGAGTCGGCCGGCCCGCATCGGAAACATGGTGCCGCGTTTGAGCACCTGCACCTTCACGCCCATCTCAAACATGTCGGCCGCGGGCGCCATCACGACATCCGCCTGCCCGGCCTCGGCGAGCATCTGGCGCACGCCGGGCGACGAGCCGCTTTCGATACAGGCCTGGTTGATGGACCCGGTCACGACGTAAGCCGCGCCAAGTGCGAACGCAGCCGCGACGCCCGCCGGGGTCGCGATGCCGCCGGCCGCGCCGACCCGGAGCGCTTCTGCATAGCCGTACTTCTCTTGCATCCGGTCGCGCACCGCCACGAGTGTGGGCAGCAGCGTGACCAGCGGACGATTGTCGGTGTGGCCGCCGCTGTCGGCCTCGGCCGTCAGGTCGTGGGCTACCGGAATCTCGCGGGCCAGTTCGGCCTGGTCGCGGCTCAGGTCGCCCGATTCCACCAGTTCGCGGATGAACCTGTCCGGGGCGGGCGCGAGGAACTTGGATGCGACTTCAACCCGCGAGACCTTGGCGACGACGCGATTCGGAGCGATCACCCGCCCGTCCTGCCCCCGACGGATACCGTGCAGCCGGTACTTCACGATCGGCAACGTCAGGTCGAGAAAGGCGGACGCTTCAACCAGGCGGACGCCCCGCCGGATCAGCATGGCGGCGACGGCGGCCTCGGTCGCCGGCTCGTGCGGGCTGTGAATGAGGTTGCAGCCGAACGGCCGGTCGTGCAGCCGGCGTCGCAGATCATCGACGGCGGCTGTGACGCGGTCGACCGAAAGCCCCGCCGCGCCGAAGAACCCGAGCATGCCGGCCCGGCTCATCGCCTCGACGAGTTCGACCGACGCGATACCGTTGGCCATGGAGCCGGCGACGTATGCAAACTTCAGCCCGTGCGCCTGGCGGAAAGCGGCATCGCCCAACTGGCCGGGTCGGACCGCGGGTACGTAGGCGTCGGCACGGGCACGCGGCTCGGCGTCCCACCATTGGCCGCCGGCATACCAGAGCGGTCGTTCGGGGCTGTGCAGCAGCGACTCGGCGACTGGCTCGGCAGCGGTTTCTGGCTGGTTCAGGAGCATGCTCGGCCAAGCGTTTCGGATCGATCGGAACTCGTAGTTTACGGGACATGGGATGGCTTTTCCAATTGCGCCCGCCCTGCGGTCGCAGGTCATTTTCCCGCCGCTCCCGGACCGACGCGACCGACGATTACAACCGGACCGCCGACCCCGGCCGCCTCGCCGGGGGTGAAAAATGCGTCAAAATCGGCGGGCTGATTGACTCTGCGGGCCCCGGCGGTTACAAGATGAGTGCCGAATCGTGCCGGTCGCGGACCGGCCGACCTTTCCCAGTTCCCGACCGAGGAGCGAGGCAGATGCGGAAAATGCTGACGGGCGCGACAATCCTGATGGCCCTGTTCGCGGGCGCGGTTTTCGCCGCCGACACGCCGGACATCGAGACCATCATGAAGAAGGTCAACGGCAAAAACGGCCTTCACAAGAAAGTCGGCGAGGGTATCAAGAGTGACAGCCCCAAGTGGGACGACATCTCCAAGCAGATGAAGGACTACTCAAGCATGGCCGCCGACCTCGGCAAGAACGCCTGCCCGAAGGGCGACAAGGCGAGCTGGGACAAGCTGACCAAGGCCTACTCCGACAACGCCAAGAAATTGGCCGATGCCGTCGAGAAGAAAGACAAGTCGGCCGCCTCCGCTGCCCACGGCGCACTCCAGAAGTCGTGCAAGGCCTGCCACGACGTCCACAAGTAAGCCGTTCGCAATCGGTAAAACATCGAGCGGGTCAACCATCCGGTTGGCCCGCTTTCTTTTTTTACTTGCCCCGGCTGAAACACGAGGAAACTAACGCGCCGACACAGCAAACCGCAAACAGCGAGTACGCGATCCACGCCTCCGACATTCGCCCCAAGGTCATAGCCACGGCAATCAAAAGGCTGATCAGTGCGAATACGACAAACCACTGCCCTAGCGTGGCCGGCCAACTCCGATCAGTCGATATCCCCAACATCCAATTGAAAATGTCAATTCCGATCGCACTTGCGACGGCTTCCAGGATTTCCCCAATCACGGCGGTCACCCCCCGAACACGTGAGGCACGAAGCGGCTCGTGTTCTTCGTGACCGGCCCGTTGTCCTCCCGAATGCCCATGCCGCAGGCGTAACCGTTCACCATCCAGCTTCCCAGTACGGGGTAGTTGCCGTCGAAGGCCCGAAGGGGTCGCAGGTCCTGATACACAAACGGTCCTTCGGCGTAGTCGCCTGGCGTCTCGGCAACCGTGTTGCCGTTGGCGACCATCGTGACGTTCGCTCCCTCACGCCCCAAGGCCGGCTTGCAGACGTAGTTCTGGTTCCACGGCTTGTCGGCCGTCCGCAGCAGGTACGGGCATTCCGGGAACAGTTCCCACAACACGATCAGCATCCGCTTGTCGGCCAGCAGCAGCTTCCACGGAGGCTCGAACCAGCGCGTCCGCGTTTCCAACAGGTGCGGGCCGAACTCCTCGGCCATCAGCCAGTCCCACGGGTACAGCTTGAAGCAGGTCCGGATCACGTTCTCGTCGAGGTCGACGAACGCCTTCCGCGCACTGTTCCAGCCGACGTCCTCGATCGGCATGTAGACCGACTTCAGCCCGGCCTGCTCCGCGACGTCGCGCAGATAGTTGGCCGTCATGAAATCTTCGAGGTGCCCGCGGACGGAAAGAAAGTGGACGGCCCCCTCGGGCTGGGGGTTCAAGCCGCGCCAGAACTCGATCAGTCTCTCGTGAATCGAATTGAACTGGTCCGATCCCGCCCGCACGTCCTGCATCCAGTGCCACTGGATCACCGCGGCTTCCAGCAGCGCTGTCGGCGTGTCGGCGTTGTACTCGAGCAGCTTGGGCGGCGTCCGCCCGTCGAAAGCGAAGTCGAATCGGCCGTAGAGCGTCTGCTGGTCGCGCTCCCAGCTCTGCTTAAGCCACGGCACATACTGCGGCGCGATGTCAAAGCGGTCGAACAGTTCATTGCTGAAGACATGTTCGAGCGCCTTCAGGCACAGGTCGTTGAGCGTGTACGACGCTTTTTCGAGGTCATCGATTTCGGAAGTGGTGAACTCGTAGCAGGCCGACTCGTCCCAATAAGGGACGCCGTCGAGCGTGTGGAAGTGCAGGCCCTGCGATTCGACCCGGGCCTGCCAGTCGGGCCGGGGGTCGGACTTGCGCCGATTCATGGTTCACGACCCCGAGCTGTGGCCCGCGCTGCTGCTGCCGCCGAACCCGCCGCGGGACGTCGACGACGAGGTCGTGCCTCCGACCCGGGAGGACCCGGAAGAATGGCCGGACGAGCCGACGAACGTCGAGCCGCCGTAAGACGGGCGGTACGACGAGCCCCAGCCCCAGAACCAGGGCCGGGAGCGGTAATACGAGTGCCGGTATCCGGACGAGGTGTGCGTCGTGGACGAGTGTGTCGTGCCGTCCGCAGCCTGGGCCTGCTGCTTGTCTTCTTCTTCCTGGCAGGACCAGAACAGCGTGAGAATGGCCGCGGAGCCGATCAGGCCGAGGACGAGGCTTCGCGTCGTGCGTGGCGACATGGACCGCTCCGGTGACCCGCCCCCGGGTCGATCAATGCCAGCCGCCCGTGATCGGCAGCGTCTGGCCGGTGATGTATCCGCTCTCTTCCGAGGCGAGGAAGAGCACGGCGTTGGCGATGTCTGCCGGCCGCCCGACTCGCCCGATCGGAATCTGCTTCTCGTACTCGGCCATCACCTCGGGCTTGATGTCGCCGAGCATCGGAGTCTGAACCACGCCGGGCGCGACCGCATTCACGGTAATCTGCCGGCGGGCCAGCTCCTTGGCCAGCACGCGGGTCATGCCCAGCACGCCGGCCTTCGCCGCCGCGTAGTTCGCCTGCCCTGGGAATCCGACGATCCCGGCAATCGAGGCGACATTGATTATTCGCCCGCCGTCGGCCAGCATTTCGGCGCCGCATTTGGAGCAATGAAATACGCCGTTCAGGTTGGTCTGGAGGACCGCGTTCCACTCGTCCATCGACATCTTGCGGATGGTCCGATCGCGGAGGACGCCGGCGTTGTTCACGAGGATGTCGAGCCGGCCGGCCTTCGCCTTGATCTCGGCGAACATCGCCTCGACCGACGCGAAATCGCGTACATCGCCGCCGACGACGTGGGCCTTGCCGCACTCGGCCGCGACCGCCTCGGCTTCGCGCTTGTTGACGCCCTCGGCATCCGGGAAGAACTGCACGAAACACTCGGCACCCGCCTTGGCGAAGGAGCGGACGATCTCCGCGCCCATGCCCCGCGACGAACCGGTGACGAGAACGACCTTGCCCGGAAAGCTGTACGTGATCATCCGCGGTCCTGTTACTTGTTCGGGTACGGCTTCTGCCAGAAGTTCTCGCCGCAAAGGTTGAACTCGGGCCGGACCTCGACGGAGCAGTCGCCGTTGACCTTCATCTGACAGGCGAGCCGGATTTCGGTCTCGTGGCCGATGGCGGCAAACGACGTCATCGGGTGCAGGTTCAGGTTGATGCGCTCCATCAGCGTCTTGCCACTGACGTTTTCTTCGCCCTTCTTCACGTAGACCTTGCACGAACCGCACAGGCCAAACCCGCGGCAGTTGAGGTACTTGTGAATGCCCGGATACACCTCGACGCCCGCCTTGATTGCCTCCTGGCGGAGGTTCGACCCGGCCGGGACTTCGATTTCCTTCTTCTCGTTGACGATCGTCACCTTGGGCATGAATGCGTTCCCCTGGGGCGGCCCGTACGATACAACGGTGATTCTAGTTGTGTCTCAGAAACTTGGCACCGGTACCCCATGGCACGGATACTCCACCTTTCGGACGTGCATCTGACGGCCCGGAAGGCCGGTTGGCGGCCGCGGGACCTGGCCAACAAACACGCGACAGGCTGGATCAACTGGGCCGTCCTCCGGCGGGGCAAGTCATTCGCAGATGCCGACGCCCACCTCGAACGGTTCCGTAGCCGGGTCGTGGAGTATCAGCCGGACCTGATCGTTTTCAGTGGTGATGCCTGTGCGTTGGGCTTCCCGCCCGAGTCGGCGCGGGCCGCGGAGGAACTCGGCGTCGATCGCTGGCCCGGCCTCGCCGTTCCGGGCAACCACGATTACTACACCCGTTCGGCCGCCGAGAGCGGCGCGTTTGAGACCGCATTCGCCCCCTGGCAAATAGGGGAGCGAGTGGACGGATCGATCTACCCGTTCGCACGCCAGGCCGGCGGCGTCTGGTGGGTCGGGGTCAATTCGGCCGTGCCGAACCGCGGCGTCTTCGACGCCCGCGGCATCGTTGATCCCCCTCAACTCGATCGCCTGGGCCGCCTGCTGCAACACTTGCCGACCGGACCGCGCGTGCTGGTGACCCACTATCCGTATTGCACCGCCGAGGGCTCACCTGAGCCACACCATCACGCCCTGCGTAATCGTGAAGCCCTGGCCGAGGTGGCCCGCCTTCACGGCATCCGACTCTGGCTGTGCGGTCACCGGCATCAGCAGTACCTGTTCGGCCCGGCCGACGGCGTGCCGTTTCAAGTGGTCTGTGCCGGGAGCGCAACCCACCGGCGACATCACGGGTGGTGGGAGATTGAACTGACTGAATCAACGTGCAACATCGTCCGCGCAGAGTAAGACCCACCGGCCTTTCGGCCGATGGGTCTCGCCATCGTTCGATGATCAGGGAATCAGGGCGAACGCTGCCAGGAAGGCGAAAGCTTCCCACCCCGCACCGGTCGCGCTGACTTCGAGCGGATAGATCAGGTACGGCACCGGATCGCCCGGGTAGCAAAGCCCGGCCGACGTCTCAAACCGCTGGTGCGGCCGGACCGCGAAGTTGTACGGCAGCAGGGCGAAGTCCTTGAAGGCTGCCCCGGCCGACCACAGTGGCTGGATGACACCGAAGTCCCAGCCGTACTGTTCGCTGTTCAACTCTCGCGTGTAGAGCCGACCGTACATGACGTAGTTCGGCTCGATCTGCTTGATCAGCCCGCCGAACTTCCGCGCCGCGTACTGTTCGTCAGTCAGTGGGCGGTACTTCGGGAAGTCGATGACCGTTTCCTTCGTCTCGCCGGGCTTGATGGGCCGGCTGCGGATCTCCTCGGCGATCCGCTTGCGTAGCTCGGCCTCCGATTCGAATCGGTAGAGCCGGGCCAGCTTCGGCGGATCGGTCTCGATACCGTAGTCGGCGAGCTTGCCGGATTCCTGGTTGGCCGGCGCGTCCGGTGTCTGTTGCAGCATCGTCGACATGGCGGGCAACTGAAGCGCTGGCGACGACGCGGGCACACTCGGCATCGCAGGCAACGACGGAACCTGCCGGGCGAACGTCGGCTGAGGCTCCGGTATCTGCATCGCCACCGACTTGGTCGGCTGTGGCTCGGGCAGTTGCACCGCCGCTTTCATGGGCTGCGGATTCTGCTCCGGCGCCGGCATCGCGATCGGCTTCATCACGGTCGGCGCGGGGCTTTCCCCCTGCTGATACGTGACCGGCTGGATCGCGCCGTTGGCGACTTTGTAGTACGAGTACGTGACCGGCTGATTCGACTGCACCGGCGTCGGCACGGCGGCCGGGGCAACCACGACGGGAGACGCGGGCCGGCTGTAGACTTCGATCTTCGGCGCGGCCGGCAGCGGGGCGATGGCGACGGGCGCGGGCGCGACCGGCGTGAATGCGGCCGGGGCGGCGGCGGCCCGGAACTCGATGCCGGGCTGGGCCGGGACCGGCTTCAGCTCGATAGCCTTCGGCGCGGCCGGCGCAGAACTGGTCACCTGACGCAACTCGCCGGACGGAAGTCGTTCGTAGTAGACGGTGACGGGAGCGGTGGCCGGCGGCGGCGTCGGACACACCTCGACCGGAGTGCCGGCCAGCCCGACCGCGCCGAACAGACCGGCCGCCAGGACGGCGGCCGCCCGGCTAATCCGCGTCCGCGCTGCGCAGCTCGGCTGAGCTGTAGTTCGGCGCTTCCTGCGTGATGAAGATGTCATGCGGGTGGCTCTCCTGCACCGACGCGGCACTCACCTGAATGAATCGCGTTCGGGTCCGCAGCTCGTCGATCGTCTTCGTGCCACAGTAGCCCATGCCGGCTTTCAGTCCGCCGACCAGTTGGACCACAAACGGTGCGAGCGGGCCCTTGTAAGGAACTCGCCCTTCCACCCCTTCGGGCACGAGCTTGTTGTTCGTCGTCTCTTTCTGCTGGTAGCGGTCGCGGCTGCCATCCATCATGGCGCCCAGCGACCCCATCCCGCGGTATGTCTTGAAGCTCCGGCCCTTGTAGATGATCGTCCGCCCGGGGCTCTCCGCGAGCCCCGCGAACAGTCCACCCACCATGACCGCGTTCGCCCCCGAGGCGATCGCCTTGGTGATGTCGCCCGAGTACCGGATTCCGCCGTCGGCGATGATCGGCACGCCGACCGCCCCGGCCGCCCGGGCGATGGCCGTCACCTGCGGCACGCCCACCCCGCTCACCACCCGCGTCGTGCAGATCGATCCGGGGCCGATGCCCACCTTGACCGCGTCCGCTCCCGCTTCGACGAGCGCCTGGGCTCCTTGTTCCGTCGCGACATTGCCCGCGATCACCTCGATCGCGAACTGCCGCTTGATCTCCCGGACCGTCTCGATCACGTTCCGGCTGTGGCCGTGTGCCGAATCCACGACCAGCACATCGACCCCGGCTTGGATCAGCGATCCGGCCCGCTCGTAGTCGCGGACTCCGACCGCCGCCCCGACCCTCAACCGCCCCCGGCGGTCCTTGCAAGCCCCTGGGAAGCTCTGGAGCTTGTCGATGTCCTTGATCGTAATCAGCCCCCGCAGTCTGTATTGATCGTCAACCAGGAGGAGTTTCTCGACTTTATTTTCCGTGAGGATTCTCTCGGCTTTATCGAGGGTCGTGTCCTCCGCCGCGGTCACCAGATGCTCCCTGGTCATCACATCGGCAATTTTCTGATCGTTGTCGGTGAGAAATCGGAGATCCCGGCGGGTCAGAATACCCACCAACTTCTCGCCCACTGTGATGGGCACGCCACTGATCTTCTGTTGCTCCATGACTTTGCGCGCATGGCCCACTGTCTGATCCGGCGGCAGCGTCACCGGATCGGTAATGATCCCGTTCTCGCTCCGCTTCACCTTATCCACTTCGCGGGTCTGCTGTGGAACGGTCAGATTCTTGTGGATGATCCCGATCCCGCCCTCCTGGGCGAGTGCGATCGCCAGATCGCTTTCCGTCACCGTATCCATTGGTGACGACAAAATGGGGATATTGAGAGATATGGAGCGAGTGAGCTGACTGCGCACTTCACACTCGGCGGGGACGACCTCGGAATACCCGGGTTCCAGGAGGACGTCGTCGAATGTGATGCCCTGGTAAGCGATGCGATCGAACACGGCCGGCCCCCCCCGCGGTAGTTTCACCAGATTGTAGGGAACCGGTCGGGCCGCCAACACTGCACGCGCGGACTCGCGTCAAACTGGCTTGCTGAGCCTGTCACTCGCCGCGTTAAACACCTCCAGCAAATGTACTTTCGACTTGGGGTTCTCGAACCGGCCCTGTTCCTCGACCCACTCGCGCCCGCGACGCAGGTGCCCCTGCAGAAACTCGACGGCCTGCGGATTCCGGACCGCGCCTCCCACGCGATTAGCCGGGGTGTGCGCGAATAGCGGCGTCGCTTCGTCGAGCATCGACCGCTCGTTGCTGATGACACGGGCCGCCACCCACCCGTCGCGCGGCGCCCGGCGAGCAACGGCCGCGACCCACGTCGGTCTGCCGTCGTCCGCCGGACGGGCCGCCTCGGATGCGATCACCTGGCCGTTGCAGACGATCTCCAGCCGATCGAATTGCTGCAAGCACTCCGCTTGTGCCACCCACGCGCCATCGGCACTCCCGCACATCACCCGCGGGCCGTTGGTCACGCAGATCGGGCCGGCCCGCAACGCGGCTCGGTACTCGCCCGGCTGATTCCAGAACAACGTCCGCATCGCGCCGACGGGGCGACCGTTGCTCGTGCGCCCGCTCCCGCCCACGAGCGGCAGATCGACCCCCGCGGACAGTAACCGGTACCACAACTGCAGCGCAGTACTCACGTTGTCGGGAGTGATCTCATACGCATCGACCTTTCCGAGAATCGCCACCGCCAGCGCTTCGCCTGCGCCAAGCCTCGGATTGCCGAACGGGTCGGTCCAGACGACGTAACCGTCCTTGCGATGACACTGGTCGGCCCAGTCGTCGAGCGACCAGTCGTCGCTCGCATCGCCGCCGCCGAAGGTCAGCGGATGGACCGCCCGGTGGCAGTGCAACAATCCGAGCGATCCGAGTATCGGGTGCCGGTTGTGGGAGTTGACGATCACCTGCGTGCCGTGGGCCGCGAGCGCGGGGGCCTGCCCGCTGAACGACTCGCAGTTCGGGATGCACTCGTAGTCTTTGCCGTCGGAGCCGAGGTATCGCCGGGGTTCAATCAGCAGGTTCGCGACATCGAGGCCCTCGGCCGCAGCATCGAGGGCGGCCGCATGGGGCGAGCCGCCGTGACACCGCATGTCGACGCTCAGTACACCCGGCCGTTGTACTACGTCCGCGCTTTTCAGTGAGAACCGCAGCGCCATCTTTCCCCACGGGACCGTCGTCACTTCATCGAGCGGTTGGCGGTCAATCCCCTGGCGGGCTTGCACGCGCAGGTCGCCGGCCGGTAACGCGATCTCGCACGCGCCGTCGATCGACCACCAGCGCGACGGGCCGAGTTTGAGATGCCCACCGACGTCTTCGCCGGGCCGGGCCGAGAACTCGAGCGGCCGGCCGTGCGGCGCGTACTCGGCCCCTTGCTCGTCGGTGATGCGAATCCGGCACGGGATCGGCTTGCCGGTTGCAGCATCGTTGATGCGGAGGTGAATCGTCTGCAGCTTCATGGCATTCTTTCCGTCCCGCCGGCCTCACAGATCACTTGTCGCAACGTCTCGACCGCCCGCGGAAACAACTCCGGCCCGGTCACGCCGCCAGTCGGCCCGCCACCGAGCAAGTGTGGCTCCAGCACAGCAAAGCCGTCGTAGCCCCGGCGGACCGCGTCGGTGAGCACGTCGCGGATGCGCCCCTGCCCTGCGCCGGCCACCCTGCCGTGCGCTTCGCCGTGGACCCAGTCCTTGATGTGCAGGTGGCACACCCGGTCCCGGCACTTGAGCCAACCCTCCCACGGATCGTAACCGCAGAAGACGAAGTTGGCCGGGTCGTACGCGGCCACGAGCGCGGGACGATCGACACTCGTCAGCAGGTCGGCCACGCGGCCGGGGCTGTCGCCGTAGATGCGGTGCTCGTTCTCGTGGACCAGACGGACGCCGGCATTGGCGACCCGCTCGGCCAGCATGCGCATCCTGCGGATGACCTCCGCCCGCCGACCCGGCCAATTACGCTCGTCCTCACCCGCGGCCGGGTAGAAGCTAAAAACGCGGATGTTCGGCGTGCCGAGCCGCCGGGCCAAATCGATCGCCCGGTCAAACTTCAGCAGGTGCGGGCCGAACGGTTCATCGATCGGCACTTTCCCGATCGGCGAGCCGATCGCGCTGATGCCGAACCCCCGCCGGCGGATCAGCGTCTCGAACTCCGCGACCTGCTCGTCGCTCAGGGCCAGTACGTTGGTCTGGTGGATCGAGCGAAGCTCGATGTACTTCACGCCGCACGCTTCCAGCACGTCGAGCTGCTTTACCGGATCCGGATCGATCTCGTCGGCAAACGCGGAAAGCGTGAACATGTGCGGATCCTGCTCCAGGTCAGTCGTCGACGATCACTGTCAGTTTTACTTTGCTGGCGACGAACACCTTCTCGCCGTGGTGCTCGAACCGGATACGAAGCCGGCGAAGCGCCCCCGCGCCGCTGGTTGCCAGGATTTTCCCTCGCCCGTACATCGCATGGTCGACGAGCACCCCGACATCGAGTCCGTCGGCCGACTTCATCACCGGCAGCCCCTCGTCGGCGGCCGGACTCCGGCGCGGGGCGGACCACTGGCCGGGCCCCGAGACCGCTCCATGGCTCATGTCGATCTTCTCGATACAGTCGTCGCCGATCTCCTCGAGAAACATGCTCGGCACGGCATAAAGTTCCTGCCCGCGAAACTGGCGGACACGGGCGTGGCACAGGTGCAACTCGTCTTTCGCCCGGGTCATGCCGACGAAGCAGAGCCGGCGCTCCTCCTCAATGTCCGCCTCGTTCTGAAAGCTGCGCTCGTGGGGCAACAGCCCCTGCTCGACCGCGACCATGTACACGACGGGAAACTCCAGCCCCTTGGCCGCGTGCAGCGTCATGACCGAGACGCAGTCCGAAGCTTCGTTCCACCCATCGACATCACCGGTGAGCGCGACCTGCTCGAGGAAGTCGGTCAGCGTGCGCGTCGGATCCTCGGCCGCAAACTGCTTGGCGGCCGACAGAAACTCTTCGACGTTCGCCAACCGGTCCAGTTCGTCCGACCGCTCTTCGGCCGCCAGGGCGACCCGCAGGCCCGACTTGTCCAGGACCCGCTCGATCACGCGGTCCGGCGCGTCCTCGAGCGCGTGTTCGCGCATCTCTTCAATGAGCTTCGAAAACTCCATGAGCGACTTGATCGCCTTGGGCTTCAGGCCAGGGACGAAATCCGCCTGCGCGCAGGCCTCGCTCAACGACATCTCGCGCGGGGCGGCATAGTCGCGAAGGTGCTTGATCGTGGTCGCACCGATCCCGCGGGCCGGCTCGTTGACCGCCCGGAGGAACGAGAAATCGTCCTTCGGATTGACGAGCAGGCGCAGGTACGCGAGCAGGTCTTTATTCTCCTTACGCTCGTAAAACGCGAGGCCGCGAACGATCTGGTACGGGATGCCGGCCTTGAGAAATGCGGCTTCCAGCGCCCGCGATAGGGCGTTGATGCGGAGAAAGATCGCGACATCGCGGTACGCCCGGCCCTGACGCATGCGGGCGTCACGGATGCGGGCCGCGATCTGGTCGGCCTCGGCCAAACCGTCGGGAAACGTCAGGACGCGGACCGGGGCAGCCGCCGGCTTCGTGGCAGTCAGTTCCTTCGGCTTCCGCTGCTTGTTGAACGCGATCAGGTTCGAGGCCGCAGCGAGGATCGCCGGCGTACTGCGGTAGTTCTCCGAAAGTGCGACCGTCTTCGCCCCGGCAAAATCGCGCTCGAAATCGAGGATGATCTTGATGTCGCTGCCGCGCCATTTGTAGATGGACTGGTCCGGGTCGCCGACGACGCAGATGTTCGGCTGGTCGGTCGAGATCCGCCGTGCGATTTCGTACTGGGCGGCATTCGTGTCCTGATACTCGTCGATCAGCACGAATCGGAACCGCGAATCCAGTTCGGCCCGCAACTCCGGGTCGTGTCGCAGCGCGAGCGCGGGCTTCATCAGCAGGTCGTCGAAGTCGACTGCCTCCGAGGCCTTCAGCTTCTTCTCGTAGGCGAAATACGCCTTCGCCGCGGTGAGCGCAAAGTAGTCGCTGGCCTTGGCCGCGTATTGCTCGGGATTCAGAAGCTGGTTCTTGGCCCCGCTGATCGCGCCGCTGATGCGCTCGGGCGTGAACTTGCTGTTGTCGACGCCGGCCGCCTCGAGTGCGTCCTTCACGGCCTTCACGCGGTCTTCCTGGTCGTAGATCGAGAAGTTTTTGCTCAGGCCGATGCGGTCGCCGTACTGCCGGAGCAGCCTGGCCCCGAGGCTGTGAAACGTACTGACCCAGACCCGGCTGTTGGGCACGAGGTCTTCGATTCGGCGGCGCATTTCGCCGGCCGCCTTGTTCGTAAACGTAATCGCCAGGATATTCCACGGGCGCACGCCCTGCCTCTGGAGCCAGGCCACGCGCCGGGTGATGACACGTGTCTTGCCACTGCCCGCGCCGGCCAGGACGAGCAACGGCCCCTCGAAGTGGGTGACGGCTTCACGCTGCGGGGGTGTCAGATCGTCGAGCAGATCGCTATCGGCTCCGCTTCCCGGCGGCATACACAAACTCCTGACCCACGGCGGACCATTATTGTAGGAGTCGTTTTGTGGAGATCATTGCAATCGGCACCGACATCGTCGAATGCGCGCCCCTCCTGGCCCAGATCGAAAAGCTCGGCGAGGTCTTTCTCCGGAAGGCGCTGACACCGCGCGAGATCCGCGAATGCCGGTCCCGCCCGCGAAGTACGGAGGCGTTTGCCGGGCTCTGGGCGGCAAAGGAGGCAGTGTTGAAGTGTCTGGGCTATTCCGGCACCCGGGCGCCGCGCGGCGATATCGAGATCCGCGGCGGCGAAGTCCACCTGAGCGGCCTGGCGCGGGACCGCGCCGCCGACCGAAACATCTCGCGATTCCTGCTCTCTGTCGCGGCGACCCGGCAATACGCCACGGCCACCGCCCTCGCCGTTCACTAATCCTGAGCAATCTCCAGCACCATCGCCCGGGCGTAGCGGTACGCGTTCTTCAGTGCCGTGGCCCGGGCTTCCATCTGCCCGTCGTTGAAATACTTCCCGTGCTCGGCATGGGGCAGACCCGCGATCGCCGACGTGAGGGGCAACAGACTCATGAACTCGCGCTGCTTTTGCTGCGCCTGTGATGCGGCATCAGTACTCACGACTCACCCTCCCGTGGTTGTTATGCCAATTTCACCGTACAACTCGAACAACCGGCTCACAAGGGTGGACGCGCCATGGAGATCATCGAACTTCTCAGCGTGCTGCTCGATTTGACCTGCTGCCTGCTCGAGTTCATCGACGTGATAGCCTTGTTTACCAACGGTATCTCGTGGGTGAAGAGCGCGCCCAACCGTGCGGCCCGCCGAGAGGCAAAAACCGTGGGGGCTGAGCCGCCCCCGAAAGACTTCTGGTTTCAGGTATTGGTGGTGACGACCCCCATCGCACTGACGCTGACGGGGATCCTCGTTTACAAATGGACGCGGCTTCTGCTGGGCCGGTGACGCCCGCTCAACGCCGCGCCTTCAGTATGGTGTCCGACTTGTTCGTCTTCTTCGGCGGCCGGGGCGTGGGGGTGTCATTGACCCGCAGCGTCACCGAGTGGGAATGCCCGGTGAGCCCTTCCTTGTTGGCCAGCCGATTCACGTCGTCGGCGATGGTTCGCAGGCCTCGCTGTGTAAACGCCAGAAGGCTGGTCCGTCGGAGGAAGTCGTTGGCGGTCAGGCCGCTCGAAAACCGTGCGGTCGCACCCGTCGGCAGCACGTGCGACGGGCCCGCGCCGTAATCGCCCAGAGCGACCGGCGTGAAGTGTCCGAGGAAGATCGCCCCGGCGAACTCGACGCGATCAGAGATCGCTTCGGGGTCACGGGTCTGGACATGGAGGTGTTCCGGCGCGAGGCTGTTGGCCAGATCGACCGCGTCGTCGAGTTTGGCCACCTTGATGATCGCGCCGTATCGTTCGAGGCTCTCGCGGGCGGCGGCCGCCCGCGGGTGCTTGGCCAATTGCCGATTGAGGGCCTCCGTCACTGCGTCGGCCAGCGTCTCGCCCCACGTGACGAGGATGCAGACGCCCGGGGCGTGTTCGGCCTGGGCGATCATGTCGGCCGCGACGAATTCCGACCGCGCCGAGTCGTCGGCCAGGATCAGGATTTCCGTGGGGCCCGAGATACAGTCGATGGCCACCTTGCCGTACACCTGCTTCTTCGCCAGCGCGACAAACTGGTTGCCCGGCCCGACGATCATGTCGACCTTCTTGATTCCGTCGACGCCGTGGGCCAGTGCGGCCACGCCCTGCGCGCCGCCGACGCGATAAAGCTCGCGGATTCCGAGTTCGTAGCAGACCGCTTGAAGATCGGCGTTGTCCGCCCCCGTCGCGGTTGGGGGAGCCATGACGACGATTTCCGGCACGCCGGCGGCCTGTGCGGGCACGACCGTCATCAGCAGCACCGAGGGATAAACCGCGCTGCCGCCCGGCACGCACACGCCGACGCGGGGCACCGGCCGGTAGCGCATCTGAAGCTCGTGCGAACCCGAGACCGTCATCACCGCGTCGGTATGGAGAACACCCAACTGGTAGCTGAGGATGTTCTGCCGGAGGTTGCGAACGGATTCGAGAAAGTCCTTGTCCGCCTTCTCGTGCGACTTCTTGAGTTGTTCGACCGGGACGCGGATCTTGTCGGCCGTCATCTTCACGTGGTCGAGCAACTCGGTGTACTTCACCACGGCCGGCATGCCCTTGGCCACGACGTCGGCAATGATGCGCTCGACCACTTTATCCGGCGTCAGCGCGGAGCCGAATACTTTCTTCGTGAGGTCCCGTGACTTGGACGTCACCACGTCACCGCTCGTCGCAATGATCTTGCGAAGGTCGGCCATCTGCTTGGCGGATTTGGGATCGGTACGGTCGATACGACGAAGCTTCAGACTCGGCATGGTGCTTCTCGGCGGGGAGGGCTTTCAGCTCAGAGATGGGCTCTGCCCGTGCATTGCCGGTATCCATCGGGCAATGCATATGAACATCAAGATATGACGAAGCATCCCCTTTTCAAGGCCGCGGCCCAATCCATTCCAGGTCAATGACTTACGGCCCGGCGTTTCCCCAACCGCTTGATCATCCGGATCCTGTTCCCTTTGGCGTTGAACCGGACCTCATCCATGAACGTGCGAATCAAAAGCAGGCCTCGACCGCTGACCTTTTCAAGATTGGCCGGGTCGGTTGGATCCGGGAGCTGCCCGGGGTCGAACCCGGGGCCGGAGTCGGAGACGATAAACTCCGCGCGGTGGCCCAGCAGCCGGGCCCGGAATCGCAGACGCCGACGGTTGTACGGTCGGCTCGTGCGCCGCTCCTCGATCGTCTGCCGATACAGGGCGTCGTCTTCCTGCTTGAGCGCGGAGCTGATTTCGAGGTTGCCATGGATCATGGCATTGAGCAGCGATTCCTCGAGCGCGACGCCCAGGCGGACGCGAGCCGACTTGTCGCCGAAACCCAGTAATGCCATGTGATCCTGCACGTCGGCGACCAGCGTCGGCACCATTCCGGGGTCGTTTTCGAGGGAAAACTCCAGCTCGACGCGCGTGAGGCACGACTGCAAACGCCGGCGGTCGCGCACGGACCGGGCCGCCGACGCGACGCGCTCGAGGATGTCCGGTAGTTCGTCTTCCAAATTGGCCGCCGACGCAAAACCCACCGCACCCTTGCGCAAAGCCTGGAGCGTCAGGTGTTCGGCACCCTCACCCATCAGGATAACGATGGGCAACTCGGGGGCACGCTCGTGCAGGTCGTCGAGCAGGCTCAGGCCGCGTTGTTCGGGCGCGTGCAGGCCCGCGAGTATCAGGTGCGGCGGCTGGCCCTCGACCAGGCAGATCGCCTCATCGGCGGCAGGGCAGCCGATCGCCTCCCAACCCAGCTCGGCGATCAGAAAGTCGCGCACGCGGACGCGCAGAGCCTCGTCGCTCTCAACGACGATGGCCCGAGTCTTACCGCAACCGTTGGCGTCGGCCGGCATGCGTGCCCCCGCTTGGGCAGGCTTTTCGCCTGCAATCAAGTCGATATATTAACAGTTGAACGAGTTTGCTTCTACCGGCCGGAGAGTTTTTCGTGGCATCGATCGAGTACATTGACGTTCGCAAGGGCATGGTCATCGTCGGCGACAACGGTGAATTGTATCAGTGCCTGGACCGCGACCTGAATACGCCCGGCAACTGGCGGGCGAT
>JAIBBI010000317.1 GCA_019694755.1 Gemmataceae bacterium
AAGAACACCTGGGCGTGCCAACGCTGCGAGCCCGGCGATCCGACCGGCTGGACTTCCACACCATCAGCGTCTGGCAGTTGGAAGCTGCCTTGCGGGCCGCGTTCGACGCGGGCGCGAACAGCGCCTTTTCTCGCCGTGTGCCTGAACAGGGCCTGCCCGCTCCATACGACGCCTACGAGATCGAGGGGGTAGCTTCCTTCGTGAACGAGCATGGCACGTACTACGAACCGACTGAAGACGCCGATGCCGAAATGTGGACCCTGTACGGGCACGTCCCCGGCCGGGGTGTGGAAGCAATCGGCGACTTCCGCACGCGAGAGCATGCCGAGGAGGTCTACGCACGCATAACGGGCCGTCGCTACCGCGTGGCTGGCGGATCGTAACCGTTCCGTCATAGCACCGGCAAATGGGACGCCTCGCTTTGAGCTCTCCCTCGCTCTCGCGAGCGGACGACCTACTCCCGTGAGGCGCAAGCCGACAGGATGGGTGGCCACGTCTCCCAGAGTTCACCGATTGCGCCGCACGGCCCGATTCGCCCGGTAGCCGCGACACCGGCCTTCGGTCATGGCTGGAAATCGGGGCCGTTCGACTTGCGGTAACCTCTCCGAGTCTGGGACGATCGGCCCCGCAACATCTCATTCGTCGCTCAGCCGCTTGCGTCCCACGACCCTCCGGGTCTCCATGTCGCGACAAACGCTCCGCCAGACGCCGCCGCGCGGGAAGGTGGCATAAGGAATGTTTCGAGGAAAGCGACCACCTCAGCGAGCTTCGCCGTCTCGGCTTTGAACTTTCCCTTCTGCACGAACGCTTCCCATTGCTTGACCTTCGTGGGGTCGGTCCCGAACTCCCCGGTGAGCGCAAGCGGCGGTTCCGCTGGGGGGGCCGACCGTCGCCGACGGAAGGTTGCGGTAATCGCCTTCACGAGCGTCGCCCCGTCGAACGCGAAATCGCGCGACAGCACCCAGAGGTCGAAGAAGTCCTTCATCCGGCTGTTCGCCATGCCGAGCGCCACCATCGCCTGGAACTTCTCCGCCACGACCGTCTCTCGTGGGTATGCCTTGAGAGCCGGGGCCGGGTAGTCGAGAATTGTCGGGTAGTCCATTCGGGTCGGCGGCGGCGTGATCGCGTCCCCGAAGCCCACGTCGATTTGGACCGTGATGCGGGCCTGACCGAGCCGGACAGGGCAGGTGACTCGCACGCCTTCGTATTCCTGATCCTCCTTGATTCGATCCGCCGACACTGCGGCGGCGTCGAAGTCGAGGCCGTCTTCCGGCACGGCAACCGAACAGACCGACCGCACGATCTCCGCCAGTCGCTCGACCGAACTTTCCCCCGACCCGAGGAGGTCCACGTCCCGGGTCGCCCGGTGCGGCTCGGCCGCCCAGAGCTGGAAGAGCATCGCCCCCTTGAGGACGAACCCGTCCCCGTGCGGGGAGACGCTCAGGCGGTACAGGAACCGCTCGATGGCGTACCGGGTGAGGACGAGCTGGAACTCCTCCCCGCGCGTCCGGGCGACCTCGGCCAGCCGGGCGCGGACCGATGCGGGCACGTTCCTGGGCTTGTCCTTGCTCACGTGATTGTCGCCTCCAGATACGGCCGCATGACGTTCCCCATTCGGCGGGCCTTGGCGGCGCGGTAGAGGTCGTCCGGCGACGCCAGCTTCTGCCGCAGGCAATCCCGGAGGGCTTCGAGGGCCACGTCGGTCCCGACCGTGTTCCGGTAGGCGAAGCAGTCGGCGACCGTCCGCGCCGGGGCCGTCACTTTCACCGTCACGCCTTCGACGTTGTGGGTCATGACGCCTGCCGTGAGGTCGGAGCCAGAGAACCGGACCACCCGCAGCGGCGGGTAGTCCACCTTCGGGAGCCGCGCCTTCCGGTCGATGGCCAGCCAGACCTCGAAGGGCGATTGCGTGGTGAGGCCGTGGAATCGCAGTGCGGAGAGGAGACAGACAACGCCGTGCGGGATCCGTCGGCACGCTTCGGCGAGGCTATGGTTTTCTGTCACGTCGGCTCCGGCGAGGACGTACACGCCTCGCGATGACCGCTCCAGCACCCCGTCGCCCACGAGGCGCGTGAGGTAGACGCGCGGGATGCCGTGCTCCTTGAGGTCGCCGGCCCGCAGGACGCCGAGGCGACGGGCGAGGTCGATCAGCCGTTGAGTGTAGGTTTGCTCGTGTTCCATATCGTCGGCAACAGTCTTGTTTGCCTACATTATGGAACAATCCACAACTCCCGTCAAGTCGCCTTTGGACCGGTGCCAGCTCGGTGAACCACTCGGCTTCTCCCGACCGGCGTGCGGCCCGTTGCGTCCGCCGTCGGTTCGGTCTCCACCCGTAAGCAGCTTGACCATGCCACACCGGATGAACCAGCGATGCACGCCGTCCAAAGGAGGCAGCCGAGAATTGTGATGGGTCTCCAGTCGGTTGGAGGACACTAGCCGATTCATTGCCGTTCGTCGAGCAATTACCAGGCAACAAAGCGACATTTTTCCCGCGCATATCGGGGCGTTAGCGGGGGTTCGGGGACGCCGGAACAGGGAGTTACGGTAGGTTTCGACAGGAGAGCCGCACACTCGGTAGTGGCCCTACGTGTGGCATCGGTTGTACTGGCGGACGAAGTACCAGAGGGCGCCGACGTGGTTCTCCATCTTCCGGGAGAACGACAATGTCTTGCGGACGAACCGGGCGCACCGCTGCCGC
>JAIBBI010000318.1 GCA_019694755.1 Gemmataceae bacterium
CGGCGCGGATTCCTGAGCCCGCCGTTCCAGGCTGCGGTGCAGGGCTTCACGCTGGCCGTCGTCGGACTCGCGGTGACGCTGTACACGGCGTTCCGTTTCCGCACGCCGCCCGCGCAGCGGGGCTGAGCCGGGAAACCTCAGTTAATCGCGGCGTGCGGGGCGATGGAGCGTCGAGCCGGGCGAGGTTGCCACGGTCGTGAAGCGGTAAACGCGAGCGGTTCCAAGGCGTTGCGCAACTGCGTCACAGTTGCACGGGTGCTCGACTCGATGCGTTCGAGCAGGGCGCTGAAGCGCTCGCGATAGCGCCCGCGCAGGCCCAGGCGCAGCACGACCTCGCGCCCATCGCGGCCGACGATCGCACCGGCGACGAAGTGCTCGGTGCGCAGGCGAGCGAGCTGTGGTGCGGGGTCGCGGGTGATATCGGCTTTGAACGCGGCGACCAGGTTGTAGAACGCGCAGATCAGCCGGAACACGGCCTCGGTGCCGTCGAAGCTGTTCAGGCAGAAGCCGTCGGCGCCATAGTCGTGCTTGAGTTCCTTCAAGCGGTTCTCGCAGTCGGAGCGGCCGTTGTAGAACCGCCAGACCTCGATCGCGGGGAGATCGAGCGTCGTGACGACCGTGTGGAACGTGTAGCCCGGCAGGTCGAACAGGCGCCGCCCCTTGGCATCGGGTCGCTCGGCGATCCGCTCGCGCACGACGACGATGCGGCGCGAGTGCTGCCAGGACGGTGCCAGGTAGCGGGTCTCGGCCACCTCGAGGCCGCGAGCGACGGGCTGCCAGTCGCTCAGCCCCACGATCGCGTGGTGCACGAGCCGGGTGGTGCGGACCGCGATCGCATACGGCAAACGCCGGCGTTCCAGCTCTTCCAGGAACTCGCGCACGAAGAAGCCGGAATCGGCGCGCAGCGCCTCGACGACGAAGCCCGCGGGTAGACGCGCCAGCGCCTCGGCGAGGAAGCCACTCACGCCGCGCGCCGAACCGCTGTTGCCGCTCCTGAGCCAGCTGTGCAGCACGAGCTTCGAACGCGCCAGCATGGCCAGCAGCGGATGGTGCGACGGCCGGCCGTGCTTCCTCGGGTTGTGGCCCTTGAGACTGCCCTGCTGGCTGCCGTAGCGCTCGAACACCGTCGAGTCGAGATCCAGTACGTCGCTCGGCTGACGAGAAAGCCGCGTACGCGTGTGCTCCGCCAGCACCGCCGACAGCTGCTCGACCTGGCTGCGTACGAAGCCGCCGAAGTAACGCGTCAACGTCATCGCCGAGGGCAGCCGCTGCGCGCCGATGAACCGCTTGACGACTTCGTCCTCGCGCAGCCGCTCCGCGTGCGCGAACCGCCGCCCGCCCGTCAGCACCGTCGCGAACAGCGACAGCGCCATCGTCACCACCGGAATCTGGTTCGGGCTCGTGCGGCCATCCGGCAGCGCCCGCGACAAGAGTTCCCGGATCCCCTGCCGCTCGGCGTAGCGAAACGCCAACAACAGCCCGCCCCAGCCGCTCACCGGCTTGCCCGTATAGCGAATGCCGAGTGCCGCCGCAGGTCCAATCGCGCTATCGTTCGTGTGCATCGTTCTGTCCTTCGTGCTCGGTTGTGGTCAGCCGTGGTAAGCCGACAATAACCAAGCCAAAGTCAGAACGATGCACTCCTTACTCCCTCACCAACTGAGGGATCCCGGCTGAGTTCAAAGAGTTCGCGATGCGTGGCAATGTCGTCGACCTCGCGGTCGGCGTCGTGATCGGCGCCGCTTTCGGCAAGATCGTCTCCGCGCTCGTGGAGGCGATCGTCATGCCGGCGCTCGGCTGGGTGGTCGGCGGGATCAATTTCTCGGATCTCGCATTGACGCTCGGCATGAACGCCGGGACCAACGAGCCGGTACTGCTCAAGTACGGCGTATTCCTTCAGGCGATCTTCGATTTCCTGATCATCGCCTTCGCGATCTTCCTGGCGGTCAAGGGCATCAACAGGCTGAAGAGGCCGCCCGCGCCGGCCCCCGCAGCAGCGCCCCCGCCGCCTCCGCGGCAGGAAGTGCTCCTCGAGGAGATCCGCGACCTGCTCAAGAAGGGCTGATCGCGATCCGGCACGACGGGCCGCTCCGGGTGAGCCGGGACGGCCCGTTCCCGTCCTCTGCGGTCGTGTACCTGGCGAGCTTCCGTGCCGGTCCGGGTCATCCGGCGTGGCCGGGCTCCCGGCGATAACGCATGCGGGTCCCGGTGCGCAGCGACAATTCGACTTCCTCCGCGGGAAGTTCCCGGGGGAAATAGGCGCCCGAGATATGGGCGCCGTGGATGCTGGCACCCTCGAGCTTCGCCGCCGACAGATCCACTCCGCGCAGGTCGGCCTGCCTGAGATAACAGTCGGAGAGATCGAGTCCCCCGGCCTCGAGTCCGCGCAGATCGATGCCGCGCAGATTGCAGCGACGCAGGTCGCAGGATGCTCCCGCAGCGCGGCGGCGATTGAATTCCTCGACGCGGCCCTCGCGCAGGAGCCAGAACATCGGATCACTGGGCATTCGCGGCGATTCGTCGTTCATGTGATCGTCCTCGGGACACCGTGCGGCTCGGGCGATATTGCGCAGCATACCAACGGCCGGCCGTTGGTGCGGTGACGCCATGAGGTCGCCGGCAACGTTCCGCGAGGGCGCTCCGGGTGGCCCGAGGGCCGGTTGCCGGCGCGTTTGCCCGCGCGCGGGATCA
>JAIBBI010000319.1 GCA_019694755.1 Gemmataceae bacterium
CGAAGCCGTCGCGAAGAGCAAGCGGCTGAAGGTCCAGGACGCCATCATTCAGCTCGGCTACGCTTCGGGCGAGCAACTGGCCAAGGCGCTGGCCAAACTCTACGGCTACGAATACTACGATCTGAACAACGTGCCGATTCCGCCGGCGGTGGTGGAACTCGTGCCCGAGTCGGTCGCCCGCGAGAACGCGGTCATTCCTTTTTCGGAAGAAGGCGGCGAGTTGAAGGTCGTCGTCAGCGATCCCCAGGACTTCGAGACGTTCGACAAGCTGCAGTTCATCCTGAACCGCAAGATCTCGATCGGCGTTTCCACCAAGGAAAGCATCCTCGAAGCCATCAACCGCAACTACGGACAGGTCGACGGCGAGTCGGCCGACTCGATGTTGCAGGAATTCACCGACACGGCGATCGACTTCACCGAAACGGAAGGCGACTCCGACGGCGGCGGCGACGACGACGTGGTGGACGAGACCAGCGCCCCCGTCGTGCGGCTCGTGCAACTGATGATCAGCGAGGCCGTGCAGCTGCGGGCCTCGGACATTCACGTCGAGCCGTTCGAGGACCGGGTCCGCATCCGCTATCGCATCGACGGCATGCTGGTCGAACGCGACAGCCCGCCGCGACGGCTCCTGGGAGCGCTCCTGAGCCGCATCAAGATTCTGGCCCGCATGGACATCGCCGAGCGGCGCCGCTGCCAGGACGGACGCATTAAGATCACCGCGGGGGGCAAGGAACTCGACCTCCGCGTCAGCATGCTGCCCACCAATCACGGGCAGTCCTGCGTCATGCGGCTCCTGGACAAGGACAACATCAAGATCGGCGTTCGCCAATTGGGTCTCGGCGAGAAGGACTTCAAGACCTTCCGCAACCTGATTCGCCGCCCGAACGGGATCGTGCTCGTGACGGGCCCGACCGGTTCGGGCAAGACGACGACGCTGTACGCGGCGCTCAACGAACTCAACCGGCCTGACCGCAAGATCATCACGGCCGAGGACCCGGTCGAGTACTACTTGCCCGGCATCAACCAGGTGGAAGTGAAGCACTCGATCGGGCTGGACTTCGCGCTGATCATTCGGGCCATGCTTCGCCAGGCGCCGAACGTGATCCTGGTCGGCGAAATGCGCGACCACGAGACGGCCTCGATGGGCATCCAGGCTTCGCTCACGGGCCACTTGGTGTTCAGCACGCTGCACACGAACGACGCCCCCGGCGCCATCACCCGGATGATCGACATCGGCGTGCCGGCCTATCTGGTCGCCGGCAGCGTCATCGGCGTCATGGCCCAGCGGTTGGTCCGCGTCGTCTGCACGAAATGCAAACAGCCCCACACGCCGACGCAGGCCCAGCTGGAACTGGCCGGCATTACGCCCGAGCAGGCTGCGGCGGCCTCGTTCATGAAAGGCGTCGGCTGCTCGCACTGCGGCAAAGGCGGCTACCGCGGCCGCATCGGCATCTACGAACTGATGACGATGACCTCGAAAGTCCGCGAGCTGTCCTTCGCCGGGGCCTCGACCCAGGAAATCCGCAAGGCGGCCGTGAAGGAAGGCATGAGCACGCTCTTCGACGACGGCGTCAAGAAGGCGATGGCCGGGGTCACCTCCCTCGAAGAAGTCTTCCGCGTCAGCAAGCGCGAGGTCGTCTGAACTTCGCCGCCGACCCACCAGGGGGTCGCTGCGCACCCGCCTTGGGGGAGGCGTCTCCGACGCCAATCGGGCCCCGCCTCGCAAATCCCTCAGCACCGGCAACGCGGGATCGGCGCCAGAGTCGCCACCCGCAGTCGGACTTTCCAGCCGCCCGGCCGCGGCGATTATCTCGTTGAAACGCTTGAGTTTACCGCTGGCGCCGCCCATAATTCAGGTTGCCGGGGCGGCAGCCTCCCTTAGCCGCCTTGCGGCCGTCGAGACGTTCGTCCCGGAACAACGAACGTTGCGGTCGATCGGTTGAGCGTCGTCGTGCGTCGCAAAAGTCTCGGATCGCTTTCCGGGTCGTCGCTGCGCACGTCGATCTCGATCGTCGTCCGTCCGCTCGAGCGAGGTCTTGTCGCGTTTTCGTTTTGCGAGGAGAAGGGGCGATTGCAGCGCGCAGGCGGCCAAGTCCGCGCCGACGCGCTGCCGCGCCGCACGACATGGGCACGATTCTCATCGACAAGTTGCTCTCGGCCCAAGTGAAGCAGGGCGCGAGCGATCTGCACATCACCGTCGGCCAACCCCCCGTGATCCGTCACGATGGCCACATGGTGAAGCTCAAGACCAAGGTGCTCGAACCGGCCGACACCGTCGCCCTGATGAAGAGCATCACGCCCGACCGCTGCCAGCAGGAATTGCAGGCCGTGGGGGGCTCGGACTTTGGCTTTGCCTTCGGCGACCTGGCCCGCTTCCGCGTCTCGGTCTTCAAGCAGCGCGGCAATATCGCCATGGTGCTGCGGCAGATTCCCGCCAAGCTTCTGACCATGGAGCAGTTGGGCCTGCCGCCGGCCTGCGTGCGGCTGATCCAGCGGCCGCGTGGATTGTTTCTGGTTACCGGGCCGACCGGTTCGGGTAAGAGCACCTCGCTGGCCAGCATGATCAACTACCTGAACGAGACCTTCGATCACCACATCATCACGATCGAAGATCCGATCGAATTCTACCACCCCAACAAGAAGTCGACGGTCAATCAGCGCGAGGTGGGCGTGGA
>JAIBBI010000320.1 GCA_019694755.1 Gemmataceae bacterium
CGTGTCGCTGCGAGAAGAGCCGGCTTGGATCGATGCCGAACTGGAAGGCGGCATCACGTCGCCCACGCGGAGCTTCGACTATGTCGAGGCCACCGGCCGTTTCCGCGTCGAGTCGACGCGCGAGCGTGAAGACCGCCAACAGAAGGAACAGACCGAGAAACGTGTCCGGCAGTTCTGGCTCGCACAGTTTCTCCAGGGCCGAAACGTACCGACCGAGTGGTTCATGCCTCCGGGCACGAAGCTGACCGAGCCCCATTCCGCTCCGTCGGTCCTACCCGTGAAGAAGGTAACAGCGAAGTCCTGACTTGGTTATCCATTCGCAAACATCCGAGGGCGACTACCAGGCCGAAGGTAGTCGCCCTCGGTGTTTCCGTCAGAAGAATCTTCTCCCTGAATGGTCCGAACCCGTTGTGACCCTGGCTGGAACCTTCGTGCCGCGGGAACGACCGGCCCCCGCGGACCAATAACACCGGCCGGTCAACCCGTTCTGGAAACAGGAGTCTGAGCCATGAAGAACAGCATCCGTCAGTTCATCCGTCGCCACAAGGGCCTCGAAGCCCTGCAGGCCGTCCTCCTCATCGGCTGTGCGTTCCTGATCTGCACCGGCTTGCGGTCGATCTGGACCAAGAGCGAAAAGACCGTGGAAACCACGACCACTTCGATTCTCCAATCGTCGGGCAGCGGTTCGAGTTCCACCCCTGGTTCGTGACATCGACCGTCCTCCGTTGAAGTCCTCGACCCGTCGGCGATTCGCGTCCGGGGTCGAGGACTTTCGCATATCACCGTCACCGCTCGTGGAGGTTGTCCCGTGACTCGCTGCCGATCGACATTGCGAGACCTCTACCGCTCGCTGATCCGCGTGCCCGCTGTCGGGCGGTGGGCGGCAGGATTCGCCCTCCCTGTGATCGTTGGCGTTCCGTCACTCGCCATCGGGTGTTCTCCCGGTGAGACTGCCTGCCTCGTTCTTGTCGCCCTGCTCGCAGTCGTCACAGTCACAGACCTTCTTTGGCGGAGGATCTTTAACTGGCTCGTCGGCCCGGCACTTCTGGCCGCGCTCGGCCTGGCCGCGGCAGGCGGGACTCTGCCGGCCGCACTCCTCGGGGCGTCGAGTTGCTTCGCCGCCATGCTGTCGCTCTACGTCCTGTTCGGGGGCGGAGAAGGCGACGTGAAACTGTTCGCCGTGGTCGGTGCGGCTCTCGGCGTGCATGCGGGCATCGAAGTACTTCTCGGCGGGCATCTGCTCGCGGCCGGGGTGGCGATTTTGATCGTCCTCGCCCGACTGGCGCGACGCCGGACTGGTTCCCTGCTCGCCGGCCATCTGCCGATGGCACCGTTTTTCGCCCTGGCGGCCGCGCTCGTCGCGGTCACGAACTGAGGAGGGACAGCCGATGACGACTTCGCGACGCATCCACCGTGCCGGGCAAGTCTCGTTTGACATGGTCCTGTGTACGGCAACGCTTCTCCCGATCGCGGCCGCGATGTGCGCGATCCTCAAAGCCGGGCTTTACTCGTTCTTCCAGGTCCTCGGCGCGACCGTGGGCTGGCCACTGATGTAACTGCGAAAGAGGCGAGCCATGACCATTCGACGACTGAACCGGCAGCACGGCGTTTCGTACTCCCTGCCGTTCGTTCTGGTGATCCCGTTCTACCTGACGTTCATGGCCATGACTGTCGAGGTCGCCTTTCTGCTCCAGGCCAAGCTCGGGACCATGGCGGCGGCGCACGCGGCCGGGCGGGCGGCCCGGGTCTGGCTGTCCGCCCAGCCGGTCGAACTGCGGGAACAACGCATCCGGCAGGCCGCCTGGACCCGTTTGGCTTCGTACATCGGCGGCCGGCAACACGAAATCGATGTTGCTGGGCCCGTGCCCGCGGAGGCGGAATCGGGAGCGACCGAATACGCACAGGCCGCCGGCCGGTATCTCGGCAACACGCAGAGCGACGAAGCGTTTCTGCGCCGCAAGTATCGCCATGCCGCGGCCCGCGCCGAAGTCCGGGTCGAAGTGGCGTCGAATGATCCGCGGGCCATGATCAAAGTCACTGTCCGGTTTCGAGCCCCGCTCTATGTGCCGGTGGCGTCGCGATTCCTCGATCCGGACATGCGAGCGCCGTTCGAGTACCCGATGACGGCGACCGCGACCATCCCGAACGACGCCCCGCTCAGTGAATCGGGCACGCTGGGCATCGAATACGACTCCGACCTGACCGCACGGGGGAACCTGCCATGATCCTTCGCACGAATCGCCGCGACGGCAACATTGTCCTGGTATCGCTGATCGCGATCATGCTGCTGCTGATGCTGTTCGCCCTGCAGGTGAACGCGGCACGGACGACGGTGCGCAAGGTGGAAATGCAGCATGCCGCCGATGCCGCCGCCCACGCCGCCGGGCTGGAGTTCGCCCGGGCGATGAACGCGATCACGGCATGCAACCACCTGATCGGTCAGCTCAACGGTCTGGGTGCGCTGGCCATGGCGTTCGGCGGACTCGAACTGGAAGAAGGGAGAAATTACCACCTTAAGGACGCCGGGCTGGAGATGGCCCACGGGTATGCGGTGCGGTACGGTCAGGTACACGGGAGCATCGTCGGGTACAACGAGGTCAAAACGTCCAAGAGCGCGTCGGGCGCCGCGATCGGCCGGTCGCGGCAACGGCTCAAGCAGGTCATGGCA
>JAIBBI010000321.1 GCA_019694755.1 Gemmataceae bacterium
TTGCCCTTGGCATCGAATACGCAGGCGCGGTATTCCGCCTTGTAGTCGGATTCGAGCCGACGTAGCATGGACAGCACACCGCGCACGGCGCCAGTGGGCTCGCCCGCCGAATTGCGCAGATCGGGCAGGGCATGGAAGGCGCGGTACAGATAGCTGGAACCGTCTACGAGCAACAGGGTGGGCATGGGTTCGCGAGGCCGAGAAGGCGAAACCTCACCCCTCACCCCTCACTCCTTACAAGAAAAATGACTGCAAAAGACAAACTCCCCCGGATGATGCCGAGCACTTCGGCCCAGAACTTCACCGCGCGGGAGTCGTGGCGGATTTTTGGAATTATGGCAGAGTTCGTTGAAGCCACTGAGCGCCTGAAGCCGATCCGCCCGGCCGTCTCGATCTTCGGCAGCGCCCGCACCAAACCCGACCACCCCTACTACGCCAAGACCGAGCGCATCGCCCGGCTGTTGTCGGACGCCGGCTTCGCGGTGATTTCCGGCGGCGGCCCCGGCATCATGGAAGCCGCCAACAAGGGCGCGTATTTCGGCAAGTCGCCCAGCGTGGGGCTGAACATCCAGTTGCCGATGGAGCAACAGGCCAACCCCTATCAGGACATCTCCCAGACCTTCCAGCACTTCTTCGCGCGCAAATTCATGTTCGTGAAGTTTGCCGCCGCTTATGTGGTGATGCCCGGCGGCTTCGGCACCCTCGACGAGCTGCTCGAAGCGATGACCCTGATCCAGACCGGCAAGAGCCGCAAGATCCCGGTGATTCTGGTCCATGAGCCGTTCTGGCGCGGCCTGATCGACTGGTTCAAGGACCGGCTGGTGGACGAGAAGATGATCAACCCCGAAGACCTGGAACTGGTCCAGGTGATCGACGAACCGGAGAAGGTCGTCGATGCGATCTTCAACCACTACCAGACCCGCGGCTTCCTGCCGCTGCCCGAAGAACACGAACTGATGCTCAACCTCTGACCGGCGAATCGCGCAGGTTACAATTGCGGCCCCGCCAGGAGACATCCATGCCCCGCGTAAAAGATATTGCCGCCCTGCTTCTCGTCGTCACCGCCTCGGCCTGGGCCCAGCAGCCGCCCCCGAAACTCGAGCCCCTGCCCGAACCGCCCCCGCCGCCGCCCGGCATGGAACTCGACTCGGAGATCGAGCCTCAGGTCACCATCGTCCGGAAAGGCGAGGACACCGTCGAGGAATACCGCGCCAACGGCCAGCTTTACATGATCAAGGTCACCCCGCCCCACGGCGTGCCCTACTATCTTTACGACGACGTGGGCAACGGCGACTTCACCCGCCGCGACGCCCAGGACGCGGGCATCCGCGTGCCGAAGTGGGTGATCAAGCGCTGGTAGGCGCCGCACCGCCAGCGATCGCATAGCCCGGCGGGGCGCCCGCCGGGACGAGAAAATCCTGCAAACATCCGTTTTCGACCGTCGGAAGGATTCCGACGGTCTCGTCGCGGCCGTCGAAACCCGGCCACCGCGACGGCAAGAATCGCCCTGGTTCTAATCCGCCGGAAGCACGCTCAGGGCGCTTCGCACAGACAATGCACATACACGTGGCCCGGGTCGTTCCACAGGGCCAGCGCTTCCAGTTCGCTGCGCAGTTTGGCCAGCGTGGTTTCCACCAGAGACGGGCGGACGCGGGCGCCGTCGGCTTCTTCCCCGTTATCGAGAAGCCGGGTGAGGAGCTGGTCGCGGGGCGACAGGGGCTTTTCGACATAGCTCACGTCGTAGTCGGTAAGCCCGGCGCGGGCAGCGGCGGCCTTGAGGGCGGCGTCCAGCCCGCCGAGCTTGTCCACCAAGCCTTTGTCCTTTGCCTGACTGCCGAGCCACACCCGACCTTGGGCAACCTGATCGACGGCCTCCGGGCTCATCTTGCGGGCCGTTCCGACCACATTCAGAAAACGCCGGTAGCCATGTTCGATGGTTTGCTGGAGCACATTCGCCACCTGCGGATCGAGCGGCCGGCGCGGGTCCAGCCCACCCGCCAGCGGCGTGGTGCCGACGCCATCGACCGCCAGGCCGAGCTTGCTCATGGGACCGGAGAGATCGGGCATCATCGCAAAAATGCCGATCGAGCCGGTGATGGTGGTCGGGCTGGCCCACACTTCGTCGGCGGCCATGCTGATCCAGTAACCGCCGGAGGCCGCCACCGAGCCCATCGAAACCACCACCGGCTTGCCCGCCTGACGCGTCAGTTCGAGTTCGCGGCGAATCACTTCCGACGCGGTTGCGCTGCCGCCGGGACTGTCGACCCGCAGTACGACGGCCTTGATCACGTCATCCTCGCGGGCCTGACGGATCAGGCCGGCCACGGTATCGCCGCCGATCACACCGGACGGCTGTTCGCCGTCGACGATGCTGCCCTGGGCGACGACCACCCCGACCTTCGCGGCCGGATGGGGCGCCTCTTCGCGCAACCGCGCCACGTAGGCGGCGAGATCCACATGTTTGTAGCCTTTGCCGTCGACGCCCGCACCGATCTTCTGCTTGAGGTAGTCGCGCCATTCGTCGGCGGTCTTGAGGCCATCGACAAAGCCGGCCGTCAGCGCCATCCGGGCCGCATCGCCACCGGCCGCAGCGAGTTGTTCGGGCGCGTCGCTCACGTAGGCGGCAAGCTGCTGGCCCGCCCTGGGACGGGCGGCGGCGATGA
>JAIBBI010000322.1 GCA_019694755.1 Gemmataceae bacterium
GCTTGCCCTTGGCCCCGGCCGTGAGCAGCACCGCGGCGCCCGAGTACGCCCGCCCGAGGCAGTACGTCGAAACCGGCGACGACATGAACCGCATCGTGTCGTACACCGCCAGCGTGTCGTCCACCGCCCCGCCCGGCGAGTTGATGTACAGGCTGATGTCCTGGGCCCGCTTCTGGTTCTCGAGGTAGAGCATCTGCATCATGACCCGGGCGGCCGAGGCGTGATTGATCTCGCCGATCAGGAAGACGACCCGGTTTTCCAGCAACAGTTCATCGATGGTCATTTCGCGAGTGCGCTGGTAGGAGACGTTTGCGGCGGGCATTCTGGCTTCTCCCCTGCGGCCCAAGGCCGGGACGAGGCGGTGATTGGATTCTGTCCGGCTAGATTCCGTGATCGAAAAAGGGTCGGCGCGTCATCGTAGCCACGCCACCCACAAAGACTGATCGGCAAAGTTCGCAGGCGACCTGTGTTCCCGGACAAAATGAAAACGACCTTCGAAAGATGACCTCGAAGGCCGGGAGATCGGAGATCCGAACACGGCCCGCGCTTACTCGACGCAACCCTGCTCGAACCACCAGACGAACCAATCGTAATCCTCGGCGTTCACGAAGCCATCGCCATCGATGTCCGCCGCGTAGGAGGACTCGACGAAGGCGTCAGCAAAAGCGTCCAAATCGTCGCCGTTCAGAAACCCGTCACCGTTGAATTCCGCCGGACAGACCGTGATCGGCTCGCAATCGTCGATGAATCCGTCGCCGCCGTCTGGAAACGTGTCGAGGGAGCTGTTTCCAGCGATGTCTGCCGCATCATCGAACCCGTTTGCGTCACAGTCGCGGAGCACGCGGAACCGGAAGTCGAAGTCGTAGACCGCGGGGTTGCCGCTGACCTGATCGCAGTACAGCTTCGACCTGTTGTTGGCAAGGTCGTCGGTGAGCACCGGGGTGACCCGGTAAAGCCCGGGCATGACGTGGATGCCGCTCTTTCCGGTGACGGTGAGTGTGCGCCAGCCCGGAGAAGAGAGCGTGCCGGTGCCCCGCTGGCACGTGACAGTAAAGTTGTCGGTGACCTCGACACCGACCGAATCACTCAGCATGTGCCATACCCGGACAGGCGACACCGCGGTGCTCGTGCTGCCGGTGCGAACCGGGCCGTAAAGACTCACCACGACGCTCTTCTGCGTGACGCCTGAAGTTGGCGCCAACTCGGTCTGAAGCATTGACCCCGGAATGAGCACGCCGCCGCCCCCGTCAAAGTACGCCGGAAACGAATCGAACTTGTGAACGTTGAACGGGACTACGCCGACCGCTCCGTTCAACAGCATCGAGTTGGTATTGCTGTAGTAGGGAATTCCGGCAAATGCAACGCCGTCCACACTCGCCGACCCGGTCCATGTGCCACCGGAGTTGTTGGCGTTGACGATGAACTGACCTTTGAGACCGTGCCCGGCCGCGGCGTCAAGGTCCAGAACATCGATGTTCCCAGCACAATTCCGGCCGATCGAAAGAATGATGTTCCCGATGCTGTTCGCCACGGAGATGGTGTGACCGCTGGTGAAATCGCGGCCGACCTGGAACTGCGGCGGGCTGCTCAGCTGATCGATCTTGTTCGAAAGCGTGATATCCGCGTCGAGATCTCGCGCGATGATGAACTGCTGCGTCGCGGGCGGACTCGTGGACGCTGTCATGACGCGGCCCGTGAGCGAACCCGAAAAATCTCCGGAGGTGGTCTTGACGGTCCCTATGAGCGTTCCGGCGACCGTGTTTGTCGTAATGTCAGCGTAAATACTCCCGGCCTGGAGAGACGTAATGTGGTGACTCACATCAACGGCCACGTGCGAGCCAGCCAAGCCGATCGAGCCATCGACGGTCAAGCCGTAAATGGAACCCCGCGGCATCGAAATGTCGCATTCAATGTTGCCACGGACGCGAAGAGATTCGATCGAGTTCTCCCCGATGCCAGTATTGCTCTCAACGACAAAGAGAGTCGATACTGACCCGGCGATATTGCCCGCGTTGATTGAGTGCACCTTGATGCGGTCAACGTTCCCGGTGTGAGAACCGGTCGTTGACGTGCGCACATCCATCAGCAAGACGGGGCCCGAGCCGCTGTTGCGAGTCAGCGTGTCGATGGAACCGAAGGGTGCGGCCGGGTGGCCTGTGTTTCCGTCGATGCCGATGAACATGCGGCATTGCGACGAGGCCTGGTTGTTGATCGTGATGTCCGCCACTTCGTCGGTCGCATCGCTCCACACGTACCAGTCGACCGTCGTGGCATTGTTGGTGCTGGTGCATACCACGCTCCACTTCGTCGACCCGCCGGAAGGCGGGGTCACCGTGTACGAAGTATTGGTCGTTGTGGACCGCTGCACATAGACCGTGTGGCGGTACTCGTTTTCGCAACCAGGAGCATGCAGAGAAGGCCCAACAGCGCAGCAGGCTTCATCGAGCTCTCCTTTTGAAGACTAAAAAGATGGCCGGAACCGCCAGTGTGCACGGGCCCGGTACTGCCGCAATTCGAAAGCCAGCAAAGGCGGTATCCGGAGCGTCGCCACTGAATCCAGAAATTTCATCGAAAAAATCTCCCACGAGCTGATAGCGACGAGATCCCTTCGTTTGTCGGTATTCGGATTGCCCGAACCCCTCGGTCCACT
>JAIBBI010000323.1 GCA_019694755.1 Gemmataceae bacterium
GCCGGCACGGCATCGTGCTCGACAACTGCTACGAGGACCCGCGCGTGAACGATTCGCTGATCACGTACAACAAAGAGACGGGCCTGGAGATTCTGGGTTGCCACGACATCGTCGTCAGCGGCAACCACTTCGAGGAGAACCTGGATGCCGTGCGGTGTCTCGACGGCTTCAACCTGTGCATGACCGGCAACAACGTCGACGACCACCTGCGGCACGGCGTCGTCATCGAAAACACCTACGGCTCGGTCGTCAGCGGCAACATGATCGAGGAATGTAACGACACGGGCATCGTGCTCGATCGCGACTGCTACGGTATCACGTTGAGCGCGAACGTGATCGCCCATGAGATGAAATGCGGCATCGATCTGCGCGACGCCCACGGTTGCGCCGTCACGGGCAACAGCTTCCCGCTGGTCCACGATCGGGCCGTGGTGGTGGGTCCGGCGAGCGGCCGGATTCCGGTCGTGGGCAATGCGTTCGGCGACTCGTACATCGGCACGGCCCAGACGAAGCGGCCGGTGTTGACCGATCCGTCGGGCGGGCTGGTCGTCGACGGCGGGTCGGACGTGACGGCGGTGGGCAATACGTTCACCGGCCTGTCGACTCCGGCCCTCCAGCAGCCGACGCCGGGTAAGAACATCGTGTGGGAGCACAACCTGGAAGTGGACAACGGCCCCAAGGGGGCGAAGTAGCCGCGCGTGGAAACGGCGGCATCGGGGCGGTCGCCTGGCGGTCGGCGGTCGCCGCCGGGGACGGGTGGCGCAGCGCATCGGGCTACGCAAGTCGTGTGGCCCGAACAGGTTGCGGACCGATCGCGCTCCGTACTGACGCCGCCGGCTCGGGCTGATAGAATAAGGACCTTCGGACACGCGGCGGTTTCCGTGCGGCGTGTCCGAAACTTCGACCTCGACCCCGACGAGCCGGCCCCACAAGGGCTGTCGGCCCATGAATAGGGCGGGACGTCGCACGACGTCGCCTGCTGCCAGTGCGGTTATTCTCCCGGAACTCTTCCGGAATTCTCCCTGTTCGGCGGAAGCGGGCCTTCGTGCGCTCGTCGCTCCGCGATAACGGAACCTATGCCTCAAGTCGTCGTCATCCTGCCCGGCGCCACCGATTACGAATTACAAGGCCGAATCCACGGCGACCTCGACATTCCGCTCTGTCCGGAAGGTCGGGAAGAGGTCGGCCGCGTGGGTCGCGAGTTGCAAGACCTGGGCATCGAGGTGCTGTACACCTCGTGCTGCTCGTCGGCCGCCGAGACCGCCCAGGCCATCGGCAAGGCCCTGGGCGTAAAGGTCAAGAAGCTCGAACAGTTGGAAAACCTCGACCACGGCCTCTGGCAGGGGCTGTTGATCGACGAGGTTCGGCAGAAGCAGCCGAAGGTCTATCGGCAGTGGCTCGAACAGCCCGAAACGATCTGCCCGCCCGAAGGGGAGACGATCGAGCATGCCCGGCAACGGGTGCAGGGCGTGTTGGCCAAACTGCTGAAGAAACATGCCGACGGCGTGATCGGACTGGTGATTCCGGAGCCGCTGGCCAGCGTCGTGCGGGCGGAATTAGGGACCGGGGACCTCGGCGACCTGTGGCGCGCCAATTGCGAGCACGGCTGCTGGAGCGTGCTGAGCGTCGGCAAGAGCGGCAAGGGAGAACTTGCCGCGGCGGCGACGATGCCGCTGCCGGCCCCCGCGACGCCTCTCAACGGCCGCCCGTCCGAAAACGGCCGCAACGGCGACACCCCGCACCACCACCCCGCCGGGCGCGACCCGGAACACCGCGCCCTGCGCCAGCGCCAGGAAGAGGCCGCCGTCGGCCTGCACGCCGGCGACAGTCGGGCTCCGCTGCCGGCTCAGATCTTTCCCTAGTCTTCTTTGCTTGAAAGCCGGCCATGTCGAACGGTCCGCACGCCGAAACCACCGAAGCCGCCGAGACGCCCCGTCGTCGCGAAAAGCGCGGCGTGCCCGAGGGGCTGTGGAAGCGCTGTCCCGGTTGCAAACAAACGATCTATCGCAACCTGGCCGACCAGCAACTGGGCGTCTGTCCCGAGTGCGACCACCACTTCACGGTCGGCGCGCGCGAGCGAATTCGGCAACTGACCGACGACAACACGTTCGACGAGTGGGACACGAATCTGACGTCGGGCGACCCGCTGGGTTTCGCCGACAGCAAGCCGTACGCCGAGCGATTGAAATCGGAACAGGCCCGCACCGGACTGCGCGACGCCGCCGTGACCGGCACCGGGATGATCCGGGCCCGGCGCGTGGCGCTGGGCGTCACCGACTCGGCCTTCATCATGGGGAGCATGGGCTCGGTGGTGGGCGAGAAGTTGGCCCGGCTCGTCGAACGGGCCACGACCGACCGCCTGCCGCTGATCATCGTCAGCGGTTCCGGCGGCGGGGCGCGAATGCACGAAGGCATCCTTTCGCTGATGCAGATGGCCAAGGTCTCCGCGGCCTTGGCCCGTTACGATCAGCAAGGAGGCCTGTTCATCTCGGTGCTTACGAATCCGACGATGGGAGGCGTGGCCGCGAGTTTCGCCTCGCTCGGCGATTTCGTCTTGGCCGAACCGCGGGCGCTGATCGGCTTCGCCGGCCCGCGCACGATTCAGGCGACCCTGCGGATCGAACTGCCGAAGGGTTTCCAGA
>JAIBBI010000324.1 GCA_019694755.1 Gemmataceae bacterium
GTGCCGCCACTCCCGATCCCGGCGAGCCCGCGGGCAACCGACGTCGCCTCAGTCTCGTCTCCCCTAGTCGTTGCTTCGTCGGCGGTGGTCGTGCCGCAAGATCTGGGCTGCACGCCGAGCGCCGTCTCCGATCCAGGGATGCGTTCGCGGCGCGGGTTCACGCCTTCCGTCCCCGTTCGGGACTGGCGTCGGGCCGAGATGTCCTCGCCGCTCGCGTCCGGCGCTTCCGCGGTGACGACAAAACCCGCGGACACGGCGTCGTTTGCTTCGCGGGTGCCTGAGTCGGTCGCCACGGCGCCGCTTCCGGTTGCCGCGCAGGGAATGGTGTCCGCGGTCGACTACCCGGTTGCGGCCGAGAGCGAGGGAACCGATCCTGCCGAGGCGCTTCCCGCATTCGAGGGCGACAGCCCGTCGTCCAATCTGGTCGATCGCTCCGACGCCAGGAATTCGGCCTCCCAGGCCATCCAGGACGTCGCCGCCGCGACGGTGGCTCAGCCCGGCAGCGTGCCGCCTCGCCACGATGCTCAAGTGCGCTTTTCCCAGGCGGCCTCGGACGGTGCGGAAAAAATTGCCTCCACCTCCCGCCCGCGCTCGTCCGACGCGGCCCAGACTCGCCGGGAAGATCGGTCAGGATTAAAAGTTGATTCACAAATTGCTGAAGAAAAAGGATTAACGTCTTTCAAGAGCACGCTTGGCACCGAAGCTGCGAATGAGCCGGCTCCGATGCTCCACGAATACCGTAACACGCGCTTTGCTCCGCTGACCGGGGAAACTTTTTCCGCCGCCGGTGGGGTTGAGGCGTTGTCTCGAGGTGCGGGCTCGGCCTCCGAAACGGCGGCTTCGGCTCCCGTCCATGCCTCCACGGCGGTCCAGGCGATTCGCCAGATCGCGGATGCGGCGGACGTGCTTTGGGCCACGGAACGGCAGGGTGTGAATCTTCGGCTGCAGCTGGACGACGTTGGCGTCGCCGTGCGGGTTGAATATCGTGATGGAGAGATCCGCACGACGATTCAGACGCATTCGAGCGATTTGCGTGACGCGCTGGCGCGCGCCTGGGATTTGCAGGCTACTTCGGTGGCGGATCAGAAACCTTATCGCTTTGCCGAGCCGGTTTTTACGTCCGCTTCCACGTCCTTTTCCTCGGCCGGCGGTTCTGCCGGCGGCTCGGGTTATTCGAATGGCGGGGACACGTCCCGTCATTCTTCGCATTCCGGCCAGCCCGATGGCGGCACGGCCGGCTTCGGATTCACCTCCGCCCGCTCGCAGGGCGTTCCTTCGTCGACCGTGGAAGGCCGTGTCGCGGCAGCGGTTGATTCCTCCCGTCGTTTGCACGCCTTCGCCTGATCACCATGCAGATTGATCCCTCCTCATCGACCTCCTCGCAGTACGAAGCCGCGCTCAATGCCCGGGTACCGAAGCAGACGCTCGGCCAGGAGGACTTCCTCAAGCTCATCACCGTCCAGCTTGCCAAGCAGGACCCGATGAAACCGATGGAAGACACGGCTTTCATCGCGCAGATGGCGCAGTTCACGAGCCTGGAGCAGACCAACCAGCTCGCGAAGGAATTTGCCCAGTTGCGTGCGGCCAGCGAGCTCAGTTCGGCCGGTGGCCTGATTGGCCGCCAGGTCACGGTGCTCGACAGCAAGAAGGATGCGATCACCGGGATTGTCTCCGGCGTCGACAACAGCACCGGCGTCCCCCGCCTCGTCATCGATGGCTCCCTCTACAGTTACTCGTCCATCACCAAGGTCGAGCCGGCCCCCGCGCCGGTTCCGGAAACGACCGGTTCCTCCACCTGAGCATGCCGTCCGTTTCCTCCTCCCTCTCCAAAAACAAAACAACGTCCGTCCGACCCTAATCGTCAACCCACCCGTCCATCATGCCTCTCATCGGTACTCTTACTTCCGGCGTCAGCGCCATGCGCAGCTTCACCAAGGGCCTCGAAGTCATTGGCAACAATATCGCGAATGTGAATACCATCGGCTACAAAACGGCCACCGCGAATTTTGCCGACAGCTTCAGCGATACCTTGCGCAGCTCCGCGCCGTCGACCGCGACCGCGTCGAACACCTCCTCCGTGCAGATCGGCAGCGGCGTCAAACTGTCCGGCATCAACAACCGTTATACGCAGGGCGCGCTGACCACGACCGGCGTCACCACCGATCTCGGTGTTTCCGGAAACGGCTTTTTCACGGTCGAGAATCCGGCCGATTCGCAGCAGTACGTGACCCGGGCGGGCGGTTTCCGCTTTGATGATCAAGGCTTCCTCGTCACGACCCAGGGCTATCGTGTGCAGGGCCTCACGGGCGGCGTCACCGGCACGCCGCCGGCGACGTCGGGCGCGGTCAAGCTTGGCACGCCTCCGACCGGCACGCAGCTCCAGTCGGTCGCGATCGACCGCTCCGGCAATGTCGTCGAATACTATTCCGACGGCACTTCGGTCACGACCAACCAGGTCCTCCTCCAGAATTTCACGGATCCGTCCGCCCTGATGAAGCGCGGTGAGAATCTTTACAGCGGCATGTCCGCCGCCGGCCCGGTGGGCGGCCTGCCGGTGACCGTCGCCGACAACGCCCCCGGCACGAATGGCCTGGGCGCCATCGAGTCCGGCACGCTCGAATTGTCCAACGTCGATCTCA
>JAIBBI010000325.1 GCA_019694755.1 Gemmataceae bacterium
GCACCGGGCGGCCCGAACTGCGTTGCGCGACCTGTGGGTCGGCACGGTGGATCGGCTCGCCGACATCGCGATCGCGACTCTGACCGGCGACCCGGCCCGGCACACAACGGGCGAACTGGCCGCCGCCCTCACGCACGCCTCGCTGGCCGTCAACGACGGCGGCGTGCTGGTCCTGCTCGCCGCCGCCGCCCCGGATCGCGGCGAGGCGTTCGCGCTGGCGCAGCAGGCAGACGACCCCGGCGAAGCCCGCCGGAAGATCGGGGCCGACTGTGCCGACCGCTCGGCCGCCCAACTCTGGCTTCGGGCCGTGCAGCGGCACCGCGTGTTGATTCTGTGCCGCTGGCCCGAGGAAGTGGTCGAGGACCTGTTTGCCACGCCGCTCCAGCACGCCGCCCAGGTGCAGAAGCTGATCGATTCGGGGGGCGACTGCGTGATATTGCCGGACGCCAACCGGCTGTTTCCCGTCCTCCACGATCGAAGCTGACCCGGGAAGCACACCATGAGCGACGACGCCGTCCTGCAATACGATGCCGCCTTGTCTGCGGCCGTGTACTTCGACCGGAGCGCGTGCGGCCTCATCGAGGTGGCCGGCCCGGAAGCCCCGACGTTCCTGCATAACCTCTGCACCAACGACGTCGAATCGCTGCCGCTCGGTGGCGGGTGCCCGGCCTTCTTCTGCAACGTCCGGGCCCGGACGTTGTTCTTCGGCACCGTCTGCCACCTGCAGGACGCCGGTCGCAATGCCCTGTGGGTGGATGTCGAGCCGGGCCGGGCCGGTGCGTTGTTCCAGCATCTCGACAAACACCTGATCGCGGAGAAGGCGGAACTGCTCGACCGGTCCGAGGAGTTCACCCGCTGGCACGTCGTCGGGCCGACGGCCGAGTCGACACTGGCCGGCCTGCTCGACAAGCCGGTCGACATGCTCGCGCCGTACCAGCACACCTGGCGGACCGTCCGCGGCATCGCGGTCCACGTCCGCCGGCACGACCCGCTGCGGCTGCCCGGCTACGACATCCTCGTACGCAAGGCCGACGCGTCGTTCGTGGTGGAGGAGATCATCGACGCCGGGGTCGCGCCGGCCGGGGTCGACGCCTGGCAGATGCTCCGGGTCGAGGCGGGCTTCCCGGAGTTCGGCCGGGACTACGACGAGAACCGCTTTGCCGCCGAGGTCGGCGTCCCCGAGGCGATCAGCTATTCGAAGGGCTGCTATCTCGGCCAGGAGCCGATCGTGATGGCCCGCGACCGGACCGGCTTCGTGAACCGGTCGCTGCGGGCGCTGCGACTGACGGCTGACGCCCTTCCGGGTGACAAGCTGTATGCTCCGGATGAAGTCGGGCTGATTACGTCTGTGGCGCATACGCCCGGGTTCGGGCCGATCGGGCTGGGTTACCTTCGCCGGGGGTTCGAGACGCCGGATACCGAAGTTCATGTCGGCAGGGCTGACGGAACGCGTGCCCGGGTGGTCAGCCGGCCGATACGGGCGTGAGTACCCAGATCCGCATCATCGCCAGCATTGTGGCGTTGAAAAGCATGTGGCACACGGTCGACGCGACGATCCCTTGCGTCCGCCACGCGAGCCAGCCAAAGCCCAGCCCCGTCACTGTCAGCGGCACCGTGTCGGGCCAACTCGACGAGTGGACCGCGGCGAAGAGCAGCGCGGCTCCTACCACGGCCCGGTAGGTCGTCCGCCCGCCCACGTCATCGGGCACCAGTGCCGTCCCAAACCCTCCGGCGAAATTACGCACGGCGAGCAGCGGCCCCTCGGCCATCCAGAACGCGCACCCGGCCAGCGCGATGTATACGGCCGGGAGGACGAGCGAAAAAGTCGAAGTCGTTTCCTGCCGGACACCGACCGCCGCGACCATCCCGAGCACCACGGCCAGGTCGCCGCCCCAGCGCCGGTTCACCAGCCAGGGCTGGAGGCAGCCGCGGAAGAAGATTTCCTCGATGATCGGGGCGCAAACGATCGCCTGCCCGGCGATCAGCAGCCAGAGCCGGCGCGAGTTCGGGTTGGCGTGGAGCGTTTCCAGCAGCGTGTGGTCCGACACGCCCTCGCTACCGTACTGTGTCGCCAGCCAACGGACTGCCAGGTGCAGGATGGCCGTGGCCACGACCACCGGCAGCCAGGCGGCCCATCCGAGGGCGATGCTGCGGATGTACGATCCGCCACCGGGGGGAATCTGCATCCCCTCGCCGCGGTTGAGCAGGCGCAGGCTCAGCCAGACTTGCAGCGGCAGGCAGGCGAGGCTGGCGGCGAGATAGACCGGCAGCCGGCTTTCGGGCGACAACTTGCTCACATCACCGAGCCACATGGCCGCGACGATCGAGGGCGGCAGCCAGAGGACGATCGCAATCGTGAAACACATCCCGCCGAGCCACGGCACCGCGCGGTTGCGTTGCGGCGGCATCCGCCAGGGCGGTCGACCACGGGCGAACGCGGCGATTGCGGCGACAGCGACGAGGCCGGCCGCCGCGACCAGCCCGGCGATCCAATAGACTTCTCCGGGGAGCATGCGATTTCCGAGGCGGACTTGAAGACGATCCTCGAAAGGATTGTAGCCGAAACGGCCCGACTCGTCGGCCCGTCGCCGCGCGGGCTCGTGCTGGCCGTCTCCGGCGGCCCCGACAGCGTCGCG
>JAIBBI010000137.1 GCA_019694755.1 Gemmataceae bacterium
TGATGACCATGGCGGCCGAAAACGATGACCCCGAAACCGCCCGACCGACGTTTGCCGCTCTCCGGAAATTGGGTGGGCCGGTGTTGTCGATGGGCATGAGTCACGATTTTGAAGTCGCCATCGAGGAAGGTGCGACTCACGTCCGGGTCGGGTCACTTCTGTTCGAGGGGATCGCTCCGGAGGTGTTACGTGCCAATTGAGATCCGCGACCACACCGAAGGCGTCACCTTCGAAGTGCGCGTCCAGCCGGGTGCGAAAAAGTCGAGAATTCTCGGTGAGAATGAGGGCGTTCTCCGCCTCGCGGTCAATGCCCCACCCGTTGATGGTGCGGCCAACGAAACAGTTGTCGAGTTTCTGCGAGATGTATGGGGCTTGCGCCGAAGCCAGATCGAGATAATCAGTGGGTTTAAGTCACGGGGCAAGAGAATCCTGGTGCGGACATTCGATCCAACGATGATCACGACGATTCAGGATTCCGGAATCGTGGAATCCTGATTACTTACGCCCTGCCCCGCGGGCTGTAGCCACGAAAGCCGCGAAGTTCTCTACCTTTGCATCGCGGTTCATGCCGTGCGCTAGATTGATTATGTGGTTTCGACCGCCGCCGGCCTTCAGACATGCCAAAGTCGAATGGATCACGTCGTCCGGCGTGCCGGTCCGCAACAGTTGATCATCGACATTGCCTTGAAATACAAGATGCGGGTATTCGGAGCGAGCCGCTGCTAGATCGTGTCGCGTCCCCAGGCTGACGACGTCGGCCCCGGTCGTTGCCATCGCCGTCAAATAGGGGCAATTCTTGACGAACAGGATTCGCGGAGTCTCGGTTACGGCGGAGAATATCACCTTGTGCGCCCGCTGAGCCCAGCGATCATACTCGTCTTCGCTCAGTTTGCCTGCCCAACTGTCGAAAAGTTGCCAGGCGTCGGCCCCTGCCCGAATCATTTCCTTGAGGAAGTCAATGGTCGCATACGTCAGCCGCTCCAGAAGCATCGCAAACACATCCGGATGCTCACGAGCAAAGATCCGGACAAGCGAAAGGTCCTTGCCGAACCCGAGGCAATACGACGCTAGTGTAAACGGCGCGCCGGCAAAAGCGAGAACAGGTAACTCACCGGAAAGTTCTTTCTTCACGGCTGCTGCTAGTTCAAGCACGTGTCGGTAAGCGGCTGGGTCTGGCCGGCCATGCAATTTGTCCACATCCGCCTTCGTGCGGACGGGTTTCTCTGGCACTGGTCCCACGTCCGGCATCAAACGGAATGGCAGGCCCATGGCTATTGTTAACGTCGTGATGTCGTAGAAGAGAATGATGGCGTCGACGCCAAAACGCCGAGGCGCTAGAGTCGCTGCTGTTGACAGTTCGACATTCTCGGAAAAGGCATAAAAGTCAAGGCCGGACCGGATGCGATTGAACTCCGGGTCCCATCGGCCCGCCTGCCGCATCGCCCAAACGGGCACTCGTTCGACCGCCTCTCCCCGGGCGGCGCGGATCAGCAAATGGTCTTTCACGGTTTCGTCCCGACGTACAAGGTCGCGATCCCGAATGTCAGCGAGTGGTATTTTAGCTGAGTCAGACCGCATTCCGCCATTTCGGCGAGTAGTGCCTCGTAGTCCGGGAAGGCGAGTACGCTGGCCGGCAGATACTTGTAGGCCGAGTCTTTGCTCCGCGAGAATATCTGGCCGATCCGCGGCAGTATGTGGGTGAAATAGAAGCGGTACATGCGCCCGAACAGCCAGTGCCGGGGCTTGGAAAACTCCAGTACGGCGATCCGGCCCCCCGGTTTTGCGACCCGGGTCATTTCGCGAAGCCCGCGCCGGAAATCGGTCACGTTGCGCAGGCCGAACGACACGGTGACGATCTGGAATTGGTCATCTGGAAACGGGAGTAGCTGTGCGTCGGCTTCCACAATGCTGATTCGTTCACCTGCGTTCTTTCGCACCGTCTTCTTCACCGCACGAACAAGCATCGGATGGCAGAAGTCCGATGCGATTACGGGCACGGTGCCCCCAGACGCCCGGTCAAAAGCCAAGGCGAGGTCGCCGGTCCCGGTACAGAGGTCCAAAATGGGGTCGGTGCCGTTGGGTGGTACGATTCGGGTCGTCCGCCAGCGCCAGTATTTGTCGACGTTGAAGCTGAGAAGGTGATTGAGAGTGTCGTACCAAGGGGCAATGTCGCCGAACATCCGCCGGATTCGGATTTCACGCTTGTCCAGAAGCGATTGCATCGTTCCCCCTCTCCCGACTGATCTTAGAGTTTCTACCGTAAGACGGGACGGGAGTTCACTCTCCGAGGGCCAATCATGCTGAGTTCCGAGGGCTGCCGGGTCCGCCGAGAAAGGTTCTGGGACCGATTCCCCAGGCTTCCGGATCGAGTCGTCCTGGCCGACCCGCACCACCTGCGTTATCTGGCCGGTTGTTACGTATCCCCGATAAGTTTGGGTGGTGACTTCCTCGCCGCGCTCGAACTGACCCGCGACGGAGGAAGCACGCTGATTCACGACGGTCGATTGCCCGCCTCGGTCGAAGAGGCCCATGTCGATACCGTCGAGAAAATAGCGTGGTACGACGGCCAGTCACCGGGCCGTGGCCCCCGGCAGATTGCGTTTCTGGACCAATTGCCGTCGCCTCCCGTCGATACATGGGGCAGCCCGACCTGTCGCGAGATCGTTACCGGCATTGCGGAGTTGCGCCGGCAGAAAGACCCCGACGAAATCGCCCTGATCCGCACATGCTGCAGGGTAGCGGAGGCCGGCCTGGACTGGGGACTGCACAACGCGACAACAGGTATGAGCGAGTTGGACGTGTACGGCGCCATCCATGCGGCCTGTGAGCGAGTCGCCGGGCAGGTTGTCATCGTTTACGGCGATTTTGCCGTGTCCCCCGGGCCAGAGCGACGTGGCGGCCCCCCAACAAGTCGGGTACTCGCGGCCGGCGACCTGCTAATACTCGATTATTCCGTGATCTTGGGTGGCTACCGAAGCGACTTTACCAACACGGTTTGCGTAGGTCGCGAACCGACGCCCGAGCAGCAGCGTCTTCTGGAGGTCAGCCTCCTCGCTATGGCTTCTGGAGAGGCCGAACTGCGTGCTGGGGCCGCGTGCCAAGCGGTTTACGACGCCGTCTGCCGACCATTCCGCGAGGCAGGCCTACTCGAGTGGTTTCCACACCATGCAGGGCACGGGCTCGGCCTGATGCACCCGGAAGCTCCGTACTTCGTGCGACACAGTACGGAAATACTGCTGGAAAACGACGTGGTGACTTTGGAGCCAGGGCTATATATTCCGGAACTCGGTGGTCTGCGGATTGAGCACAATTACCGGATTACCCGGGACGGCTTCGAGCGGTTGAGCCGGCACCGCCTCGCCCTGCGACCCTGACTCAGGTTGACGAAGGGCGTGCGCTGATCTAAAACAGGAATTCGCGGGCGTTTAGCTCAGTTGGTTAGAGCACCAGCTCGACAAGCTGGGGGTCATAGGTTCGAGTCCTATAACGCCCACTCCGCGAGGGCTGCTGACAGGAGTTGTCAGCGGCCCTTTTCTTTTGTCCGCACATGACGTTCCTGTTTCAGGGCCCCATTTTCGCCGGCGGACAAAACGGCGTCGAACTTACGTGTCGGTACTTTCCCTTGCCGTTCCGTCCTAGGGGTTGTCGGACAGACGGTTCCTGCTAGTTTCACTTGCGCCAGGCCCCTGTCCCCGCAGGCTGCTCATCCCATGCAACCATCGGCTCCCGACGTACCTCATTTGGCAGACATCCCGCTGGGCGATCCTTGCGTTATCGTGCTGTTCGGGGCGTCGGGCGACCTGACTCAGCGTCTCCTGATGCCGGGGTTGTACAACCTTGCTTGCAGCGACATGCTTCCCGAGCAGTTCGCCGTCGTCGGGTTCGCGCTCGACGAGATGGATGACGTTCAATTCCGGGACCGGATGTCGGATCGTATTCGCAAGTTCCACACGCGGAAGGAATTCGACGAGACCACCTGGTCGTGGCTCTGCAATCGCCTGCACTACGTTTCCGGCAAGATCGAAGACCCCGATGCATTTCACCGGCTAAAGGAAGTCGCGACCGGGCTAGGCGAGAAACACGGGACTGGCGGAAATCTGCTGTTCTACTTCGCCGTCCCGCCTTCGATTTTCGGCCCGATTACGGCCAATCTCGAAAAGGTCGGCTTCAAGCATGGCCCCGGATGGCGGCGGATCATCATCGAAAAGCCGTTCGGCCATGACCTAGCATCCGCACAGAAACTCAACCGCGAAGTTCTGAGCCATTGGGACGAGAGCCAGATCTACCGCGTCGACCATTACCTGGGCAAGGACACGATACAAAACCTGCTCGCGTTCCGGTTCTCGAATGGCATCTACGAGCCGCTGTGGAACAAGAATTACATCGACCACATCCAATTCAACGTTTCGGAAGTTGTGGACGTTGAGTCTCGCGGCGCGCTCTACGAAACCACAGGCGTACTTCGCGACATGATGCAGAACCACATGTTTCAGATGCTGGCTTACCTTTGCATGGAGCCGCCCGGTTCGTTTGCTCCGGATCAAATCCGAACGGAAAAGGCGAAGGTCCTGCAAGCCGTCCGAATCCTCAAGCCGGACGAGGTTCCGCAATACGTTGTTCGTGGCCAGTATGGTCCTTCGCACGACGCAGCCGGGAATGTGGTTAAACCCGGGTATCGACAGAGTCCCGGCGTGAGCCCCGTCTCTCGAACGGAGACTTTTGCCGCGTACAAGATGTTCATAGACAACTGGCGATGGGAAGGCGTCCCGATCTACCTTCGCTCGGGCAAGGCGCTCTGGAAACGCGGCACGGAGATCGTGGTGCGCTTCAAGAAGGCCCCGTTGACGATCTTTCGCGGGACCGCCGTTGATGCCATGACGGCGAACCGGATCGTGTTTCATATTCAGCCACGCCAGGCGATCGAAACGTCGTTTAACTCCAAGATCCCCGGGCCTTTGATGCAGTTGCAGACGGTACAGCAGCGGTTTGACTATGCCGACACATTTGCCTCTGCCCGCGCGACAGGGTACGAGGTCATGATTTACAATTGCATGTGCGGCGACGCGACCCTGTTTTCCCGTACGGACCTCGTGGAGGCCGCTTGGAGGATCGCCCAGCCGATTATGGATTACTGGGCGGCGACACCACCGACTGAGTTTCCGAACTACACGCGAGGCACTTGGGGGCCGCCGGAGGCGAACGAACTGATTGAACGGGACGGTCGCCGGTGGCTGGAGGTCGTGACCACCGAGGTCTTGGAGAAGTGCGAACTGTTTAAAGGCGCCGATCCGATGTTTCTCCGGGCCGTCATCATGGCGCTGCGGCCGACCGTAGTGTCACCGGGCGAGATGATTATTCACAAGGATGACCTGGCTCGCGAGATGTATTTGATTTGCCACGGCGAAGTCGAGGTGCTCGACGACGATGGCCGGGTTAGCGAGACCATTCGCGAAGGCGGGTTTTTCGGCGAAATCGGCGTTTTGCTGTCTATGCTGCGGACGGCTAGCGTACGGGCCAAGACTCTATGCAATCTGTTCGTACTCGACAAACGCGATCTGCGTCGCATCCTCCGGGATCAGCCGCAGTTCGCTGACCGCATTCGCCAGGTCGCCAACGAACGATATCAAGTGAAACTGAAAAACGAGCAATTGATCGGTACTAGCTGACCGTTCCTTCAGGGCGGGTCGTAGCCGCCAGCATGCCAGGGGTGGCAGCGAGCGACTCGCTTGAGTCCACGCCAGCCCCCGGCTATCGGGCCATACTTCTGAACAGCTTCGATAAAATACTCGCTACAACTGGGCTGGAATCGGCACGCCCGGGGCAGGAGCGGGCTCAGAGTCCATTGGTAGACCCGAACAAGGCCGATCAGAATCAAGGACGTGATGTTGCGCACCGCGCGATAGCCTTGGGAAGTAAAGTCTCCAACAACCTGATCAACTCTGCGAACTCCGGCAGCACGGCTGACTTGGCGACTATGACGAAGTCATATCCAAACGGCCGGGAGGCGTTTGTCAGGCGGAATGCCTCTCGGAGCTTCCGTTTCGTCTGATTGCGGATCACAGCGCATCCGACTCGCTTGCTAACGGAAAGTCCGATCCGATTCCATTCAAGCCCGTTGGCCAGCGCGTATGCCACCAATGGCCCCGAGGCGACGGAGTGGCGGGCCTCGTAGACTCTGCGAAAGTCATCGCCTCGGCGGACATGCTCGCGGGCATGGAACCGTTGGTCGGTCATCGTTTCCAGAATGGCTCGGTCCGGGGATCGTGGGGCTGTTCCTCCGAATAGGCCTTGAGCAGGTCCCTTGCCTTATCGGAGAGCGCGACCGGGGCCATTATTTTCAGCCGAACGAAGCAGTCGCCGCCTTTGATCCCCTTCCCCTTGAGCCGTAGTTTCGCCCCGCTGCTCGTGCCGGGCGGAACCTTGACCGTGACGAATACACCCCCGGGCAACGGCACATCGATAGACCCGCCAAGCACCGCTTCGGGTATGCTCACGGGGACAGTCACGATCAGGCTACCGTCCTCGACGGAATAATGCGGATGGGGCTGGAGCTTGACCCGGAGAAGCAAATCGCCGCCGCCGGGGGCCTGTCCACTCAGGCGCAAGGCTTGTCCGTCGCCGATTCCGGCAGGAATGCGAACGCTGACGTCCTTGCCGCTGATATTGAATTGCATTGTGCCGCCGGCGAGAGCAGTCTCGAGTGGAACGCCGATTTCCGCCTCCTGCGGTTCGGCGGGCGGGGCCTGGCGAGACCGACCGGCCTTTCCGCCGAACGGACCTCCCCCGCCCCCCCCGGTGAACGGACTGCCCCCACCGCCGAAAAACTGGCGGAAGATATTCTCGGCGTCGACCTGGTCAAATCCGCCCGGCCCTGACGTGTGAAAATTGAACCCGCCGGGCCCACCGAAGTTCGGACCGGGGCCACCAACGGAGCCGTACTGGTCGTACTGGGCTCTTTTCTCCTTGTCTCCCAGCACGTCGAACGCGCTTTGGACATCCTTGAATTTGGCCTCGGCCTCCTTGTCGCCGGGATTCCGGTCCGGGTGATACTGGCGGGCAAGCTTGCGGTAGGCCTTCTGGATAGCGTCGTCGCTTGCCGATCGGTCGACGCCGAGGACGGAATAAAGGTCGTTTGCCATGCCCCTATTGTAAGTTCTTCCCGCAAAAGCGTCGCCGGGGGCGAAACCGCTGGACAACATGACGGCGTCCGGTTATGGCCCCGCTCCGACGAACGGAACAACACACGGGTCCGAACGGCCCGGAGGAAGCGATGCACTAACTGCACGGATGCGGCTTGGAGGAATCGTCTCAGCACCAGCCAAGGACCTGCCGGAATTCGATGGGGATTGACTTCAGGCGGGTCGGGAGCGGGGACGATAGATTGGGGGCGGCCGGTCTGGACCGGCCGTGAGGGGGAATTCGGGTCCTACGGAAAGCGATCGTCATCACCGGGGCCGGCAGCCCGGACAACCGCGGGGGGAATCGCGGTTGTTCGAGTGCTCCGAAACCCAGGCGATGACCCTGTCGGGGGAACCAGACGGCTTCGGTCGAATGGTCGGCAGGTCCATCAGCGATTCCGTGGCTGAACCCGGCATCAGGGAGGGTGCCCGTGGTGACGCACGTCGACGCGGATATCATCGATGTCTGGACTGAGTACCGCGCACATCCGACAGTCGAACTGCGGAACCGGCTCGTTGAGCGGTATCTGTCGCTCGTCCGGTACAACGCGGAACGAATCTGGGCGAGGCTGCCCGACGGCGTCGATCTCGACGACCTGATCTCGGCCGGCGTGTTCGGTCTGATGGACGCGATCGATGCGTTCGATCTGAACCGTGGCGTCAAATTCGAAACATATTGCGTGCCGCGAATCCGCGGCGCGATGCTCGACGAACTGCGGACCATGGACTGGGTGCCGCGTCTCGTGCGGAGCAAAGCCAGTAAGCTTGAAGAGGCCCGCAAGACGCTGGAAGCGTCGCTCGGCCGCCCGCCCTCAAGCGTCGAACTGGCGCAGAAGCTGGGCGTCTCCGAAGAAGAACTCCAGCAAATTGTCGGCGACGCGACGGCTGTCAGCCTCGTCAGCCTGAACAAGAAGTGGTACGAGACCGACAGCTACAAGGATGTTCGCGAGATCGACATTCTCGAGGACAAGAAGTCCGAGGACCCGACCAACCGCATCCAAAACCGCGACCTCATGCGGCTCGTGACCCGCGGCCTCAACCGCAATGAGCGGCTCATCGTCATCCTCTATTATTACGAAGACATGACGATGAAAGAGATCGGCGCGACGCTGGACCTCTCCGAGTCGCGGGTGAGCCAGATGCACTCCAGCATCGTCGCCCGGCTTCAGGCCCAGCTCTGCAAGCGGAAGCCAGAATTCAGCACGTCCTGAAATCTAAGTGTCTGATTCGTCGGGGCGAATGAAGATCGGCCAAATTTGGGCCGGGCTTCATTCGCCCCGATTGCTTACTGCCCGGGCCGGTGCGTCCTGCTATACTAAGGCCGACGAGTACATCGGAGGGCTTCCATGTCGGCGGCGGCACCGCTTGCAACTGACTTCCCACCCGCCAAGGTGCTGATCGCCGACGATCATCCCCAGGGCGCCGAACTCATCGAAGCTTACCTCGAGGGCACGGGGTGGGATGTCAAGATCGCCACAGACGGAGAAGAAACTCTTCGTGTCGTCCGGGAATGGCACCCCGATGTCGTTTTGCTCGACATCATGATGCCGAAGTTGAGCGGATTCGAAGTTTGCAAGCGGCTTCGGGCCGATGCGACGACGAAGGCGCTTCCCGTGCTTATGATCACTGCACTGGATCAGGCGAGCGATGTCGAACGCGCCGTCGAAGCCGGTACTCACGACTTCCTGACCAAGCCTATCAATAAGACCGATCTGGTTCTTCGCGTTCGGGCCCTGCTGCTGAGTCGGGGCGGTGCGACGGAACTGGACCGCACGATCGAATACGTCAACACGGTCGCCCGCGTCGGCGTCTGATATCTCCCCGCCGACTCCGGCGGGAGCTATGCATCCGGGGCGGTTTGGGATGCCACCAGGCTCGGGCAATTCAAACCCCCTCCCCTAAGAACAATCGGGTATTCACCCGGGAACTGAGCCATGCCACCGCTGCCTCGTGTTCTGCTGCGTCCCCGTCGGGCACAGCCATTCTTCAGTCGGCACCCGTGGGTTTACACCGGCGCGATTCAGGAAGTCGACGGCACGCCAGCCGACGGCGATCCCGTCGATGTTGTCACGCACACGGGCACCTTCATTGCCCGAGGGTTTTTCAACTCCCGAAGCAAGATTCGGGCCCGACTCTATTCCTGGAAACAGGATCAGGATCTGAATGCCGACTTTTTCAAGAAACGCTTTGCCGCGGCCACCCGGTTCCGAGCCGCGCTTTTCGGACTGGGCGATCGAGTCGGCTATCGGCTTCTCGCCAGCGAAGCCGACAGTGTCAGTGGTCTGATCGTGGACCGGTATGACAAATGGTTGACAGTCCAGTTTACCTCGCTCGCACTCGGACAACGGCGAGAGTGGTTGATCCCTTTGCTCGCTGAGGTGACCGGTTGCAAGGGCATTTACTTGCGAACGGAAAAGGGCATCGGCCAACTGGAGGGGCTGGAACTTCGCGACGGCCCCGTTTGGGGCGAACCGCCGGATGGGCCCGTCTTCATCGACGACGGAGTCGTCAGGTATCGGGTCGACCTGCGCGAGGGGCAGAAGACCGGGTTCTTTCTCGACCAGCGAGCCAATCGCCTAGCCGTAGCCAATTACACCAGCGGGCGGACCGTCCTCGATTGCTTCTGCTATTCTGGAGGATTCGGTCTGCACGCGGCGAAAAAAGGCGCGATCTCGGTCGAGGCCGTAGATATCTCCGAATCAGCTCTCAATCTCGCCCGCGAGAACGCTGACTTGAACGGCGTGCGGCAGATCCGATTCGTGAAGGCAGATATCTTTGATCATCTGAACGCACTTGTCCGCGACGGCAGGAAGTTCGGCGCGGTGATTCTCGATCCGCCGAAATTCGCTCGTACCCGCAAATCGCTGCCTGATGCTTTGCGTGGTTACCACTCCTTGCTCAGCAATGCAGTGCGACTTCTCGAACCCGACGGTGTCCTGGTCATGTGCTGCTGCAGCGGATTGATCTCAATGAGCGACATTGAGACCGTCCTTGCCCGTGTCGCGGTCGATGCCGGGCGCGACGTTCAGATCCTGGAACGGCGTGGACAGGATGTCGATCACCCGATTTCAGTCACATGCCTGGAAACCGGATACCTGAAATGTCTGGTTTGCCGGGTTATCTGAAAGGGCACGCCATGCTCGGCCTATTCCTCTGCATCGGTTTGAACTTGCCCGGAGCCGCCCCACCCGCGGAGATCCTTGACCGCCTGCCGGGGACCACCCGGCTGGTAATAGGACTGAAATGGAAGGTCCTGACCGAGTCGGAACTGGTGCGGAGCAATGGCGAACAGTTGAAAGAACTCTTCGGCAATGTTCCGGGAATGTTGAGTCAATTGGCCGTGGAATCAGACCGGGTCGAGCGGATCTGGATTGTTGCCGGCGACGAATTCCCTACTGGCTCGGCCATCGTTGTGTGCGGGTCATTTGACCTATCGCGAGTCCAGGCCCGACTTGCCGAGTGGAGCCGCGATCGGCGTTTTGCCACACGCTCAAATCGCGACGGCGCACGCACAACCTACGCGGCCGACTTGCCGGTCGGGTCGTTGCCGATTCCCGGCGTACCGACGACAACTCATCTTGGATTGGCGGAAGAGCGATTAATCATCGCGACCGATCGCGAGACGCTGAACGCCCTGGTGGCAAAGTCTCCCCTTCCGGAATCCTCTAAAGTGAAGCTCCCGGTGCCCGCCCAGTTCTGGGACAGCACGGTCGCGGGTGTCCTGGTTCCGCCGGCCGTGTTGACCGCACCGGACGCGGTTCTGGCCGGCGTCAATTCCGCCACACTGGACGCGTCAATCACCAACGGAATGACTCTTCGCGTTCGCTTGACCACGGCCAACGCTGACAGTCTGACTAGTCGCCTGGCTGCGGGCGCCGAACAAGTCCAAAAGCTCTTCGGGCCATTGGCCACGCAACAGGGAATTGATCCACGCCTCATTGCACTGGTGACCGAGCTAACGGGAAAGACGAGCATTTCAAAGTCGGAGGGTGCCGTCGAGGCCACCGCAATTCTGACAGCAGATGAGATCGCTAAGAAAACGAAGAAGTAATGTCTTGCGGCCGCAGATTTAACATCAGCTCGCTTTTCCCTTTGGCGGAGGCAGAAGCGGCCGGGTCAGGAAGTTGACGGTCTCCTGCTTGACCCGGGCCAGTTCGCCTGGCAACCTGTTCGTCTTCTCCACCCGTCGAAACGCGTCGAGCAGATGGTCCCGCAAGTCGACCCCCTCGCGCGAGGGAGGCGTCGACAGCCCGTTCAGGTACTGCCTATAATTCTTGTCGTCGAATGCGAACTGCCAGGAAGACAGAGCTTTGATGGGTTCGTCGTTCTGGGCAAAAACGATCCCTTGGTAGAGGTTCTTTAGAAACTGAAGCCCCGGATCCTTGTTCGTGATTTGACCGATCAGTTCCTCGGCCTCCGTCAGTCGACGTTGTTCAAGGTAGAGGTTGGCGAGTTGGGAATAGTCCTTGAAGGCGCGGGCGGCCTTGGCCGGGGTCAGGGATGCGTCGCGATAGCGAGCAATCGTGTCAACGAGAAACCGTTCGTCCTCGTCGGCATCCGCAACGGGTATTCCTGCAGATTCCGGATAGCTTTGTGGCGGAGCCAGTGCGAAACGCAATGTCCCGCCGAGGCATACCGCCAATAGGCCGACACCGGCATATCGGATCCAGACCCGCGGCGGCGATTCACCGGCCAACGACGGCACTGTCTTCGTCGACTCGGCTTCCGACACCGGCGTCGTTACCGATGAGACGGCATCCGGGAATGTCAGGTCGCCTGATCCCCCTCGGAGCGCGTTGAGAACGCGGAGGACCTCGCGCCCGGATTGCGGTCGTTGCGCCGGATCCTTGCTCATCATCCGCGCGATGACGCGGCATAGTTCGATCGGCAAGTCGGGGCGGATCGACTCAAGGGGCGGCGCAGTGTCGTTGACGTGGCGGAGAGCAACTTCGACTGCAATCTGCCCGGTAAAGGGCGGTTTTCCGGCCAGCATGTGGTAGCAGGTCACGCCGAACGAATAAATGTCCGACCGCGGATCGACCGCTTTGCCTTGCACCTGTTCGGGGCTCATATAGAGCGGCGTGCCCATGGTCATGCCACTCTGCGTCAGATGAAGTTCGTCTGCGCCGAAGACACGAGACAGACCGAAGTCTGTGACTTTGACTTCACCTTTGCGGGTCAGCAGGATGTTTTCCGGCTTGATGTCGCGATGAACGATGCCGACTTCACTCGCCCGCTGAAGGGCCGACGCCACCTGCCGCATGATCAGGAGCGCCCTCGGCAGGTCCGGCGTTCCCTTGCGTGCCAGATAATCGCGGAGATTCAATCCCTCCACGTATTCGAGAGCCATGTACTGGCGATCGTCGAAAGAGCCGACGGTATAAACAGCAACGATGTTGGCGTGACTGATCTTCGCGACCGCCTCAGCCTCAGCCCGAAATCGGTTCAGGGCAGCAGGATTTGCAGCCAGATCGGCCTTGAGAAATTTGAGAGCAACTTTGCGTTTCAGAGAGATCTGCTCGGCCAGGTAGACCTGCCCCATCCCCCCCTGCCCGATCCTCCGGATGATCTGGAAATCACCCAGCGTCGTTCCCGACAGTTCTTCCTGTGCCGGGGCGGGTTTTCTCTCGTTCTGCGGTTCGTCCATGCGGCATCCCGGCCGGGTGAGGGAGTTACTGATCGTCCGTCAGACGCTGGACCGGCAACTCCGAGACCGTGCCGTTTTGATGGGCCACGAGCAGATTGCCATCGGGCCGGATCAGCAGGTACTCAATCGCTGAACGGAATTGCCGGACAGTCAGAAGTTCCTCGGAGTCGATACGCCAGACGCGAATGAGCCCGCCGCTGCCGCCGGCAATGATATGGTTGCCGTCGTCGGTGAACACCAAGGCGTTGATAGGCTGGTCGTCCGGGATGTCGATGTCGGCTAGAGGTTCGCCGTCATCAGTCTGATGAATTCCAATCCAGCCATCGGGCCCCGAATACGCAAATCGACGACATTCACGGTCGAACGCGAGGCACGTCGCACCGTGCGGAATCGTAACAAGCCGCTTCTTTTCCGGTACGTCCCAGACGCAGAC
>JAIBBI010000326.1 GCA_019694755.1 Gemmataceae bacterium
TCGATGACGACGACGATCTCGGGGAGGATGCCAGCTTCCTCGCATGCGTCGAGGCTGTTGTCGACGGCCTCTTTCACCGTGGTGAGCAGTGCCTTGCGCGGGTTGTCAAAGCCCAGCAGGTGCCGGTTCTTGGCGAAGAACTCCGACACGGAGATGTCGCGCTGCTTGGCGGCCATGGATTCGGCCGTCGCGCGGGGGGCGGTTTTCTTGGGCGTCGTTCCGTCTTTTGCCAACGGGAGTTCCAGGACAGGGGTCTGTGACATCGCGTCGTGCCCTCCTTGGCATCTGCGCGGGGCAGTGTATGACGGGTGAGGGGGAAAGTGGCCCGGGACGGCTCGGAAGGGCATCCGGCGCGCGGATATTTGGGGCGTGTACGGGCGATCTTGAAGTTCGCGCAAAACACGCTCTCAAGGCCAGCGAGCAGACCTTGCGGTCGTTATACTTCCCGCGCCCGAAGAGGGCTCAGGCAGGCGCTTCACGTGAGGTTCCGCCCGGAAGAAGACGGACTTCTTCCGGTCTCGCGTGCGGCCTACTTCCCTGCCTGGTAGGAGGGTAGAAAAGATGAAGATTGCTGCTTTGGCCGTTTTGGCGGCCAGCGCGGGCGTTGCGTCCGCGGCCGTCACTGTCTCGCAGTGGGATTTGAACGGCACGCCCGGCGATCAGGCCTTTACGGCCGGCTCGGGAGTGACCAACGTCGCTGCCAACAACCTGACGCGCGGCGCGGGCCTCACCGGCAACACCGGCGCCAACTCGCTCAATTCAGCGAACTGGACTCAGCAGGCCACCGACTATGTCAGCCTCGGCTTCACGGTCGCGGGCGGCTTCGGCGTCGACCTCAAGGACTTCTACTTCGGCGCTCGCTCGTCGAACTCCGGCCCGGGCCTTATGGGCCTGTACTACAGCGGCGACGGCTTCGCTGCTCCGATCGCTTCGTTTGTCATGCCCTCAGGCTCGGTCTTCATCAACCAGGTTGTTGACCTGAGCGCACTTCCGATCCTGACGGGCAACGTTGAGTTCCGCTTTGCCCAGATCGGTAACGTGGCGGCCAACGGTGGCACGACCGCTGCGTCGGGTACTTGGCGCATCACGGCCTATTTCGTCGGCGGCCTCTTCGACCGCAACCTGCAGTTCACCGGCGATGTCGTCCCGGCTCCAGGGGCTGTCGCCCTGCTCGGCCTAGGTGGGCTCGTCGCCGGGCGTCGCCGCCGCTAAATTCGGGTTTCTCGCGTCGGCCGCCGAGTCCTGACCAACTTCGGCGTCTGACTTCGGTTTGACCACAGTTCAGAACGACGACACCGGGGCGCTTGTCGCGTCCCGGTGTTGTTTTTGTCGCACGAATCCGGCGGGGAATCGGCCTAAACTCCCCCTCACCCATCGCAGAGCGGGCGAGCGCCCTCTCGCGGCATTTCGGAGAACGAACCATGGAAACGACGCTCATCATCCTCAAGCCCGACGCCGTGCAGCGTGGGCTCATCGGCCGCATCGTGTCGCGCTTCGAGGACAAGGGGCTGCAGGTGGTCGGCATGAAGCTCACGCAGATCAGCCAGCAGTTGGCCGCGACGCACTACGAGGCGCACAAGGAGCGCCCGTTCTATCCCGGACTGGTGAAGTTCATGACGTCGAGCCCGGTGGTCGTCATGGCGATCCGCGGGAACGGCGCGATCACGATCGCCCGCAACATGATGGGCGCGACTTTCGGAAGCAAGGCCAACCCGGGCACGATCCGCGGTGACTTCGGCGTCTCCAATTCCTTCAACCTGATCCACGGCTCGGACAGCCCCGAGGCCGCGGAACGCGAGCTGAAGCTGTTCTTCGCCCCGGGCGAGGTACTGAACTGGCCGCGGCACGGCGATCAGTGGATCTACGACGTGTCGGGCGGCAAGATCGAGTAATCGCCCCGCTGCTTTCCGAGCTATAGACGCCGGGCCCGAGGAACTCCTCGGGCTCGGTTTGTTTTTGGGATGGGCGATCGGGAGGTGTCTGGTCGTGACGCGAAATGCCGCGCGTCGTTACTCTGTGCGCATGCAAACTCCATCGCTTGCGTTGCTCTCGCGTCGATCGGTGATGATGTCACTCCTAATGCTGGCGATGTGCCTGATGCCGCCGCGGTCGGCGGCGGGCGCCGCGGGTGGGATCGGAGCGGACGGGAGCGCAGCGGACGAGGCCAAGTGGCTGTCGACGGGTGTCGAGCCTGAAGGCCGCCCGTGCCCGCTGTTCCGCGGCGAATTCACGGTTGACCAGGACGTGACGAAGGCGACGCTGTCGATCGTCGGGCTGGGACACTACCGGGCGACGATCAATGGGAAACCAGTGAGCGAATCGGTGATCGACCAGCCGTGGTCGGAGTACAGCACGACGATCTACGAGCAGTCGTTTGACGTGACCAAGCTCGTACGCAAGGGCGGCAACGCGATCGGCGTGATGCTCGGCAATTCGTTCTGGCGTGTCGGGCCGGTGAACGATCCGGGGCGCTTCAGCAAGACGGACGCGATGCCGGATTTCTCCGCGGGGCGGAACTTTCTGTTGCGTGCGACGCTCGACCTGACGCTGGCGGGCGGCGGGCACCGGCGCGTGGTCAGCGGTTCGGACTGGACAT
>JAIBBI010000327.1 GCA_019694755.1 Gemmataceae bacterium
CCGGGCGACGCCGACACCGACCAGCCGACCGGTGGCGGCGGCCTCCACGGCCACCCCAACCGTCGAAGCGAAGCCGACCGCACCGGCCACGGCAACGGCGGCGCCCAAGCCGACCGAGCAGGCCCAGGCCAAGCCAACAGCGCCGCCGGCCAAGCCCACCGAACCGCCCGCCAAGCCGACCGCACCGCCAGAGAAGCCGTCAGGTGGGCGCGACCCGGCCTTCGTGCGGGCGCTGAACGCCTCCGTGCGGGTGATCGTCCCGACCGGGCCAAGCTCCGCGAGCACCGGCTCCGGCTCGATCATCACGCCGCGCGGCCATATCCTCACGAACCACCACGTCGTCAGTGATGACAACGGCAAGCTCATCAACAATGGCAACAACGTCATCATCGCGGTGCCGCCGGCTGAGGGCGAGAACGCCCAGCCGAAGTACCGGGCCAAAGTGGCGGACTTCGACGCGAAACTGGACCTTGCCATCATTCAGCTGCTCGCGCTGGCCGACGGCTCGCCCCTGCCGAGCAACCTCGGCCTGACGCCGATCCCGCTGGGTAGCTCCAAGAGCGTCAACATCGGCGACACCATCATCATCATCGGGTTTCCGGGCCTGGGCGGCTCCAGCCTCACGGTCACTCGGGGCATCCACTCGGGCATCTCACGGTTCACCGACGATCCAGGATCGTTCATCAAGACCGACACCGAGATCAACCGGGGCAATAGCGGCGGCACGGCCATCAACGCGGCCGGCGAGCTAATCGGCATCCCCACGGCCGGGCGGTTCGACCGGGAAGCGCCCGGCAAGATCGGCCTCGTGCGCCCCATCGACGAGGCCCGGCCGCTAATCGACAAGGCGACGCGCTGACGGAGTCGAGAGCAGGCCAGTCGAGAGTCGAAAGCGGCACAGTTCGGATCGGCCGAGGAGGCAGCAGGCCGGTTCGGAACAGGTGAGGCGGGGTCGCGCGATTGCATCGCGCACGGCCCGCGTCTTGCCCGCGCTGCCGTTCGAGGGTACGGCCCGCCACGTGCGTGCACCCAGTACGCAGATGGGCGCACGCGACTCTCGGATCGTCGGCTCTCGACTGGCCTACCCCGAGATCGCCTGTTCGCGCCCCCGCTGATGCACTCTGCACAACCGCCGACGGTCCCCACCGGGCGCTGGAACCTATCAATCCGGTTGCGCCGGTATGCTACCCTCACTTATGGAACCGGCGCCTGCCGCCGGGGGAGTTTCTGTGTCCACAACGCCGCCGTCTTCCACGCCGATCCGCGTCCGCGACATCATGAGTCGTTACGTCGTGTCCGTTACGACGGATACGCCGGTTATTGAGGTCGCCCGCATTCTGGCCGAGCGGCGGTTCAGCGGGCTGCCCGTCCTGAATGAGGACGGCGGCTTCGTGGGTATGGTCAGCGACTTCGACTTGCTGGCGCGTGACGGGAACACGGCCGGGGAAGTGATGAGTCCCGAAGTCGCCACCGTCTCGGAAGACACCGACATTCGGGAGGCCCGGGCGCTGCTGATTGAGCAGCGCCTGGCGAGGCTGCCGGTCTTCCGGGGCCGCGACCTTGTGGGCATCGTGAGTCGCGGCGACATCCTGCGTGAGCTGGTGCTGCACTGGATCTGTGACGTCTGCGGCGAGGTCAGCCGGGGCAGGACCCCGCCGGAACGGTGTTGGAAGTGCGGCACGGCGGACCAGTTCCGCCACGAACGACAGAGCCCGGGGATGTAGGCCCCGGTGCGCACGCGGCCGGATGCGCGGCCGCACGCAGACCACTGCATCGACATTGCGTAGCGGTACGGGCGGTGTGAGGTTGGGAAAGGCATGATGGCGAGCAACGGCAGCGCACGGAGCGGCTCAGGCGGTCGTGCCGTCGCGAACGAGGGCGAGCAGGCGTCGGGCGCGTCGCGAAAGCGGCGCGACGGGACGAACGGCTCGGCCGAGGTTGCGGGCACGGTGGCGCCGCTGACCCCTCTGCGGGGGCGGCCCGAGTCGAAGGAGCAGCTCATCGACTTCTACCGGCAGATGGTGTTGATCCGCCGATTCGAAGAGAAAACCGGCGAGATGTACACCCGCGCCAAGATCGGCGGCTACTGCCACCTGAATCTCGGCGAAGAGGCCACCATTGTCGGCGTGATGTCGGCGCTCGAATCACGCGACTACATGTTCACCAACTACCGCGAGCACGGCTACATCCTGGCGAAGGGCATCGACCCGAACCGCGTGATGGCCGAGCTGTTCGGCAAGGAGACCGGCGTCTCGCGCGGGCGGGGCGGCTCGATGCACCTCTTCGATGCCGATGCCCGGTTCATGGGTGGCTACGCCATCGTCGGCGGCCAGTTGCCGCTGGCGACGGGCGCCGCGCTCGCCATCGTCCACAAGGGACTTGACGAGGTCGTGGTCTGCCAGATGGGCGACGCCACCACCAACATCGGCGCGTGGCACGAGTCGCTCAACATCGCCCAGCTCTGGAAGCTGCCGGTCATCTTCCTGATCGTCAACAACCAGTTCGGCATGGGCACCAGCGTCGAGAAGGGCTCGTCGGTACCGGAGCTCTACAAGAAGGCGTGCGCCTTCGGGATGGC
>JAIBBI010000138.1 GCA_019694755.1 Gemmataceae bacterium
CGGCGGGGGCGCTTTCGCCACGGCGATACTCCGAAACTAGCGGGCCCGGCGGCGACGCAGCCAGAGGCCGCCCGCGGCCAGGCCGCACAGCGCGAGCGAAGTCGGCTCGGGCACGGCGACGATGGCCGAGCCGCCGAACAGGCCCAGCACCACGTTGGCCTCGAACGCGCCGGTGAGTGCGTTGAACTGCGAGACGAAGCCGTCGGGATTCGACCCGGTGCCGAAGTTCACGACGTACATGTGGCTGTCGAGGAAGGCCAGGCTGGTCGGCGAGTTGAAGCCGGTGCCGGAGGCGAAGGTCGAATTGACTGCGGGGTTGGCGAGGTTGTACTTCCGCACGGCCATGCCGAGCACGTCGGCAACGTACAGTTCGCCGTCCGGCCCGATGGTCATGCCGGTGGCCGCCCCGAGGCCGCCCTGGCCGTTGGCGACGAAGGTGCTGGCGGGGTTGACGAAGTCGTACTTCAGGATTCGGCCGGTGTAATTGTTCAACTCGGTGATGTAGAGGTTGCCGCCGGCGAACAGTAGGCCCTCGGGCTGGGTCAGCCCGGTGACGACCGGGGAGAGCAGGCCCGAGCCGAAGTCGTACTTGAAGACGCCGCCGGAGTTCGGCGTGGCGGTCGGGAAGGCGACCTGATTCGAGATGTACAGCTCACCGTTGTTGAATGCCAGACCACTGGGCTGGAAGCCGACGCCGAGCGTGGCAGAACTGACGGCAGTGCTGACGAACGCGCCGGTGACGGGGTCGTGGCGGTCGATGCTGTTGGTCGCGGCATTGGCGATGTAAACGAAGCCGTCGGGGCCGCGGACCATCGACTGGGGCTGGGCCAGCGAGCTGTACAGGGTCGCGGAGCTGTTGGAGGTGGGGTTGTAGTTGATCAGCCGGCCGCTGAAATCGGTCGTCAGAATCTGGGCCGAAGAAGTCGACGCGATCCCCAGAGCCATGGCCAGACCGGCCAACCATGCGAACAGTCTCATCAGGTGTCTCTCAAATGGTGGGGTCGGACGAATTTCTCCAGCTACCCTAGATTATTAGGCGACCGCGACACGGGTAGCGGTTGCGGGGAGAAATATCTGATAAGCTACCAGTCCATGCACCGTCGCGCTTTTACCCTCGTCGAACTGCTCGTCGTGATTGCAATCATGGCGGTGCTGATGGGCTTGCTGCTGCCCGCGGTGCAGAAGGTCCGCGCGGCGGCCCAGCGGACGCAGTGTCAGAACCACCTCCGGCAGATCGGCATCGCCCTGCTCGCTTACGAGAACGCCCGCGGCGCGCTGCCAACCGCGTTCCCCGGCAACCCGAAGGCGCCGTACGACATGCTGCCGGCGTACTTCCACACCTGGAGCGCGCTGGCCCAGATCAATCCGTTTCTGGAGCAGGAAGCGATCTACAACCGGATGAACCTCGATCTGCCGGTTTATGTGCCGCCGCTCTTCGCCATCTCGGCCGACAACCAGTTCGCGGTGCAGCAGTCGGTGCGGATCTTCCGGTGCCCGAGCGACACGGTGGAATCGCTGGGTGGGGGCTACGGCGTGCCGGTGCTGGGCCCGACGAACTACGCCGTCTGCGTCGGCTCGGGCACGACCGGCGGGGCGGCCCCGTTCGGCTCGCCGTGGGATGCCGACGGCGCGTTCCGCGCGAAGAACCCGGTGCGCATCGCCGACATCCGCGACGGCACCTCGACGACCGTGGCGGCCGGCGAGAGCACGCTCGGCGAAGGCCCCGAAGCGTTTGCCGGGCCGATCCCTGCGTCGCCGCAACGGGTTTACGCGTATGTGAATACCGGCACGCCGCTCAACGACGCGACCTGTGCCGCGTCGCAGTTCTGGAACAAGGACCGCCGGCGTGGATTCCTCTGGGCCACCGGCGAGATCCGAAGCGGCAGTTACAACCATTACCTGCGTCCCAACGACCCGACCTACGACTGCGTGAGCAATGCCGTGCTGCCCGGCCCGCAGAACCTGACGGCCGTCGGCTTCCGCGCGGCCCGCAGCCTGCACCCGGGCGGCGTCAATTCACTCTTCTGCGACGGCAGCGTCCGTTACGTCGACAACGGCATCTCCCGCGACACCTGGCGGGCCCTCGCCACCCGCGCGGGCAGCGAGACGGTCAGCGAGTAGTAGCGGTCTATCATCCGGAGCGACATCATGTCTGCGGCGCACGATGATTGCGAGATCGTCTCCAGCCGACTCCTGGCCGCGCCGCGCGAAGCCGTCTTCGCCGCGTTCGCGGACCCCGAGGTCCTGGCCCGCTGGTGGGGGCCGATCGGGTTCACGAACACCCTTCACGAATTCGAGTTCCGACCGGGCGGGCCGTGGAAATTCACCATGCACGGTCCGGACGGAACGGACTATTACAACGAAAGCCGGTTTGACGAGATCGCGGCACCGGAGCGACTCGTGCTCACGCACTTGCGACCGATGCACCGGTTCCTGATGACGATGACGTTCGACGCGGAATCCGGCGGCACCCGGATCACCTGGCGGATGCGGTTCGACTCGGCCGAGGAAGTCGCGCGGATCCGCGAGTTCGTCGTGCCCGCCAACGAGCAGAACTTCGATCGGCTTGCGGCCGCGTTGGTGGGTGGGTAAAACAGCTCGATCTCAGCATACGGTAGCGGACTATCGACCAACGCGTTACCAATCGCCAACATCTTCACCGCCGCGGGGAGTCACGGCCGCCCAGAACACAGCCGGCTTCACATTCGGCGACACCGGCCGCACCGATCCGTCGGCGAAGGCTGTGAGCATCCCGGCCGGATGAGGCGACTGCGGCATGCGTGGGTTGCACGAATGCACTGGCGGCGCCGACTGAAACGTCAGCAAGGGAACTCGTCCGCCGCGGGAAGTCGGAGTGATCTCTTCCGGATAGTAACTGTCTGCGAATGACGCCCTGCGAAGCGGGCCATTTGTACTCCCGCTGACGAGTGAATGATTGAAATCCGTGGCAAGATCGTTGCCGATTGGCCCGCATCGGGCGTAGTGTTCGGCAAACAGCAGTGTGTGCGAAATCCCGTCAGCAAATGTACCCGGCAGCGACGGCTTGAGAGTCAGGAACACCTCGGCGTTGTAGGCATAGCTGCACATTCCTCGCGGCAATCCCGTTTCGCTGTCAAGGAAGGAATATGCGGTGAGGGAAGGATCAGCAGGGCTTTGAAGTGTGGGCGAATAGACCTCGAATCGATCGATGCCTCCGAGCTTGAAGCTCATTTTGGCCCTCGGGAGGCTGCCGGCGTTGATGATCTCCGTGAATACCGACCGATGACCGTTGTCGGGAAGTAGCCGACCGACGTTGTTGGCCGCGATGTCCTGAACGGCGAGTGAAACTTGACGGAGGTTGTTAAGGCTCGTTGATCGCCACGCAGCCATCCTGGCCTTCTGTATTGCGGGCACAACCAGCGCAAACATAGTGGCCAGGATACCGATGACGACAACGGATTCGATCAGCGAGGCGCCTTGGCGCGGCCGAGTCCCTGGCATCATTCGGAGTCCCTCCCCCGTTCGGATCATGGGACCGCTACAGTACCGGAAGCCGTCACTGATTTGATGGTCCCGTCTGCTGCTTTGTAGTACATAGTTATGTAAACGGTGTACTTGCGACCGGACTTGATTTTGTTGGGGTCTTTGAAGTTCCAGGAAAACGGGTCTCGTGAGTCTCGCACGGCATTGTCGCGCTGCCAGACTACTCGTTCTCCATTCTCCGCGTCGACGATTTCCATCGTCATGTAGAGAAAGGTCTCTCCATCGCCCAGTGTAAAAGTGGTCTGTATCTCGATCTGGCCCGTGGTGGGATTCCACTTTGGAAACCCGGAGACGTTTGTGATCGTAGCGGCCGGAGCGAATCCGGCGCACACGACCATGACCGCGAAAGCGTGCAGAATGCGAAGCGAACTGAACGGAAGGACGAAACGAGACATGTTACTCCCCATGTCGAAAGATCGCGGGCGACCTGAGCATTGTCGGAAATGGGGGGGGGGGTGGCAAGTGGCGATGCTACTTTTGTTGGACAGAAAGCCGCATCGATCACAACAGCCGGTTTGACTCGGCCGGGCAGGCCGCGCGAGTCCGCGAATTCGCCGGGCCCGCGAACGAGCAGAACTTCGACCGCCTGACGGCGATGGTGTGCCCGTAGCGGCATTCGCCAGAATGCCGATGGACGCTCGCCCGACTTCATGCCTCTCGCCGTATTCTGGCGAATACGGCTACGTCCAGACGATTATTCGCTTCGATCCCGGGCGTGGGACCGTAGCGGCATTCGCCAGAATGCCGATAGACCCGCGCGCGACTTCTCGCCTCTCGCCGTATTCTGGCGAATACGGCTACGATCCGACGATTATGCGCTTCGATCCCGGGCGTGTTTCATAGGATCGGCAGTACTACCCAGCGCAATCGTGTGACGAGGATGTTGGCCGATGACACCTCCGCAGTACCCTTCCGGGGCGTATGAGCCGGAGCAGACGCTGAACCCGGCGCAGCGATCGCTGCTGATTTCCGAAATCGAGCAGGCCCCGGCCGAACTTCGCAAGACGCTGAACGGTCTCCCGCACGACCGCCTCGACGCGCCGTATCGCAACTGGACCGTCCGCCAGATCGTTCACCATCTCGCGGACAGTCACATCAACAGCTACATCCGGTTCAAGTGGACGCTGACCGAAGACCGGCCCACGATCAAGGCGTACAACGAGGGCGACTGGGCCGCTCTGCCCGACTCACGCCAGGGCGAAATCGCGCCCGCGCTCGCGCTGTTCGACGGGTTGCACGGGCGGTGGGTGCAGTTGCTGCGGTCGATGCGGGGCGAAGACTTCACGCGGCAGTTTCATCATCCCGAATCGGGCGACGAGATTACGCTGGATGCCGCTCTGGGCTATTACGTCTGGCACGGCCAGCACCACACGACGCAGATTCAATGGCTGCGGTTGTATCACGGCTGGTAACACAACTCCCCGGGAGGACACATCATGTTCCGGAACTTCGCGCTTATGGCGATACTGGTCTTCGTTCCCGCGCTCCGGGCCGAGAAGGTGCCGATGTCGCCCGAGGAACTCCGCAAGACGGCAACACATGTCGTCACCGGGCAGGTCGTCGCCGTCTACGAGCGCACCGAGTCGGTCGGCGATTGGAAGTACACGAAGTACGTAGCAGAGGTCCGCGTCGATACCTGCGAGAAGGGCGACGGAATCAAGAAGGATGACCTCGTGTACGCCCGGTACTGGCGGCGTGCGTGGATCGGGCAGGGCGAGGTTCCGCCCTCGACCGCGGGACATCGTGGTCTGCCGACGGCCGGCGCAACGATACGGGTATATCTCGCCCGCAACGCCTACGACGGCTTCACTCGCGACAACCACGACGGCGGCTTCAACGTGATAGGAGCCAACGGGTTCGAGGCGATGAAGAAGTAGAAAGATCGCGACTTGTAGCCGTATTCGCCAGAATACGGCTTGCGGGTCCCAGCCAGCGCGGGTTCATCGGCATTCTGGCGAATGCCGCTACGGTCGGAGCGTCGGCATTCTGGCGAATGCCGCCACGAAACACAGCCGCCCCGGCGATTCCCACCGGGGCGGCTGGCGTTGCGTTCGGGCGGGTGCCACCGCTTACGCACTCTTCTTTTCCGGGATCTGCATGTCGAAGAGCGGCATCTTTCCGCGGATCACGTCTTCGGTGACCGTGAACTTGCCCTTCGTCTCGAGGTCCGGCAAGTCGTACATGATGTCGGTCATCACGTCTTCGACGATCGACCGCAGGCCGCGGGCCCCGGTGTCGCGCTCGCGGGCCCGCTTCGCGATCAGCGCGAGGGCGTTGCGGTCGAACTCGAGCTCCGCGCCTTCCATCGAGAACAACTTCTGGTACTGGCGGACGAGAGCATTCCGCGGCTCAGTCAGGATCTTGACCAGCGTGTCCTCATCGAGCGGGTCGAGCGGGGCGAGGATCGGCAGCCGGCCGACGAACTCGGGAATCATGCCGAACTCGACGAGGTCGTCAGAATTCACCTGGCTGAACAGCTCGCCCAGTTCCTTCTCGCGGTAGTCGCTCTGCGCGCCGAAGCCGATCGTCTTCTTGCCGATCCGCCGGCTGATCGTGTCCTCGAGGCCGACGAACGTGCCGCCGCAGATGAACAGGATGTTGCTGGTGTCGACTTGGATGTATTGCTGCTCGGGGTGCTTCCGGCCGCCCTGTGGCGGGACGTTGGACACCGTGCCTTCGAGCATCTTGAGCAGGGCCTGCTGGACGCCTTCGCCCGACACGTCGCGGGTGATGCTGACGTTGTGCGTGGTCTTGGCGATCTTGTCGACTTCGTCGATATAGATGATGCCGCGCTGGGCCGCCTCGATGTCGAAGTCGGCGGCGTGGAGCAGTTTGAGAAGGAGGTTCTCGACGTCTTCGCCGACGTAGCCTGCTTCGGTGAGCGTGGTCGCGTCGCCGATGGCGAACGGCACGTCGAGAATCTTGGCGAGCGTGCGGGCGAGCAGCGTCTTGCCCGAGCCGGTCGGCCCGATCAGGAGGATGTTCGACTTGTCGACGTCGACATCGCCGCGGCCGCTCTCGCCGATGGCGAGCCGCTTGTAATGGTTGTGGACCGCGACGGAGAGGATCTTCTTGGCCCGCTGCTGCCCGATCACGTAGTTATCGAGCTTTTCCTTGATCGCCCGCGGCGCGGGGATGTGGGTGGCCGTGGTACGGACCGCGCCCCGGCGGCGCTTTTCCTGGTCGATGATCGACTGGCAGAGCTCGATGCATTCGCCGCAGATGTAGACGTCGTTGGGCCCTTCGACGAGGGGTCCGACGTCGCGGTAGCTCTTGCGACAGAAGGAACAGAAGGCGTTACGGTTGCGACCGGTACCGCCGGCCGTCCGTCGGGCTCCGGTGTCGCTGTCTTTGCTGGCCATGCCGTCTCCTGGGTGCCGCCGTGCGTCAGGGGTTTTTCGGGGGTGATTTGGCCGGAAGCGATTTCGCGGCCATCAGTCGGGTCCGGATCTTCTTGAACTCGTCCTCGGTCAGGTCGCCCTGCTCGTAAGATAACCGAAAGGCCGCGAGATTGTCGACCGCAGCCGGGCCGGGTCCGAGCATGCCTTTCCGCCAGCGGTCCAGCCGGGCGACGATGGCCGCCCCGAGCAGGAGAACGACCACGAGGACGCCGCCCCAGAGGAGCAGTTCCAGATTGGCCGCGTCTCGTTCGGCATCGGCAAGGATCGTCATGGGCCCGGTTGGCGGAGCGGGACGGACGAGAGTGCGAAAAGGGGCGGGTTTCGGGAGCCGAGTCGGCCGCCCGCCACTCGCTGGCAATTATACCCACTCCGGCGAACAAGATGCCGAAAATCCGCGCCGGACCGTAAGATTTCCCCCCGGCCCCGTGCCGGACCGATTCCCCCGAACCGAACCACGCGCACGGCCCGCGTTTCCTGCATCCTGCCAGATACCTCCATGACCCGCATCTTCACCACCCTCGCACTCACCAACGCCCTGGCGCTCGCCGTCACATTCGCCATCGGCTGCTGGTCCAAGCTCGCCGGCGGCGTCGGCGACCCCGGCGGGCGCGTGTATCTTTTACACTTCCTCGCCGGCGTCTTCACCGGCATCGGCACCTTGCTCGTCCACTGCCTGATCTTTACGTACTTCCTCGGAACCGGCCGATGGGTCCGCGAAGTCACGCTCGCTTACGGCCTGCCCGACGAGCCGCTCTACAAGCGCACCCGCGAGTTGAAGCGCGTCGCCTTCCCCGTCGCGCTCGGCGCGATGGTCATCACCATCATCACCTCGGCGGCCGGCGCGGGCGTGCAGCTTCAGGGCTGGTCGTGGGTCATTCACTTCTCCCTGGGCGTGGCCACGCTGCTGGGCAACTTCGTCGCATTCCGTCGCGAGTATCTGTATGTCGCGGAGAACGCCACGATCATCGACCGCGTGCTGGCCGAGGTCGACCGCGTCCGGGCCGAGCGGGGCCTGCCGCCCAACGCCCAGGCGCTGGCCGAGGCCGAGCAGGGACTTTCCTGACGCCCCCCCGAAAAAAAAGCTAGGCTTACCGTGCGACTTCGCCCGGGGCTTCCGTCATGCCTGCATCCGTCGCGCCGACCCCGAACGGCCGGCCCGATGATCTCCCCGTCGATACCGACGCCACGCGCCTGATCCGCGCGGCCTCCGTCCGCGGTACGGACATTCCCAGCCCGGCCGAAACCTCCGGTCCCCGGTTCCGCGTCCTGCATACCCATGCCCGCGGCGGGCTCGGCGAGGTCTACCTCGCGCTCGATACCCGCCTGGGCCGGGAAGTCGCCGTCAAGCAACTCAAGAACGAACTCGCACTCGATATCGACGCCCGGGCCCGCTTCGTCCGCGAGGCGGAAGTCACAGGTCTGCTCGAGCACCCCGGCGTGGTACCCGTGTACGACCTCGGGCAGAAATCCGACGGGCATCTCTATTACGCCATGCGCCTGATCCGCGGCGAGACGCTTCAGCAGGCAGTCAACCGCTTCTACAGCGCGGATGGACCGCAGGGCAGCGAGCGACGGCTCGCCTTTCGCGAGTTCATTTCGCGCATCGTGGCGGTGTGCAATGCCATCGGCTACGCGCACGATCGCGGCATCCTGCACCGCGACCTGAAGCCCTCGAACATCATGATCGGCACCTACGGCGAGACTCTGGTCGTCGACTGGGGCCTGGCAAAGCGGTTCGACCCGCAGTGCCCGCCGAGCAGCGAAGACCCCGCCCCGACCCCCGATGTGATCTTCGACGGCGACGACACGGGCTCGACCCGCATTGGCGATACGCTCGGCACCCCGGCCTATATGAGCCCGGAGCAGGCGAGCGGCCGGCCGAATAGCGTCGGCCCGCTCAGCGACGTGTACAGTCTCGGGGCGACGCTGGCGCACGTGGTCACCGGGCGGACGCCCGCGCCGCTGGCGATGCCGGGCTTCGACCGATCAGTGCCCGCGCCCCTGGCGGCGATCTGCCGGAAGGCGATGGCCCGCCGCCCGAGCGATCGCTACGCCTCCGCCAAGGCCATGGCCGACGATCTGGAGCACTGGCTGGCCGATGAACCGGTGGCCGCGTGCCCGGAATCGCTGGCCGGGCGGTTCGCCCGCTGGTGCCGGCGGCACCGGACGCTGGTGATTTCGGCCGTATCGCTGCTGATCGTCGCGGTCGTCATGCTGTCGGCCGACGTCGTCGCCGTGAATCAGGCCTGGCAACGGGCCGAACTCGCCCGTCAGGAAGCGGCCGCACAACACAGCGAAGCCAACGCCCAGCGTGCGGAGGCCCGGCTCCAGCGCGACGATGCGATCCAGCAGCGCAAGCGCACCCGCGAAGCGCTCGACGCCATGACCTCCAACCTCGCCGGGGCCGCCCTGAGCGGGCAGAAGAGCCTGACGGAATCGCAACGCGAGTTCCTCAACCAGATCCTGCGCTACTATCAGGAGTTCGCCCGCGAGTCTCCCAACGATGTCGATGAGCAGATCCTGGTTGCCGATGCTCAGACCCGGTTGTGTCAGATCCAGACCGAACTCGGGAACTTGGAAGCCGCACGCAAGGCCGCCCGTGACCTGCTCGAAACATGCATCGCGGTTCAGGGCAGGCACCCGAAGGCCCGCCACCGGTTGGCTCAAGCTAACCTGATGCTGGCAAACATTCTGCTGGACCTCGGGCATTGGCCGGAGGCGGAGGCGGCCGCGCTCGAAGCCGTCTGCCACTTCGGCGCGGTCGCGGAGACCGACCCGGCCGAGCGCGCGGGCCTGGCGTCGGCTCACCGTACGCTGAGCCAGCTTTTCTCCAACCGGGGCCAGCCGACCGTGGCGCTCGGCCACGTGCAGAAGGCGCACGACCTGCGCGAGAAGATCTCCGCGGAAAAACCGGACGACTTCGAAGCCCGCTGGCACCTCGCCGCGGCGCAACGCGACCTTTCCAATCAGCTCACCAGTCTGAACCGGCTCGACGAGGCGGAGAAATTGGTCCGGCGAAATCTCGAGTCGCGGCTCAAGCTCGCCAAAGAGCAACCGTGGAACGACGCCATTCAGTTTTCCCTCGCCGGGGCGTACGGTACGCTGGGCGTCATCCAGTCGCGCCGCGACGACACGGCCCTCCCGGAGTCGGTCGACGCGTTCCGCCAGGCGCTGACCATCCTCGATAGCGTCATCGCCGCATCGCCCGGCACGGCCGTGTACCGGTTTGAAAAGCTGGTCGCGCTCGGCAACCTGAGCACGGTGCTGACCCGGCAGGGGAAGAATGCCGAGGCTCTCACCATCGCCCGCGCCGCGGTCGAGATCGGTCGCAAACTCGTGAGCGATTTTCCGCTGCAACTCAACCTGAGGATGCGGCTCACGGCGGCGTTGAACAGCCTGGCTCTCAGCACGAGCGACCAGGGCAAGCACGCCGAGGCCGAGGAGTTGTACCGCGAGGCGATCGGCCACCACGAGTGGATCACCCGCCGGGTGCCCGACTCGGTGGAGGAGCAGGTCCACTTCGGCGGCGTTTACTGCAACCTGTCGCTGCTCCAGGCGGATACGGGGAGGCACCGCGAGGCCGTGGCTTCCGCCGAGCGGGCAGTAGCACTGCTGCAACCCACGGCAGCCCGTACGCCGCCCCCGGCAATGGCAAAGCGGTTTCTCGGCAACAGCTACCTGGCCCGGTCGCAAGCCCGGGAGATGACCGGCGATCAGAAAGGCGCGCTCGCGGACGTCGAAGCGGCCATCGACCAGCACGGGGTCAGCGTGTCGACCTCATTGCGTCGCGCCGTACTCCTGGCCCGGCTCGGACAACTAGAGACCGCACTGACCATTGCGGACGAAATCGTGCGAATCAACAAACTGCCGCCCGCGTTCCTCGTGCAGGCGGCACGGGTGTACGCATTGGCCGGGGCCGATGATGCCGACGCGCGGCAGCGAGCGCTCGAACTGTTGAAGAAGGCGGCGGCCTCCGGCTTCCGCGCCGGCGCGGCCGTGACCGGCACCGACTTTGATTCGCTCAGCGCGGAACAGGCTTGGCCCGCACTCCGCGAATCGCTGCAAACCGGCCGCAGAAACGACGCCTGAACTGCAGTGTTCCACGGTCGAAAACCCGGTCCGGAAAGTGGCCTTTTTTTTTCCGCGGGGTTCGGAGTACCATGCCTCGCGTCGTCGGCCACTCGCTCCGACGAACCCACCGCGACCCCTCCCATCACCCCGGGGTTGCACCCTTCACGAGGTCTGGTCCCCATGCGGACGGTTTCCATCTGCCTGCCTGACTGCACTCCCACCCCACCGACGAACTCCCCGATCTCCTGATACGCCGCGGTTGATTCCCCGGGCCCTCCCGGAACCGGATCAGTCTGCGTTTCCCCTGCCTCCCTCGGCGTGACGCCTGCGGAGCCCTTCGCGCTTCCCACCGTCGCACCATCTCAATGCGCGCCGTCATGGATGTCGGCGCGTTCAAACCCTCTCGCATCTTCCCTTCGGAACGGAGTCCGTTGGTATGAGCCGATCCCCCATTCTTTTCCGCTGCGACGCCACGCCCGAGCAGGGCTGGGAACCGTTCTACCAGTGCATGACGCTGGCCCAGGCGATCCAGCGTCGCCGTCGCGGCACCTACTTCTTCAGCCGCCTCGAACCGAATCACCTCGCGCTGACGGCGCATCGCGGCGGCCACGAGTGGGTCGCGGCCGAGCACCCGGTCGGCACGTCGGACGACCTCGATGCCACGCTGGCCCAGGCCCGCAAGCTGAACGCCGCCGCCATCGTCGTTGTCGCCAGCGGGCTGAGCGTCGAATACCTCCGCGAGCTGAACGCCAGCGGGCTCGTCGTGGTGACCGTCGGCCCCGAGACTTCGCTCGATTACCCGAACCGCCTCGTCTTCAATCCTTTCCTCGGCAACAGCACCGACCAGTATCGCCACGCCACCGGCACGCAACTGCTGGTCGGGCCGCGGTTCGCGCTTATCCGCGGCATGGTGCGTCGGGTGCGACCGCTGCGGGCGGCCGAGCCGGCCGGTCCGTTCCGCGCCATGCTCGCGCTGGGCGACGACGACCTCCCGGGCCGTAGCGTCGAACTGGCGAAGGAACTGCTCGACATGCCGAAGGTGGACAAGCTGTCGGTCGTCGCCCGGCCGCACCACCCGCGCCTCGACGAGTTGCGGGCGGTGATTGCCGAAGAGTCGGGCCGGGCCGAGATCATCTGCGAGAACGCCGAAGTCAGCACCCGGCTCACCCGGGCCCACTTCGCGATCACCACGGGCTGCTCATGGTCGGTCGAGCTGGCCTGCCTCGGCATGCCGCAACTCATCATGACGGAATGCGACCGCTACGAGGCGAACGCCCAGCGGCTCGATGAAGAAGGCGCGGCCCAGTACCTGGGCCGGGCGAACAAGGTGACCTCGGGTCAGCTCCGCAATGCCGTGCAGGATCTGCTGCTCGATTCGCACGAACGCAAGGCGATGACTCGCATCGGCCGGCAACTGATCGACGGCCGGGGCACCGACCGGTTCGTCAACGGTACCGAGATCCTCCTGCACGCCAACCAGCGTCAGTCGCTGGTCGAAGAGCGGATGGCCGCCTGAGCCGGTTCCGAAGAATAAACATCAAGCGGGCACCCTTCCGGGTGCCCGCTTTTCGTTTCTGCATGTCTCGTGCGCGCCGGCCCGGGCTATGACTCCGCGCGACTCATCGAGAATCACGAAGTCGTGGGCATTTTTTCAATTCGGTACCGGCGGAGGGCGCACTGTGTAGCTAGAATCGCCCTCGCGTCACTCGTCGATTCCCGTCGTGTCCTGACCCGGATTTGCGCTTCACGATCACTCGCGATTCGGGCCAACGCATTACCTGGAGACAGACATGTATCGCAGAGCCACATCACTGGCCCTCGTCGCGCTGGGCGCGGCGCTGGGCTGGGCGACCGCCTCGGGGCGGCTGAGCATCCACTCGACCGCGCGTGCCGCGGGTGAGCCGCCGGCCGCAACGGCAGGGAGGGATGCCGCGCAGCCCTGCTGCGACACCGGTGCGAGCGCCGCGGGCATGCTCGCGATGGCCGCCCACAACCGGCACGTCGCCGCCGGGGCCGAGCAAAACGGCAGGAAGCCCAACATCCTCCTGATCGTCGCCGATGATCTCGGATACGGCGATTTGGGCTGTTACCTGGGCGGCGGCAACCGCGGAATGCCGACGCCGAACTTCGATCGC
>JAIBBI010000328.1 GCA_019694755.1 Gemmataceae bacterium
ATCACCGTGCCGAGTATGACGCGCGACATGGGAAAGACTCTCCGCGGGCGCCGAGAGTCATTGTGCGAAAGTGCGTCAGATTTCGCCACTGGCCCTTTTGGACCAGTACGGCAGGTGCACGCCGCCGTCGATAGTCAGCGTGATCCCGTTGATCTGATCCGCGTCGGGGTGGAGCAGGAAAAGCACGCCGCGGGCGACTTCGGCGGGCCGGACCATCCTCCCGCCGGGCAGCGTCGGGCCGATCGCGGCGATCTGCGCCTCGGTGTAAAACTTGCGCTCGCCCGGTGTGTCGGTCCAGCCGGGGTGGGCGATGTTGACCCGGATTCGATGCGGCAGCAACTCGATCGCCGCCGTCCGGGCCATCATGTCCTGGGCCGCCTTGCCGATGTTGTATGCCATGCAGTTCGGGTACGGCACGACGGCGTGGGGCGAACTGACCACGACCACGCTCCCGCCCTGCCCGCGCGCGATCATAGCGTTGGCGATCTCGCGGAACATGAAGTAGGCGCCCCAGAGGCTCACGTCGACCGTCTGCCGGAAGCCGGCCATGTCGGCCGTGGTGAACGGCTCACGCTCACTGAACACGGCCGAGGCCACAAAATGGTCGATGCCTCCGAAGTTGGCGACGACGTCTTTGACGAATTCTTCGACGGATTCGCGGTCGCAGACGTCGAACGCTCCGACAGCGACACGTCGGCCGAGCTTTTGGGCGTCGTTGATGACGGCCTGCCCCAAGTCGTCAAAGCGCAGGTCGCAGAGGGCCAGATCGGCGCCCGACTCGGCCAGGGCGCGGGCCACGGCCGCCCCGATCCCGCCCGAAGCCCCGGTGATCAGGGCGGTCCGACCCGCGAATGGCAACGTCATGCGATTACTCTTCGGTGAGGTTGAAGCCGCGAGGTCGACGCTCTTCGCGGCCTTTCGAAAGCCCGGCTTTCTCCAGGAGTGAGGTGCCAAACACCTCATCTGCCTCGGTCGACATGTTCGCGAGCTTCTTCTCGACGTCGGGAGTCGTCTTGTATTGCACTGTATATTTGTGTTTGGCGATCGCCACCTCGTCGCCAGGCTTGAGCGGCTGCGGGTTCAAGATGCGAACCCCGTTGACCTTCGTTCCGTTTTGGCTGTTGAGGTCCTTGACCGTCCAGTAGCCGTCCTTGAAAAACATCTCGCAGTGCTTGCCCGAAATGTTCGGAAAGTCGAGCAGGACGTCGCAGGAACTGCGCCGGCCGAAGACGAGAGGCGACCGGATCAGGGGGATGCTATCGCCGCCCCCGGTGGGCACTAGCTCACCGTTGATTGTGACAGACATGGCACGACACTCACGTAAACGAGGGATGATGACAACCAGGGTCCGCCCGCCGCTGATGCACGGGGAACCCTTCATCGTATTTTAACAAGTAGTCAATGGGGTGGTAGGCGGTGAATGGCGTCACCGGTCCGGGCGGATCGAGTCGGAAGCGTTAGCGACGGCAGAACCGCACCCGTCGCCCGCGCCCCAGACACTTTTAGGGGGAAGTTCCAAAGGGCTTTAGGTCGAAAAGCAACTCCTGCCGCTCGCGCGCTCCCTTGACCCGGCGAATGTAGCGCAGCGGATGGCCGTCGGCGGGATCGGCGTCGAGGACACTGTAGACCGGCGTCCCTTTGGCCCGGTCACGCTCCAAAAACTCCTCGATGTAATCGAACCATGCGTCCACGTCGTACTTGGGCCACAATCGCGGCTCCAGCGCCCGGCCGTTCAGCGTCACGTCCGTCACCCGCTTCGCTCGAACCTTAACTACGATCGACTCCGGGGCCGTCGTGTCGTTCGCGGCCGAGTTGATTTCCTTGCGGATCCGCAAGTCGTAGTCGGCCAGCCCCTTTTCCGCCCACCTAGTCCGAGCAGCCTCCAGGGCCTCGGGCGTCAGTTGCATCCGCTGATTGTAGACCCAGTTGATCGAGATCGCCGCGGCGCTCAGCGCGGTCAAGACGGCGAAGAACCAAATCCAAATGCGGTTGCGTCGTGGCATGGATCAGTGCTTGGGAAGTGCGAAGGCCTCGGGACGTTCGGCTTTGGCTATGACGACGACCCCCTGCTCCGTCACGGTGAATCCTCGCTGGCGGTCGTGTTCCAGGTCGAAGCCGATCGCCGCGCCCTGGGGCACGTGTACGTCCTTGTCGATAATCGCCTTGCGGATGCGGGCATGCCGGCCAACGACGACACCCGAGCCGAGGATCGATTCTTCGACCACGGCATAGGAATTCACGCGAACGTTGGGCGCGAGGATCGATCGGCGGACGTGGCCACCGGAGACGACGGCGCCGCTGCAGACCATGCTGTCATGCGCTTCGCCGCGACGGGCGACGCCGGGCACGCCCGCTTCCGCAAAGACGGTTTTCGGCGGCGGCAACATTGGCTGGAAAGTTCGCACCGGCCAGTCGTGGTCGTAGAGATTAAGCTCCGGGTCGACGGCCACCAGGTCCATATTCGCCTGGTAGTAGGCGTCGAGCGTGCCGACGTCGCGCCAATACGGCGTCGGCTTGCCGTGACGGTCGCGAAACTGGTAGGCGAACACGCCGAGGCCCGCCTGGACCATCGC
>JAIBBI010000329.1 GCA_019694755.1 Gemmataceae bacterium
AAGCGAGGGCGCTGCGGAGACCGGCCGCGCCGGCAATCACGCGCCAGACGGAAGCAACTCAGTTATCGGCGGCACCCTCGCTCACGCGTCGGGTTACGGCTTTTCCCCAGCACCAGCCGATCTTGGAGAATCGACCTGCAGGTTTAGCCCGGACCAATTACTATTGGTCCTGCCTGGCCGGTTGCCGCCGCACGAGATACCACCAGAAACCGACAAATCCGAGCACAAACAGCAGGACGATCCCGCCGCGCAACGGACTGGGGGAAAAATGCACCCCGCCGCGTTCCTGATCGATCCCGAAGAGCAACGCCCCGAGCGCTAAGATCGATCCCCAGGCCAAGACGGCCGACATGACCAGATAGAGGAGTCGCTTCGAGCGTGGTGGGTACTCGCGATTCACAGAGCCCTCCTTCCCTTCCTTTCCCGGCCGACCGAGAAAGGAGCCGGAAAGGAATGATGCAAGGGCCGGTCTCGGACACGAACCTGGGCCGAAAGCTCAGCGACGGCCGAAAGGCAAGGATTCTACGCGGCCCGGGGCCCGGCGTGACTCCAAACGACCTTGAGCGTCGCGGCAGCCATACTCGGCCCAACTTCAGGCCGAAGCTCCCTCGCCGGGCTTTTTGGCAACAATCCGCAGGTCACTGAATTCGTCGAGCGTCACCGTGGTCAACTCGCCATCGTCCCGCTGGAGCAAGATGACGTCGCTGAACACTTTGTCATCGTGATTCCGCTGGTGATGGAGGCTGTGTCGGCGGCGTTCTTTCCCCAGCACGACGCCGACGGTCTTCGTTCGCCAGGCTCGGAAACCGACTTTGACCTCGTGCTCCAGCTCGATTCGGTCACCCGGCTGGATCTGCTCGAAAACTCGCAGGCTCTGCGGATAGGCCATGCGATCAAACCTCCTTGGCGTTCACCCAGGACATCAGCTTGCGCAACCGGCGACCGACCTCTTCGATCTGCAGCGACCGCTCGCGACGGCGAATGGCCTTAAAGGCGGGAGCGCCGGCCCGATTCTCAAGAATCCACTCACGAGCAAACTGGCCGGACTGAATTTCCTTGAGGATCTTCTTCATTTCGGCGCGGGTCTGGTCGGTCACAATGCGAGGACCGCGGGTGTAGTCGCCGTATTCGGCCGTGTTCGACACGCTGTAGCGCATGTAGTTGAGCCCGCCCTGGTAAAACAGGTCGACGATCAACTTCAGCTCGTGAAGACATTCGAAGTACGCCATTTCCGGCTGATAACCGGCTTCCACGAGCGTTTCGAAGGCCGCTTTGACGAGTTCGCTAACGCCACCGCAAAGCACCACCTGTTCGCCGAACAAGTCGGTTTCCGTCTCTTCGGCGATGGTGGTTTCAATCACGCCGGCACGGGTCCCGCCAATCCCTTTGGCGTAGGCGAGTCCCAGTTTGCGGGTTTCCTCGGAGGCTCCTGGCCCGAGAGCGATCAAGCAGGGAACGCCGCCACCCTTTTCGAATTCACTGCGCACCAGATGCCCAGGGCCTTTGGGCGCCACCAGCATGGTATCCACGCCCGGCGGCGGCTCGACCTGGCCGAAATGAAAATTGAACCCGTGCGATTCCATCAGCACGTTGCCGGGCTGGAGGTTCGCTCGAATGTGATTCCGGTAGAGATCGCCCTGAACTTCGTCCGGCAACAGAATGTTCACAATATCCGCTTGCCGGGTCGCGTCCTCGAGCGACATCGGCTGGAAGCCGTGCTTCACCGCCAGGTCGTAGTTCGGACCGCCGGGACGCTGACCGATGATGACTTTGCAGCCGCTGTCGCGCAGGTTCTGAGCCTGGGCGTGCCCCTGCGAGCCGTAGCCGAGAATGGCGATTGTCTTGTTCTTCAGCAGGGACAAGTCGGCATCATTGTCATAGTAGATCTTGGCAGCCATGGCGGATAAGGGACTCCCGGTTAGTCAGTCTGAGAAAATCGCCCGAAGAAACGAGACACGAGACACACGAATGGCGGCGCGACCGCTAATCGACGGCCCCCGGTGCCGAACCGGCACTCGACGAATTGCGACCGCTGCGGACCATGGCGATCCGGCCAGTGCGCACAAGCTCGGTAATTCCGAACGGACGCATCGATTCCACAAAGGCCTGGATTTTTCCTTCCCGGCCCGAGATTTCGATCATCAGCTCGTCCGAACCCACGTCCACGATCTGCCCGCGAAAGATGTTTACCAGCTCCAGCACCTCGCTCCGCTTGCCGCCGGCGGGCGCCCGAACCTTCAACAACATCAGATCACGCTCGACATAATCCTGAGCGCTGATGTCGACAACTCGGACGACCGTAACGATCTTCTCGAGTTGCTTGCGAACTTGCTCGATAATCCGGTCATCCCCCACGACCACGAAGGTCATGCGGGACAAATTCGGATCTTCAGTTTCTCCCACCGCGAGGGAGTCGATATTGTAGCCGCGCGAGGCGAGCATGCCCGAAATGTGGGCCAGCACACCCGGTACGTTTTGTACCACGGCCGATATTACGTGACGCATCACAGGCCCTGTCTCACAAAGTCAAAAGCGAACCGGCATGATAATAGCCGCGCC
>JAIBBI010000330.1 GCA_019694755.1 Gemmataceae bacterium
GGAGGCCGATCCGACCAAGGCGTACAACCAGGACGACGCCAGCGGCTTCATCCGACTCAACGGCCTGCGGCTGCGGGTGAACTCGACCGTCAACGGCGCGAAGAATCTCGCGAAGCGCGGGTAACGCCGGCGGCTGCTTGCCGAGGGGCACACGGTACCGCCGACCTCCGGGTCGGCCGTGTCGAGGGTCTCTGACCCGCAGGGGGTGGCTACGCCGAGCCGATCAGAGATCGGCGGTACGGCAGGTCTGGAGACCTGCGTTACGGGTCGCCCGACCCGCAGGGGGTGGCGACGACGGGCCGATCAGAGGTCGGTGATGTGGCACGTCGGTGACCTGCAGTGGGGTGACAACGAAACGCCCGGGGCTGGCCGTGTGGCCAACCCCGGGCTTCGTGTTTTTACCGGCGCGCACCGCCGCGCCGGTGATGGATCGGGCGTCGGTTACAGGCTGCGCACGCGGTAGTAGCCCTGGCCCTTGGCGCGACGGCTGCCATCGGCGTCGGTGTACGTGGTGCTCGCGGCGCCGGCGGCGATCCCGGCGGTGATCGTGGTCGCGGCGCTGGTGCCCAGAGTTTCGCGGTACTCGATGGCGTACCGCCGGCCGGCGACGGATTCGAAGGTCAGGCTGACGCCGGTCGCTTCGACTTTCGCCTGGGTGATGCGGGTGGCGGTGACCACGGCGCCGAGTTTCAGCGCCTCCAGGGTGAGCCCGTTGATCGTGGCATTGTGGTCGGTGACGGTCTCGAGGTCCGCGCCCGGGCCATCCAACACGATCACCAGCGAGTCGCGTTCGGTGGTGACTTCGGCGGAGAGCACCGCGCCCATCGAGGTGTTATTCGCGCCGCCCTGAATCTCGGCCGGGATGAAATTCTCGGCGACGGTGTTGCCGTCGACGAGGATGTCGAAACCGCGGCCGGCGCAGCACTGTTCGGCGAAGAGCAGTTGCAGCTTGTAGGTGCTGCCGGGGATGACCGCGAGTTCGATCTTGGGCCGGTTCGGGGCCGCGCTCCAGCGGATGGCCGCGATGGCTCGCTCGAGGGTGTCGTCGTTCGCGGAATCGCCGAACTCGGCGGCGAACCACGTCTTGATCACGTTTTGCGTGGTCCAGCGGATGCCGGCGGCGTCGTCCTTGGTGAACACGGCGTCACCCGCCTTCCCGGCGGCCTCATCGGTGCCAAAGCTGGTGGCGTAGACGAACGTGCCTTGGAGATCGAGGCCGTCCTCCGGATCGCCACCGGTAAAGGAAGCGATGGTGATCTTCTCGATCTTGGTCGCCGGTTGGGCCTTCAGCGGATCGGTGCCGGCGATGGCTTCCGCCCCGTCGTTCTGGCCGTCCCCGTCGGTGTCGGCTTTGCTCGGATCGGTCTTGTACGTGACGATTTCCGCGGCGTCGGGCAGGCCGTCGTTGTCGCCGTCGCCCTTGAGCGGATCGGAGTGGTAGACGTTCACTTCTTCCCCGTCGCGCAAGCCATCGGTGTCGGTATCCGGATTGGCCGGGTTGGTTCCGGCGGTTTTCTCCGCGCCGTCGGCCAAGCCGTCGCGGTCCGAATCCGCCTTGGTGGGATTGGTGGCGAGGTTGTACTCGTCGAGGTTGGTGAGACCGTCCCCGTCCTTGTCGCCGGTCGCCGTTTCGGTGAGGCCGCCGAAGTAGAGGCGTTCCCACGCGTCCGGCAATCCATCGCCGTCGGTGTCGGTCTTGGCGGCGACCTTCTCGACCGTGACGGCGTTGAAGATGGCGTTGTGATCGGAGAAGGTGCTCGAGGCGTTGGCGCCGTCGAGGCGGATGACGAGCGTGCTGGAGCGCGCGAAGTGGGTGTGGGTGATGAGGGCTTCCTGTTTCCCGTTGGCGATGCCGCCGTGGACGTTGCCAGGATTGAAGTCCTTCACCGCGAGGGCCTGGTCGACGAAGACGTCGAACCCGCGGTTGCAGCACTGCTCGCCGAAGAGCAGTTGGAGTTTGTATTCGGCGCCGACCTCGAGGTTTTCGAGGGTGAGCACGACGTCGGGTTGCGCGCTGCCGGCCGCGCTCCAGCGGATGCTGCTGGTGGCCGCCGCCAGGGCCTGGTCATCGGCACTGTCGCCGTAATTGACCACGTACCAGTTCGCGGCCGTGTTGCCGGCCAGGAGCGTCGCCCCGGCCACTTCGTTTTCGAGCAGCGGCTGGAAATTCGCGCTGCGAATCGTCACCGCGCCACCGTCTCCCGCGCCCAACGCCAGGGCGTACGGGAAGTCGCCATCGAGATCCAGCCCTTCGCCGGGGTCCGCCCCAGTCACCACGCCGATGCTGGTGCGCAGCGGCTTGTCATTCTTGTCCGCCGGATCGGAGCCGAGCGAGACCTCCTGGGTATCGCTGATGCCGTCGCCGTCGGAATCGAGTTTCGTCGGGTCGGTCTTGTACGTGTTGACTTCGAGCCCGTCGGAGAGCGAGTCGCCATCGGTGTCCCGCTTGTTCGGATCCGTGTGGTACTGCTTCACCTCGGCGCCGTCGTTGAGGCCGTCCCCGTCCGAATCCGCGTTTTGCGGATTGGTGCCGAGGGTTTGTTCTTCGAGGTTGGT
>JAIBBI010000331.1 GCA_019694755.1 Gemmataceae bacterium
GGCAGCGGGGGGATGGCCAGCGCGGTGGCAACCGCATTCCGCGACAACGGGTTCGACGACGGCGTTATCGTCGCGCGCAATGCGGAGACCGGTCCGGCGCTGGCCGAGCGGCTGGGGTACGACTGGCGTGCCGAGGTGGGCGATCTACGCCCACCGGTGATCGTCAACGTCACCCCGATCGGAATGAGCGGCGGCCCCGAGCCCGTCGAGCCCGCCTTCGATGACGACGTGATCGCCTCGGCAACCGTGGTTTTCGACGTCGTCGCGCTGCCGTCGGAAACACCGCTGATCGTCGCCGCCCGCGCGGCGGGCAAGCGGGTGATCACCGGCGCGGAGGTGATCGCCCTGCAGGCCGCCGAACAGTTCGAGCGCTACACCGGCGTGCGGCCGTCGGCCGAGCAGGTCGCCGAGGCGTCGGCCTTCTCCCGCGCCTAACCGACCGCGTTGACCACGACGATCGCCTTGCGCACCCGTTCGGTCATGGGACCGGTGAACCCGGCGTAGAACAGTTCGGCGCGGATCGCCCAGGACATCGAGGAGTGCACCGCCGATGCCGTCGGCGCCGCGTCGGCGGGCAGTGGCACCTCGAACGGCACCACGACCGGGACTCCGGCCCGCAACGGAATCCCCTTGCCCAGCTTGACATCCGGGCCGTCCTCCGGTGCCGTCGCGCACGGATTGCGGGTCAGTGGATGCGACTCCCGATGCTGCTGCCATGACACCCGCAGGTCCCCGTCGGGCAGGTCGGCCGTGGGGGTCAGCGTGACCTGTCCCTGCACCACCTGGCCCGCTGCGTACACCGGTGCGGGCAGCGCGATGTCGATCACCGTCTCACCCGAACCGTCGTATCGCTCCATCGGCTCGTCGCCGGCGTCGGCGTCCTGCGCCCGCACCATGACGGTGAAGTCACCGCGCACATCGACGTCACGACCCTCACGGTCCACCGTGAGGCGGCACGACCACCGCGCGATCTCCGCCGACGACGCCGGAGCCCACGACGGGATCCTGAAATCGTAAGTGCCGCCGTCGAGTCGACCGGTGGCGATCGGCAGGTCGACGGCCGTCACGCAGACCCACTCGTCGGTCTCCCGATCGCCGCCGTAGTTGGTGCCGACCTCCCCGACGAGCCACAGATCGTCGTTGATCTGTGCGGCAGCCGAATCGGCGTGTCCCGCCCAGTGGTAGCGGAAGAAATTGGTGTAGCCCCATTCCAGCTTCGCCGACCTCACCTTGTCGACCGAGCCGGTGACGGTGGCCGTGACCGGCTGGCGTGGCACGACCACCGCCGGTGACACGTTCACGTCGATACCCGTCGACCGCCGGAACAGTGCCACTACTTCTTCTGGCTCGCCGCGTAGTCGTCGGGCCGGTTCTTCTTCATCCACAACCGAATCGGCGCGAACAGCACCCACAGCACGCCGTAGACGGAGAAGTAGACAGCGGCCGAGGCCATGACCCCGACCAGCCAGGCCGGATAGATCAGGATCAGGCAGAACTGGAGGAACTGCTTGATGCCGGCCGGATAGCCGTCGGCCATCGACAGTACGAAGCGCAGGCTCATCGACTTCACCAGGCGTTTGCCCACCGACGTCTCGGCCTCGACTTCGGCTTGGGCCGCGCTGATGTCCCGGCCGCGCTCCTCGCGGGTCAGCCCCCGCTGCGGTGGCGGCGGCTCATCGGGGTAGGGCGGTTGTGCAGAGGTCATCATGAGCCTCCTGGCCAAAAGCCGCGCATCGCGGCACGGATCAGGGGGTGATCGTCGTCTTGTCGTCGATCACACTGGTGGCGTCCATCAGCGCGCCCTCCTGCCCGTCGAGGGCGTCGGCGTTCATCTGCAACACGTAGAGGCCATCGGATCCGGGGATCACGACGGTCTTCTGCGCGATGATGCGCTTCTTGCCGTCCTTGACGTAGTTGCCGCCGAACTGAAAGGCGTCGAACCCGCTGAGCGTGGTCTTGCTGCCGTCGCCGAGCGCCTCGAACTGCGGCAGGTTCTTCAGCTCGTTGGGCGCGAGTTCCAGGATCTTGGCCGGGTCGACATTGCCCACGAGCTTCGAGACCAGCGCGATGATGCTGGGCGGGTCGGCCGGATCCTCGGGCTTGTCGAAGACGATCGCGCCGTACGCCCACTCTGGGGTCTGCGGTCCGGCGTCCGACCAGTCGGGTGGGAATGGAAGGTCTATGTTCGGCGAGCCCGGGTCCCCGCGGTGCACGGCGGTCTCCTGAATGTTGTTCTCCTTCAGGTAGTCCTGGATCGTCTGGTTCGGGCCTGCGGCCTGGGTCGGGCTCGCCGACGTGGTCGTCGTCGAGGTGGTGGTCGACGTGGAGGTCGACGTGGAGGTCGAGGTGGAGGTCGACGTCTTGGTCTCGGTCTTGGTCTCGGTCTTTGAGCAGCCAACGAGCGCGACACTCAACGAGATGACGGCCAGACCCGTCGTCGCAACCGCCGTCATTTTCTTCATCGGACGAGTCTCTCCTTGTTCCAGTGGCCGACCGCGGGCGGTGACCAAATTCGATTGAGCAGCTTAATGCGGCCGAACCTCGAA
>JAIBBI010000332.1 GCA_019694755.1 Gemmataceae bacterium
CCCGTCGCCCGACGGCGCGGTGCTCCTGCCGGCGGCCCGCTTCGCGTCCCTCGCCAACATCGAGAACCCCGAGCTCTACGCGATCTTCCCCTACCGCCACTTCGGCGTCGGCAAGGCGGACCTCGACCTGGCCCGGCGGACCTTCGCCCGTCGCGCGAACCGGAACAACGTCGGCTGGTGCCAAGACTCGATCCAGGCGGCGTACCTCGGCCTGGCGGACGAGGCGGCGGCGATGCGCGCCCGGCGGGCGGCGGTGAAGGACGCGAAGAGCCGCTTCCCCGCGTTCTGGGGTCCGAACTACGACTGGGTGCCCGACCAGGACCACGGCTCGAACGTGCTGACCACGCTCCAGTCGATGCTGCTGCAGTGCGAAGGCGACCGCATCCTGCTCCTGCCCGCCTGGCCGCGCGGATGGAACTGCGACTTCCGGCTGCACGCCCCGCGCGACACCCTGCTCACGGGCTCGGTGCGCGACGGTCGCCTGGCGACGCTGATCGTCTGGCCGCCCGAGCGGCTGGCCGACGTCGAGATCCTCGGCGGGCCGTGAGCCGGGGCAGCGGCGATTGCTTCCCGGGCAACCGTCCGCGCCGCCGGAAAACACAACGCCCCGCACGAGGCGGGGCGTTGGGGAGTGGACCTGATCGGGCTCGAACCGACGACCTCTTCCATGCCATGGAAGCGCTCTCCCAATTGAGCTACAGGCCCAGACCTGCCGATTGCTCGGCCGAGTTGTGTCGCGGCGGGATCCGACGCGAGTCGCGGAGAGTAGCCGACCGGCCGCGATGCGGCAAGCGGGCCGTTTTCCGGCCGACGCTTATCGACCAGTGACCCGGCCCGCTTCAGGGTTCGCCGCGCTTCGGGGCGGCGGGCGGCGCCGACCAGCGCGTCGATGGCCTTGGTGAACTCGTCCTTGCGGACGTTGCCGACCCACTTCTTCACGACCTGGCCGTTCTGGAGCAGGATCACGGTCGGGATCGCCGTGATCTGGTAGCTCATGGCGGTCCGCTGGTGCTTGTCCGTGTCGACCTTGCCGACCTTGACCTTGCCGGTGTAGGTCTTGGCGATGTCGTCGATGGTCGGAGCCAGGGCCCGGCAGGGCATGCACCACTCCGCCCAGAAATCGACCAGGACGGGGGTGGAGGCCTTCAGGGCCTCGGCCTCGAAGTTGGCGTCAGTGAACTCGAACGTGGCAGCGCCGGCCATGGTGAGAAGTCTCCGAGTGAGCGGACAGGGGGTGAAGGAGGAGATGGTAGCACCCCGCGCTGCCCGTTTCCGATTGGATGCCGGAGGCGGCGGAGACGTTCCTGAACGCGATGTGCCGACGCGATGAAAGGGACGCGTGAGCGGCCCTCGTGGGTGAAGGTGGCCACGCGCGGCGGCGCCACCCCCCGTGAAAGCGGCGGGAACGGGGGTCCGGGGCGGCCGTCCCGCGCCGACACCCCGCCCGCCCCCCCGTTTGCCGTACGATCGTCCCCCCCGCAGGACAGGTACCCCTATGCACGACATCGCAATCATCGGCGCCGGAAAGATCGGTCGGATGGCCACCCACATGCTCGCGACCTGCGGGGACTACCGCGTCCGCGTCGGCGACTCGATCCCGGCCAGCGTCGAGCACGTCACCAAGGCCTACCCGCAGGTCAAGGGAAGCGTCTTCGACTTCGTCGACGTCCGGGCCCTCGACACCTTCCTCGCGGGGACCAAGGCGGTCATCAGCTGCGCCCCGTTCCACTGCAACCCGCTCATCGCCGAGCGGGCCCGGGCCCACAAGGTCCACTACCTGGACCTGACCGAGGACGTCGCGGCGACCAAGCGGGTGATGGAGCTTTCGCACGGCGCCGAGACGGCCTTCGTCCCGCAGTGCGGCCTCGCCCCGGGGTTCATCACCATCGTCGCCACCCACCTCGTCGGCCCGATGACCGAGGTGACCGATCTGCGGCTCCGCGTCGGCGCCCTCCCCCGCTACCCGGACAACCAGCTCCGCTACAACCTGACCTGGTCCACCGAGGGCCTGATCAACGAGTACTGCAACCCGTGCGAGGCGCTGATGGACGGCCGCCTCATCACCATCCCGCCGATGGAGCACTGCGAGTCGCTGGTGATCGACGGCGTCGAGTACGAGGCGTTCAACACCTCCGGCGGACTGGGCACGCTCGCCGACACGCTTCGCGGCCGCGTGCGGAACGTCAACTACAAGACGATCCGCTATCCCGGCCACAACACGCTGATGAAGTTCCTGCTCGACGACCTCAAGATGCGCGACCACCGCGACGAGCTGGGCCGCATCTTCGAACGGTCGCTCCCGACCACCTACCAGGACCAGATCGTGATCTTCGTCTCCGCCACCGGCCAGTACCGCGGCCGGCTCACCGAGCGGACCTACGCGAAGACCGTGTTCCACAAGGTGATCGACGGCGAGAACTGGTCGGGCATCCAGATCACCACCGCCGCAGGCGTCTGCGCCGTGCTGGACCTTCTCGTCGAGGGGAAGATCCCGCAGCGCGGCTTCGTGAAGATGGAACAGGTCAACTACGACGACTTC